>DASYVD010000050.1:0-61739 GCA_036000545.1 Actinomycetota bacterium | reverse complement strand
AGCCTCTCGCATCTCGGCCGCGGCCCGCACCGCACGCAGGGCGTCGTCCTCGTGCACGGTGGGGATGCCGAACACGGCCATCACGGCGTCGCCGATGAACTTCTCCACCGTTCCGCCGTGACGCTCGACGACCGCCTTCATGCGGTCGAAGTACCGCGACATCAACCGGCGCAGCGTTTCGGGATCGAGGCGCTCGCCGAGGGGCGTGGAGCCGACCACGTCGCTGAACAAAACGGTGACGGTCTTACGGACCTCGTGGGGCGGGCCTTGGACAGCCAACGGCTCCCCGCAGGCCATGCAGAACCGCGCGGCGCTGGGATTCTCCGTCCCGCACTGGGAGCAGATCGGCACGGGGGAAGGGTACGGCGATAATGGGCGCCGATGCGAGCGACCCGCAGCCCCGCACGGGTCAAGGACCGATCAGGCACGCGGTCTGTCCGTCCGAGCCCGGCGCCGGAAGCCGACAGGCGCGTTCGTTCTCGGGGGAGGCGGCCACATGGGCGCCTACCGGGTGGGGATGCTGAGAGCCCTCCTGGAGCGGGAGGTCTTCCCTGGGGTGGTGGTGGGAACCTCTGTCGGCGCCTTGAATGGCGCCGCCGTGGCGGCCGACCCCGCGCCGGAGATGGTCGACCGCCTGGAAAGGGAATGGCTGAATCTGGTGAAGCGCGGGGTCTTCGCCGGGTCGCTGTTCACCGGAGCGGTCACCCTCTTCCGCACCAGGACGTCCGTGCACTCGAACGCCCCGCTCCGGGAGCTCATCGAGCGCGTCCTTCCCGTCCGTCGATTCGAGGACCTCCAGCTGCCCTTCCAGTGCGTGGCGGCGAGCATCGAACGCGCCGCGGAACGCTGGTTCTCGAAGGGCTCCCTCTCCGACGCCATCCTGGCCTCCTCCGCGATCCCCGGCCTTCTTCCCGTCGTGGAGATCGACGGGGAGCACTTCATCGACGGCGGGATCGTCAACAGCATCCCCGTGGGGAGGGCGGTCGAGCTGGGGGCCCGCCGCATCTACGTCCTCCACGCCGGGCGGATCGAACGAGGGCTCGATCCGCCCACCAATCCCTGGCAGGTAGCCATGGTGGCGTTCGAGATCGCTCGACGGCACCGGTTCGCTCGAGACATGGCCACCCTTCCGAAGGGGGTTACTGCGCACATCCTTCCCACTGGGGAGCGGACCCCTCCCCGCTACGACGACCTCTCTCAGCTCCGGTACCGCGACTTCTCGCAGGTTGCCGGGCGGATACGGCAAGCGTACCGAGCGACGCTGGCGTATCTCGACGAGATGAGAGCCTCGTGATCCCGCTCCCCCCACGGATCGTCCGACGAGTGGTCGTTGCGCCACTCGTGTTCCTTCTCTCGCTCGCGATTGTTGCCGTCTCCCCGATCGCCCTCCTCGCAGCCTTCGTCGCCGATGTCCTGCTGAGGGAAGGCTGGCAAGTGAAGGGAGGCTGGCAGGCAGTGAGACTCGTAGCCCTGGGTGTCGTGTTCGCCGGGCTCGAGGCCTGGGTCCTCCTGAAGCTGTTCCTGCTGTGGGTGGCCAGCGGATTCGGGGCGGGCCTGCGGTCCCAGGCGTTCCAGTCCGCGCACTACCTGCTGGCGCGGGTCTGGCTTGCGGGCATCGCCGGCGCGGCCGTTCGCCTGCTCCAGCTCCGCATCGAGGTAGAGGATCGGCCGGAGCCTCGAGCGGGTCCGGTCCTGGTGTTCTGCCGTCACGCGGGGCCGGGGGACTCCATACTCCTCGCCCACACGCTTCTTTCAGGTTTCCACCGCCGGCCCAGGATTGTGATGAAGGCCGCGCTCCAGTGGGACCCGGCCATCGACGTCGTGGCGAACCGCCTGCCGTGCGCCTTCATCCGCCCGCACTCCGAGGACCCTCAGCAGCACCTCCACGCCATCGAGCGACTCGCCCGGGGCCTCGGCGACCGCGATGCACTGGTCCTCTTCCCCGAGGGCGGCAACTTCACCGAGCGACGGAGGCTGGCCGCAATCGCCGGCCTCAAGCGGAAGGGCTTCGAGGAGGAAGCGGACTTGGCCGAGAAGATGCTCACCGTGCTGGCCCCGCGACTCGGCGGCGCGCTGACGGCGATCCAACCGCCCCGGATGCCGACGTCGTGTTCGTGGCCCACACGGGGCTGGAGTTCATGAACTCGGTGGTGGCGACGTGGCGGATCCTTCCCCTGGAGGGCCCCATCCTGGCGCGATACTGGCGGATCGCTCCCAGGGAGATCCCCGTGGAGCACGAAGCTCAGGTCGATTGGCTGTTCGCCTGGTGGGGACGGGTGGACGAGTGGATCCGCAGCCGCCGGCCCAACCTCAGGTTCTAAGAAGAGGACCGGAGGGCGAGGTCGACGGCCCGATCCGCGTCCATGGCCAGCCCCTCCGCCCATAGCGCGTCGAAGATCGCGGGATCGAGCCCCTCCCGGACCACGCTGGCCGCGCGGTCGAACTCCGGCTGATCGTCGGGGTCTAGGACCGCGCCTGCCGCATCGAGCCGCGCCTGTCCCGCCGCCAGCAACCTCGCCGCTCGCTCGAGATCGCCCCGCGCAGCCGCCGTGCAGCCCAGTCCTATCAGGATCTCCGGCACGAGCGTGGCATCGCCGCGCTCCCTCTGCAGCTCCAGGCTCCCCCGGAACCGCGTCTCGGCGGCGCTCAGGTCGCCCAGGTTCTTCTGCACGAACCCGAGGTTCAGGAGCTCCATGGCCACGACGCGCTGATCCCCCAATTCCCGGTTCAGCTGCAGACTCTCCTCGTAGAGCCGGCGAGCTCCATCCACGTCCCCGTCCATCCTGGTGGCCGCGGCCAGCAGGTGGAGGGGCCCGGCCTCGGCGCGCTGGTCGCCCATGTCTCGGGCCATCCTGCGGGCCTGCTTCGCGTTGTCGCGAACCACGGCGAGGTCACCATCTCGTAGGGCCACCCTGGCCAGCCCGACCAGGGCGAGCACCTGGGCCCCCCAGTCATCGGCGGCCCGGGCCATCCGAAGAGCCTCCTCGTTGCGGGTCCGAGAGGCTTCCTGGTCCCCCTGCGTGAAGGCCAGTCTCCCTGCGCCGTACAACGCCTTCGCTCGGGCCGCGCTGGGGACCTCCGCCCCCGGGCCCGCGAGGATCGACTCCATCCATTTGCGTCCTTCGCCGATCTGGTTCCCCTCGCGCCAGAACATCGTGAGCGCGGCGGCCAGTCGAAGGGCTCGCTCCGGTTCGCCGTGGCTGAGGAACCACGCCGCCGCGGTGCGCAGCTCGCCCAGGCGCTTCTCGAGGTTCTCCATCCACCGGGCAGACTCGGGCCCGGACAGGCCCACCTCGGCATCCTCGGCCAGGGCCAGAAGGGAGAGAGCCTGTTCGCTGTCCACGATCAATCCCGTCGCCACCGCTCGCGCTCCGGCACGTCCACGGCCGTCAAGCGTACGCCACGGCGCGCCTCGGCTTGACCGGGGAGTGAGGGCAATGCTACCTGGGGCCAGTCGAAGGGAGGTCGAGGGTGGAGGAGCGGCCAAGGTTGGTTCGAGCGGAGGACCGGGTCCGGCCCGAGCAACAGACGGCTGGGATGCTCCGGGAGGAAGCGTTCACGAAGAAGAACCTGTGGATCGGCGTGGTGCGGGCGGAACCCGAGCAGGCCTCCGGATGGCACCACCATGGAGACTGGGACACCTATGCGTACGTTCTCTCGGGGACGCTGCGGCTCGAATCCGGGCCGGCTGGGACCGACACGGAAGAGGTTCGGGCCGGCGAGTTCATCTTCATTCCTCGGAAGGCGATCCATCGTGAGGGTAGCGACCGTCCGGGATTCGAGGCCATCACCATCCGCGTGGGGAGCGGCCCGACCCTGTTCAACGTGGAGGGGCCGGAAGCCTGACGTGAGAAGGCCGACCGAGAACCGTGGCGAGAGTCGTTAAGATTCGCAGCCCCTCCCGGCCCTTCATCTCAGAGTGGAAGCGACCCGGGTGACCGAGGATGCGCGGACCGAGCTGGAACGTGTCTACCGAGAGAGTGGCGAGCGGCTCTGGCGGGCGGTTCTCCTGTTCTCGGGTGACCGCGAGACGGCGAGTGACGCGGTCGCCGAAGCATTCGCCCAGGCCCTTCGCCGGGGCGACGAGATCCGCTCCCCCGAGCGGTGGGTGTGGCGGACGGCGTTCCTGGTGGCGCGCGGCATGCTGAAAGAGCGACGGCGGATGGTCGGGGAGGTTCCGGACCGTGGCTACGAGGTGACCCCACGAGTGACGGAGCTCGTCGACGCCCTCCGCGCGCTCTCGCCTACCCAGCGCGCCGCGGTCATCCTCCATTACTACGCCGACCGACCGGTGGGAGAGGTGGCCGCACTCATCGGTTCCACGCCCTCGGCGGTCAGCGTGCACCTGTATCGAGCCCGCCGGCGTTTGAGGGTCCTGTTGGAGGAACGCGATGACTGATCTCCGCTCTCGATTCCACGAAGCCGATCGAATCCCTGCCCCCGATCTGTGGCAAGACATAGTGACCCGCGAACCCCTGGGGCCGGTGGGGCCGCCGCTATGGCCTCGCGTGGCGGTGGCCGTCGCCGCGCTCGCGGTGGCCGCGCTGGGCTTTGCCCTTCTCGTCCGAGCCTTCCTTCCGGGCACGCGGCAGAGCGATCAGCCCACGCCCACGCCGACCGGGGCGTTCCGTCCCGAGCCGAAGGCCAACGGGCTGATCGCCTTCGTCCGCACCGATCCCGAGAGCGTGAGCGAGGGCGAGTTCCCGCTGACCGACCTCTACTCGGTCGAGCCCGACGGCACCGGAGCGCGGCGGCTGGTGGGAGAACAGGGATTCCTCTTCCGTTCGACCGTCGCCTGGTCTCTAGACGGTTCCCGGATCGCGTTTCGCTGGCAAGGCCCGATCCGCATCATGAATGCCGACGGCAGCGGGATCGAGCAGCTGACGACGTGCCGGCTGCCGGATTGCGATGCTGACGCCGGGGGCGATAGCCACCCTTCGTGGTCGCCCGACGGTACCCACGTCGCTTTCTCTCGCTTCAACGGCACTCACGAGGAACTCTGGGTGGTGGGCGTGGACGGCAGCGAGCCGAGACCGCTCAACCAGGAGTTCCGCGCCATCGTCCACGTGGCGTGGTCGCCCGACGGAACGGCGATCGCGGTCGTAGGGTTTGCGGGTCCCGGGACGGAGATCGGCCCGGACCGGATCTATCTGGTCGACGCGGAGACGGGGCAGATCGTGCGCACCCTCGGCGCCCCGTCGGGCCTGGTATTCGCCGGAACCATGTCCTGGTCCCCCGACGCGCAATTCCTGGCTTTCGATGCCTACAGGGAAGGGGGAACGCTCGACGAGGTCGCGGGCATCTACGTGATGCGGGCCGACGGAACCGACGTCCGCCTGCTCACGGCGTGTCCGACCGATGGGTCCCACCTATGCACGGACATGCACCCCGCGTGGTCGCCGGACGGGACCCAGATCGCGTTCACCAGGGCCCTGCCGGAGCGGGGAAGCGACGGGTTCATGGGGGACATCTTCGTGATCGACGCGGACGGCGGGGAGCCAAGGCGAGTCACCAGCGGCCCTGGCCTCGACTGCTGCCCTGCGTGGCAGCCCCTGCCCGCAGGCTGACCACGGAGTTCAAGACACTCCCAGAGCGGGAAAGATGACATCGAAATAGCGAAGGGAGGGTCACCATGTACATCGGCATCGGGTTGGGCACCCTGATCCTCATCATCGTCCTCATCGCGCTGCTCACCTAGCCGCGCGCATCTGACGCCCGACCGGCAAGTCGCCCTCGGCACGCAGCCGGGGCGATTTCCCGGTTATTTCGACTGATACACGCCGAAGATGTTTTCCGCGGGGTCCCGGAACGCTCCGCTCTTCAAGTCAGGGCTGACGTCGTCGGGCCCGTAGACGCGAAGTGCACCACGGGATTGTCCATGGTTCGCCTCCTCGTCGTCCCGGATTCACCCTAACGAGGAAGGCGCCCGCCGTGAGCTACGCTCCGGCCCGGCTCCGGCTCTCAGCCCACTCGTCCCAGGTCATCAGGACGTCTCGCGGCTTCGAGCCCTGCGACGGGCCCACCATCCCCCGTTCCTCCAGCAGGTCCATGATCCGGCCTGCGCGTGCGAAGCCCACCTTCAGCTTCCGCTGAAGCATCGAGGTCGAGCCGAGCTGCGACCGGATCACCAGCTCCGCGGCCTGCTCGAGGAGAGGGTCATCGCCCTCGAAGCCGTCCTCGTCGTCGGCCGGGGGCTTGCCCAGGCCCTCGATCCCCTGGACGTACTCGGGTTCCCGCTGCTTGCGGACCCATTCGGCGACCTCCTCGATCTCCTTCTCGGTCACCCAGGCGCCCTGGATCCGGTGCGGTTTCGACGCCGAAGAAGGCAGGAACAGCAAGTCTCCATGCCCGACGAGCTTCTCCGCGCCCCCAACGTCCAGGATCACCCGGGAGTCGGCCTGACTCGCGGTCATGAATGCGATCCGTGACGGGATGTTGGCCTTGATCAGTCCCGTGACGACGTCCACCGAGGGCCGCTGCGTCGCCACCACCAGGTGGATGCCCACCGCCCGGGCCATCTGGGCGATCCGGCAGATGGCGTCCTCCACGTCGCGGGGAGCGACCATCATCAGATCGGCCAACTCGTCGATGATCACCAGGATGTAGGGGAGGGGCTGGAAGTCCGCTTCCCGGCCCGGGGGGATGCGCAGCGTCCCTTCGGCGAGCGTGGCGTTGTACGTGTCGATGTCGCGCATTCCCACGGTGGCCAGCGACTCGTAGCGTGCCTCCATCTCCCGGACCACCCAGCCGAGGGCCTCGGCCGCCCGCTTCGGGTGCACGATCACCGGCGAGAGCAGGTGAGGGAGATCCGCGAAGTGCGACAACTCCACGCGCTTGGGATCGATCAGGACCATGCGAACCTGCTCGGGCGTCGCCCGCATCAACACGGACGTGACGAAGGCGTTGATGAGTGACGACTTCCCGGCACCGGTCGCCCCGGCGATGAGCAGGTGAGGCATCTGGTTGAGGTGGCACAGCACCGCCCGACCGTGGATGTCCTTCCCCAGGCCGACCGACAGCGGATGCCGGTCCTCTTTGGCGGTCCGCGAGACCACCACATCACCGAGCATCACGAAGTCCCGGACCTTGTTGGGGACCTCGATGCCGATGGCAGACTTCCCGGGGATGGGTGCGATGATCCGCACGTCCGGCGTGGCCAACGCGTAGGCGATGTCGTCGGCCAGCGCCAGGACCTTGTTGACCTTCGTCCCCGCGGCCACCTCCACCTCGTATAGCGTGACCGTCGGCCCGCGAGTCGCCCCCTTCACCGACGCCGCGACACCGAAGTTCCGAAGGGTACGCTCAAGCGCGGCGATGACCTCCTGCTCGTCTCGCCCTCCCCCCGCCGACGGCGGCGCCTTCCGAAGTAGGTCGGGCGGCGGCAGCTTGTACCCCCTGCCGGTGACCTTGGGAAGCTTCACCGCAATCGGGGACGCGACGGGTTCACCCTCTTCCTCTTCCGCCTCGAGGTCCGACAGATCAAGGACCTCCGGCTCCTCAGCGGTGACGGCTCGCCGCCACCGGCGCCTCCGACGGGGCCGCTCTTCCTCTTCCTCGTCGTCGTCCTCAGGAATGGAGGCCTCTTCGGGCTCCTCGATGAAGAAGTCCTTCAGCGCGCGGCCCACCGACGCCAGCGGGGTGGCGGTGAACACCAGAACGCCCAACACGAACAGGCCCACGCAGACGATGGCGGCGCCGTACCCGGACAGGAGACGGGACAGCGGCCACGCGACCAGCGCGCCCACGAGCCCCCCGGCATCGCCGAACCCCGACAGCCCCGAGGCCGGACTGGGATTGCCGCGGAGAAGAGACACCAGCCCCAGCCCGCCCATGGCGGCGAACCACAGGCCCAGCAGCATCCTCCCGCGCTCCTCGCGGACGGTCCCTCGGACCAGGACCAGGCCCCACCACAGAGCCACCAGCGGAAAGGCGTATCCAGCCACGCCGAAGGTGCCCAGCACGAGGACCGACAGGAACCGGCCCACCGGGCCCGCCGCGTCGAGCCACAGCCCCAGTACGGACAGCGCCGCCAGCACCATCAGCCCGATCCCCACGGCATCGGCGATCTGGGGCCCGAGGTGCTCGACGACCTTTCGGCCGGCGCCTGAGATCGCGCCGGCCCGCTCTCTGGACTTCGGCTTCTTCTTGCGCTTCGTCGCCAACGTCCAACCTCCCCCGGGGGGTCAGACCCATCCGGTGCCGGGGGTACGCTCGCTGTCTCTTCCCGGCGGTTTCCCGCCTCGGGCGAGCTACCCCCCGGACCCCCGTCCGGTGCCGCCGCGCGGAGTGGGCGGCCTCAGACCTCCATGATGACGGGAACGATCATCGGTTTCCGGCCAATCGCTTCGAAGAAATAGCGACCAAGCGTTCGCCGGATGTGCTGTTTCAGGATATTGGGGTCCCCCACGGCCTCCTCCTCGACCTCCTTGAGCGAGAGGAGCACCCGATGACGGGCTTCCTCCAGGATCTCCTCGGAGGCCTCACCCTCGATGAACCCGCGGGTGATGACGTCGGGTCCCGCCAGGACCTCGCCGCTGTGCGCGTCCGCCGTGACCACGACGATAGCCACCCCGTCGCCGGCCAGCCGCCGGCGATCGCGCAGGATCAGCTCTCCCACGTCCCCGATCCCCAACCCGTCCACGAGAACCATGCCCGACTGCACCCGATCGGTCAGCCGGACCTGCTCGTCGATCTCCACCACGTCGCCGTCCTCGCAGATCAAGATGCGCTGGGCGGGGATCCCCACCTCCCTGGCGAGCCGGGCGTGGTGGGCCAGGTGTCGCCGCTCGCCGTGGATGGGGATGAACCATCTCGGCCGCACCAGGTTGAGCATCAGCTGCAGCTCGGCGGCGGCCGCGTGCCCGGAGACGTGCACGTGCGAGATCCCATGGTGGTAGACGTCCGCCCCCGTCCGGTACAGACCGTCGATGGTTCGGTGGATGTTCACTTCGTTGCCGGGGATCATCGAGGACGAGAGCACCACCGTGTCGCCTTCCTCGAGCTTGACCCACTTGTGCTCGTGCGCCGCCATGAGAGCAAGCGCCGAGAGGGGCTCCCCCTGGCTTCCCGTGCAGACCACCACGATGTCGCGGGGCGAGGTCTGTGGAAGCCGCTCCAGCTCCACGATGTCTTCATCGGGGACGTGGAGATACCCGAGGGCCCGAGCGGCGGATGTCGACTGGTTCATGCTCCGGCCGATGAACACCACCTTCCGGTTCACTGCCCGGGCGGCGTCGCAGATCTGCTGGATCCGGTGGATGTGGCTGGCGAAGCAGGCCGTGACGATGAGGCGTTGGGCGTCCGAGAAGATGTCGAGCAGCTCGGGGCCCACCGTGCGCTCGCTGTCCACCACGCCGGGATCCTCCGCGTTGGTGGAGTCCGACAGGAAGAGATGCACGCCCCGGCGCGCTTCCTCGGCCAGCCCGGCCAGATCGGTGAGCTTCCCGTCGATCGGCGTGGGGTCGAGCTTGAAGTCTCCCGAGTGCAGGATCACGCCATGCGGCGTGTCGACCGCCAAGGCCACGCCGTCGGGAATCGAGTGCGTGACCCGGTGGAAGCGAACACGGAACGGCCCGATCCCCGTCTCGTCTCCCGCGCTCACCTCGTGGAACGTGACGTTCCCGGTCACGCCGTGCTCTTCCAGCTTCGGACCAAGTAGACCCCTGGTAAGCGGCGTGGCCCAGACGTCGAGCCGCATCTCGCGCAGGATGAACGCCAGCGCCCCGACGTGGTCCTCGTGGCCGTGGGTGAGCACAACGCCGGCTATCCGGTCCTTGCGTTCCCGCAAGTACTCGAAGTCTGGGAGGACCAGGTCAATGCCCGGCATGTCCTCCGTTGGGAACGACAGGCCCGCGTCGATCACCAGGACCTGGCCGTCCATCTCGAGGCAGGCCATGTTCCGACCGACCTCCCCGAGACCGCCAAGGAAGACGAGCCTAGAGGATCCCGGCATCCTCCAGGGCCTTCCGGATCTTCGCCGTCTCCTCGTCCGTGGCGGGGACGAGCGGAAGACGCGGGGGGCCGGCGGGGTTGCCGATCAATGCCATGGCCGACTTCACCGGGATTGGATTGGTTGTATGGAACAGCGCGTCGTACACGGGAAGCAGCTCGTGATGGATCTTCCGCGCGGCCGCGACGTCGCCTCCCTCGATCAGGTCGATCATCTGCTTCATCCGCTGGCCCGCCACGTGGGCAGCCACGGAGATGACCCCCACCGCGCCCAGGCACACCGAGCCGAAGGTGGCCCAGTCGTCGCCGGTGTACACCTCGAAACCCTCGGGGGCCTCGGCGATCAGGTGCGAGAGACCGTCGAAGTCGGCCGTGGAGTCCTTCACTCCGACGATGTTTTCCACCCGAGCCAGCCGCAGCAGCGTGTCGTTGGAGATGCGGACGGCCGTGCGTCCGGGGATGTTGTAGACGAGCATGGGCAGCGACGTCGCCTTCGCCACAGCCGAGAAATGCTCGAACAGACCCGACTGGGGGGGCTTGTTGTAGTAAGGCGACACCACCAGGAGGGCGTCACAGCCGGCCTTCTCGGCCTCCTCGGTGAGGTGGATCGAGTGGCGTGTGTCGTACGTGCCGCTTCCCGCGATGATCGCGCCCTTGCCCTTCGCGGCGTCGACAGCGGCCCGCCAGAGACTCGTCTTCTCGTCATCCGAGAGCGTCGCCGCCTCGCCGGTGGATCCCGCGATCACCAGCCCATCGCTTCCGTGGTCCAAAAGCCAGCGCACCAGCTCCTGCGCCTGGTCCAGGTCGAGGGAGCCGTCGTCCTTGAAGGGGGTGACCATCGCGGTGATCACCGAGCCGAACCTGCCGGCCATCGCTACCTCCTTGCTTCCCCGGGGTGGGGACCGGTTCCGGCCGGCGGCGCTCTTCGCGGGGTCCGGCCGGGCCCCGGTCGGGCGTCCCGCCTTGCCCGGCCGGCCCGCCCCGCTGCCGGCATCCTAGCATTACGTAACGCAAAGAACAAGCGTGTAACCCGGGCGCTGAGCCCTGCGGCGCTATCCTAGCCGGGCATGCGCATCTACACACGGTCCGGGGACGACGGCACCACCGGGCTGCTGTACGGCGGACGCGTCTCCAAGGCCGATCCCGCCGCCGAGGCGTACGGCACCGCGGACGAAGCCGTGGCGGCGATCGGCCTGGCTCGGGCCCTCTCGAACCAGCCCGCGCTCCAGGCGATCCTCCTGGGCGTTCAGCGGGACCTGTTCGTGGTGGGAGCAGACCTGGCCACGAACCCCTCCCAGCGGGGCAAGCTCCGGCCGGGAGTCTCCCTGGTCACCGCGGAGATGGTGGAAGCACTGGAGCGAGCGATAGACGAGACCGTCGAGGACCACCCCCTCCCGGGAGAGTTCGTGGTCCCGGGAGCCACGCGGGTGTCGGCGGCCCTGGACGTTGCCCGCACGGTGGTCCGCCGGGCCGAGCGCCGGGCGGTGGACCTCCAGGCATCGGGGGGGGAAGTGAACCCCGAAGCGCTTAGGTACCTGAACCGGCTGTCGGACTTCCTGTTCGTGCTGGCCCGATGGCAGGCCGGCGGCCCAGAGGAACCGAGCCGGGAGCGCGACGGCTAGAGGCTCAGACCCTCCCTGGCCAGCAGCTCGCGGCAGCGGGCCAGCTCCTTGACCGACTGAAGCCGCTCGAAGACGGGATAGGCCTTCTCGATCTCCTCGCGGGCCTCGGCGATCCGCCTGGCGGTCAGGAGGGCTTCAGCGAGATAGAGGCGGGTGCGTGCTTCCTCCCAGGCCGCTTCGAGCGAGGCGAATCCCTCCGCCGCACGCTTGAGCGTGTTTTCCGCCACTAGCCGGCGCCCGGCGGCAAGCGCGGCGCGACCTTCCAACCGGTCGGCGAAGAACGGCAGAGCAAGGAGGCCCGCCTCCCGCGCGAACGCCCGCGCACCCTCGAGGAAGGTAGCGACTTCCTCCCATCCCCCCGCCTCGGCCAGGAAGTCGCATCGGGCTTCCATGATGGGCGGGAGCGCCTCTTTCCAGGTCTCGAGCTGCGGCTTCCACAGACGAGCCAGGGGGTCCTCGAGCTCCCCGCGGCGCATGCGCACCATGGCCACCCAGGCGTCTCGGGCCGTGGCCCCAATCTCCTCCCGCTCGTCGGACTTCGCCACGATGGACAGGAAACGGTCCGCTGCGACCCGGTTCCCCTGAACCTCGTGGATGAAGGCCGCGGCGGCAAAGGGCCGCGCGGCAAATCCGGGAGGGTCCGCGCTTCGATCGCCGAGGATCTCCTGGATGCGGGCGAAGTCTGCGAAGAACCCGTCCCAGTCGCCCAGTCGAACCCGAGCGATGCATCCCCAGGCGAGGGAGTGGAGGGCACCGGACGTCCCGAACTGCTTGGTCCGCTCGAATCCCTCGGTGGCGTGCGCGAGGGCATCCCGGTAGCGCCCGATGAAGCAGTGGTGCCAGGCGAGTACGCTGTACATGTCACCGACCTCGGAAGGATCCCTTTCCAATGCCGGGAGGAGCGCCAGCCTTCGCTCGGTGACGCGAAGAGCAGCGCCGGACAGTCCCTCGCTCAGGTGTACTCCCGCGACCGCGTCGAGGGCGCCGGACGCGAGCGCCGGGCGCCCCAAGCGGAGGGCCATCTCGGCAGCTCGCTCCCCGTCGGCGATCGCCTCACGTCGCTCCTCCTCTGTTACCCGCCGCTGACGCGCGGCCGCCCAGGGCGAGAAAGCACGCACCGCGAGCAGCCGGGCCAGCTCATCGCTGTCGCCTTCACCCGCGTGTTCCAGCCCGATTTCCAAGTATTTCCTGACATCGCTCTCCTCGGGCTTCTTCTTCATCGTCCCTGTCCACCGAAGAGGGATCTCGGTAGCCCTGCCGCACAGATCCGCGATGGCCCGGCGGTCGTCGGGGACTCCCGACAGCCGTGTATCGATGGCCCGGGTCAGCTGCTCCCAGGCCAGGTCGCCCTGGTAGTCGAAGTTGTATGCCTCTCCGAGGGCTTCCAGCGCGACGGCGCGCTCCACGTCGCCCTGGGCCAACTCGACCGCCTGCTCCGCGAGGTGGATAGCCTTCTTCAAGGCCGACTTCCACCGGGCGTCCTCCGACGCGAGCAGGAGATACTCGAGGGCTTTCCTGCGGAGCTCCTCAACGAGGTCGACGGTCCCCGCGGCCTCGCCCGCTCCTCGGCGGGACTCGAGGATGCGGGGGCCTTCCACCGCCAGGCGATACGCCTCAACGAAGTGGTGGGCCAGCAGCTCCACGAACTCGAGCTTCCGCTCGCCCACCGTGTCCTCAATCCATCCGGCCAGCAGGCGGTGAGCGGCCGCACGCTCGCGCCGCGGAAGGCTCTCGAACGCCACGTCCCGCGTCAGGACGTGCTTGAAGATGTACTCTCGCTGCCCGGCCATCGACGAGCCCAGCCGCGAGAGAACGAGCTCCTTGCGCTCCAGCCGGTCCAGCGTGTCCTCTAGGCCCTCCGTCCGGCCCAAGAGGATCTCCACGGGTCCGGGCCAGAACACTCGCCCGACCACCGCGGCGAACTGCAACGCACGCTTGTCGTCCTGCTGGAGGAGGTCGATCCGAGCCGCCAGGACGGCCTGGATCGTGTCTGGGATGGCGATGTCGACGAGGTCCCCGGTGATCCGCCACCGCCCGTCCTCCGGAACGAGCCGGCCCTCATCTACAAGCTGCCGGACGATCTCCTCGAGGAAGAACGGATTGCCCTCGGCACGATCGAGGATCCGGCGGCGCAGCTGTTCGGGGAGATCCTCCACCGCGACCAGCAGGCCAACCAGCCGTTCCGACTCCGCAGCCGACAACGGCAGCAGAGAGATGCTCGAGAAGTTCCGCTTCCCGCCTCCCCATTCCGCCTGCCTATCGGTCAGCTCCGGACGAGTCGGGCAGACGAACATCACAGGTCCCTCGACATGCTCCGCCAGGTCGTCGAGGAGATCGAGCATCGCAGATCCGGCCCAGTGGATGTCCTCGACGATGACGACCAGCGGGCGCTCCTTCGAGAGGGCTGAGAAGAACGATCGCCAGGCCGCGTGCGTCTCGGTCTGCACTTCTCTGGGGGGGAGGTCACGGAAGACGATGCTGGGGTCCTCGATGCCAACGGTGAATGCCAGCGCAGCCGTGGCTCGGCGCGGATCTGTAGCGACCTCCGGCGTGAGGAACTCCCGCCCGAGCTTGCCGATCTTCTTCAGCGCGAGCTCGGGCGGATCCGTGTCGAGGACTCCGGCGAGACCCTTGAGGATCTCCGCCACGGGCCAGAACGTCACACCTTCGCCGTAGGGAAGGCACCGGCCCCGGACCACAGTCGGTGAGGGTTGCTGTTCCTCCACCCGGGCGACGAACTCCGCCACGAGCCGGCTCTTGCCAACCCCGGGATCACCGTAGATCGTCACCAGGTGGGGCCTACCCTCCGAGACCACGCGGTCGCTGAGAGAGGAGAGGAGATCCATCTCGGCATCGCGACCCACCAGGGGTGCCCGGATGCCGGGGATCCCTCGTTCGAGTTCGGCCGGTGCCGGCTCTTCTTCCTTCTCCTCGACCAGAAGGAGGAACGCGGAGACCGGCTGGGATTTCCCTTTGACCTCGAGCGGACCCGCCTCCCGGAACCGGAACCCTCGGGCGGCTCGGGCCGTCCGCTCTCCCACCAGCACCTGGCCCGGCTCTGCCGCTTGCTCGAGCCGGGCCGCCGCGTTTACTGCGTCCCCGGTCACCATGGCCTCGCCGGGCTTGGGGGCGGTCACGGCAAGGACCTCCCCGGTGTTCACCCCGAGCCGCATCGACAGTTCGACTCCGTGAGAGCTCGTCAGCTCCTGGTTGAGGCGGCCCAGCCTTCGACGCATCCGATGCGCGGCCCGAAGAGCTCTCGCCGGATCGTCCTCGTGTACGACGGGGACGCCGAACGCGGCCATCACCGCGTCGCCGATGAACTTCTCGACCGTGCCCCCCTCGGCCTCGATCTCCTCCCTCATGGCGGCGAAAAAGGCGTCCATCACCTCCCGGAGGCGTTCCGCGTCGAGTCGCTCCCCGAGCTCCGTCGACCCCGTGACGTCGGCGAAGAGGATGGTCACGAGCTTGCGCTCCTCGCCTCCCGGGGCAGGTGCCAGCTCGAGCCCACAGGACGGGCAGAATCGCGCGTCGGGCGGCAGGTCCTCCCCGCATCGGCCGCAGGCCATGCCCAGAGAGGCCCCGCAGTGTGAACAGAACCGTGCCGCGGGCGCGTTCTCGGAGCCGCACGAGGGACAGGCGGCCATGAAGGGCAGTGTAGGGGGGCTGCGCGCCCTCTGGAAGCAGGACCCTTTTCGGCCCGACGTCCCTGCCCCTTAGGATTGGAGCGTCCACGGAGGGAGGCTCCATGACCAAGGTCCATATCTGGCTGCGGAAGAAGGCGGACATGTCGACCGATGAGTTCCAGGACTACTGGCTCTCCAAGCACGCTCCGATCGCTCGAGACGGCTACGAGCACCTCAGGGGCTACGTCGTGAACGTCGTCACCGGGGCCCCGGAGGGTCAGGAGGTTCCGTACGATGGCCTGGCCGTGCTCTCCTGGGAGGACCGCGAGGGGTTCAAGGCCGACATGAAGACCGAGGTAGCCGCGAAGAGCACGGAGGATCTGGCCACTTTCACCGACAAGTTCGGTCTCCTGTTCATCGAAGAGCACGTCGTTAAGTAGATGCGTTCGCTGGAGCTGCGGCGGCACTCCACGCGGGATCCGGCCGGCGACCGGCTGTCCGAGGAAGGTCAGGACCTCGCGCTGCGGGTGGGCAAGGACCTCCCTGGTGGGTATGCGATGGTGTTCACATCGCCCGCCCGGCGGGCCGCGGAAACCGCGGCCTGGTTCCTCAGAGGACTAGGCCAGAAGCTCCCGGCCCACCGGGTCTCCGAGGGACTGGCCTCCCCCGTCGAGGACCGGTGGCGGTCCGCGGCGGGCACCGCGGGTTCCGGGCGCATCGACGCGGTGGAGAGGGTCGACCCTGACCTCGTCGAGAAGGAGTCGGCGCGGCTCGCCGACGCGATCCGGGAGCTCCTCGCGGAGGTCCCTGAAGGAGGCCGCGGCCTCGCCGTGGGCCACACACCGCTCATCGAGACCGCGGTGTACGGGCTCACCGGCCGGCTGACCGAGCCGCTGGCCGAATGCGAGGGAGTTCTCGTGGAGCAAGAGGGCGAGGAGGTGCGTGTGGCCGCCGAGTACCGCTTGGAGAGCTGAGGTGCCGCTCGAAGGCAAGGACCTGGCGGCCTTCCTGGACGAGGTTCGGCTGGCGTACTTCGCAACGGTCGGACCCGACGGTGGCCCCAGGGTTCGGCCGGTCTGGTTCCTCTACGAAAATGGAGTGTTCTGGTTCACCACACGACTCGAGTCCCGGCGAACGGGTGCCGACGTCGCGGCCGGTTCGCCAGCGGCGGTCTCCATCGCCTCGGAGGAACGCCCCTATCGAGCCGTGATCGCTCGCGGCACTCCGGAGGTCTGGCAGGAGGACCGGGAGCGGTGGCTCGAGCGCATCGCCACCCGGTACGGCGTGCCGGAAGGGAAGCGATGGCTTGCCGGGGCCCTTAAAGAGCCAGATCGGGTGGTGCTCCGGCTGACACCCCGCAGCGTGCTGTCGTGGGACTACGGAAGGGGGGATTACGGCCGAATGCAGAAGGGCGGATCCCTCCGGGTGAAGCTGCCCAGCGCCCGCCAGGGTTAGGCGGCGCCCACCTCCAGCGGCCTGCGGAGAAGGGCCACGCTCAGAGCGGCGACGGTCAGCACGAAGAACGGGAAGACCAGCATGCCTGGCCCGGGAACGGCACCCAGCGCGATGGCCGCCCCGCCCACGACCACTCCCGCCCAGCCCAGCCATCGAACTAGAGCTCCGGTCCGCAGAACGGCAGCCCCGGTTGTCAGGAGGAACAGACCCCCGAACGTCTGAAAGAGAAGGAAGGATCCCGCCACGATGTAGTACAGAGGTGCCACGGCTTCGGCACTCAGATCGCTGTCGGCGGCCAGCACGATCCCGTAGTAGGCGATCTTGTCGCCGAGCCCCGCGACCACCATCAGGATCCCCGAACCGAACGCGGCCACCGAGAGCCACGCGGGCTGTCCCTCCGCCTGCCGCAGGGCGGCCCATAGCCTCGCGATGAACAGGATGAAGAAGAGGGAACCGAGCGTGTCGATGTAGATTCCCGCGACGGCGACACCCGCAGATCCCTCGTCCAGTATCCGGGATATGTCCTGCGTCGAAGCACCGGGCTGGGCGGCGAACCCGGACGCCGCGATCACCGCGAAGCCTCCCAGTGATAGCGCCACCCCGAGCAGGCCCCCGGCCGCCGCCAGCCGATCCCACGAACGAGTCATCTCCGCTCCTTTCGGAGTGCCGAATCATACGCACGGGAGTCCTGGACGGAAAGCGAACTCGAACCCTCCGTCCCAGACAGTCGTACTATCGATGAAGAGTATCTGCGAGGAGGTGGTTTCCCTGCGCCGATACCTTGTGGTGGCCAATCAGACGCTCGGCGGCGAACACCTCATTCAGAAGGTCAAGGAGCTGATGACCGAGGGCCCCTGCCGCTTCCACGTCCTTGTTCCCGCGACTGCGCCGAAGGAGTATGCCGTGTACACGGAGGGGCAGGCGGAAGCCATCGCCCAAAAGCGGCTCGACGACGGCCTGGCCCGATTCCGAGATCTCGGCGTCGAGACGAACGGGGAGGTGGGCGATCCCAGCCCGTTCGAGGCCATCGCCGACGTCCTCAGGGACGAGGAATTCGACGCGATCATCCTCTCGACGCTTCCTGCCGGCGCCTCCCGGTGGCTGAAGCAGGATCTTCATCACCGTGTCGAGCGATCGTTCGGGCTGCCCGTGACCCACATCGTCGGGGAGCCTGAGCCGGCGCCGTAAGACTCAGCTGTCCAGGCCGAGGATAGGCTCCAGCCCCACGGTGAGGCCCGGCCGGGTAGCGATCTCCTTGATCGCCAGAACCACGCCTGGGAGGTAGCACGTCCGGTCGTAGGCGTCGTGCCGGATGGAAAGGGTCTGGCCCAGGGCCCCGAAGATGACCTCCTGGTGGGCCACCAGCCCAGGGAGCCGCACGCTGTGGACCCGGATCCCCTCGATCTCGCCCCCGCGGACGCCGGGGACCTTCTCGCTGTCCGGCCCGGTCCACTTCTCCTCGCGGGCCTCCGCCATTCGCGATGCGGTGGCCGCGGCCGTCCCCGAAGGAGCATCGGCCTTCTGCTCGTGGTGAAGTTCGATGATCTCGGCGGCCGGGAAGAACCTGGCGGCGGCCTCCGCGAACCGCTGCGCGATGACTGCGCCAAGAGAGAAGTTCGGGACGATGATCACGTGCGCGTCGCCGCCCTCCTGGTCGATCCACTCCTGGATCTGGTCGAGCTCGTCTGGACCGATGCCGGTGGTCCCCACGACCATGTGCATCGCGTGGTCCACGCACCATCGGATGTTCTCCATGACGGCATCGGGCTGGGTGAAGTCCACAGCCACCTCGGTCTCGGCTTGGAGGAGGGTCTCGAGCTGAGGCGACACCTCGACGTCGACCCTGGGGTGGCCGATCGCTTCCCCGATGTTGACACCTGGACGCGACGGGTTGATCGCCGCCACCAAGACCAGATCGGGATGCTCGGCCACGGCGCGACACACCAGCTGCCCCATCTTCCCGAGGGCTCCGATGACGCCCACCCGGATCACTTCCCGCCTCCCTTGCGTCGGCCCGCTGCTGCGGCCGGCACGGCGGCGCCGGCCACCATCTTTCCGGCCCCGGCGAACTCGTCGAAGGCGCCCTGATCGAACGGCCCGATGACCGCGAGCGATCGTGGACGGGAGAGCACATCGGCTGCGATGTCCCGGGCGTCATCCCGGGTCACCGAATCGATCCGCTCGATGATCTCGTCGATGGACAGGATCTCCCCCTGGCCGATCTCCGATTTCCCCAGACGGGTCATTCGACCGCCCGTGTCCTCCATGGACAGAACGAGCGACCCCTTCATGTGTCCCTTTGCCCGCTCCAGCTCCTCCGGGGTCAGGCCGTTCTCCGCCACCCCGTCGAGCTCCCCGTTGACGAGCTCTATCACCTCTCGAGCCCGAGCGGGAGTGGTCCCCGCGTACACGCAGAATGCCCCGGTCTCCGCGTACATGGCGTGGTAGGAGTAGACGGAGTACGCCAGACCTCGCTTCTCCCGGATCTCCTGGAACAGACGAGAGGACATGCCGCCGCCGAGCGCATTGTTCACCACCCCGAAGGCGAAACGCCGGGGGTCGCTCCGAGCCAGTCCCCCACTTCCCACGCAGATGTGGGCTTGCTCCGTCGGTCGACGTCGCACGGACGCGACACCCGAGGGCATCGGCGCCTCCCCCCCGGATCGAACGACCCACCGGCCCCGGCGAACGCGCGGACCCGTATCAACGTGCTCTTCCACGAGTCGCACGAGCTGCTCGTGATCCAGGTTTCCAGCGGCGGCCACGACGTAGTTCCCCGGCACGTAGTGTCGCTTCCAGAACCGGCGTACCTGCTGGCGGGTTGCGGCGGTGATCGTGTCCACCGTTCCCAGGACCGGCCGGCCGAGCGGATGGCCCTGCCAGAGGGTCTCGGTGAACAGGTCATGCACCAGCTCGTCGGGAGCGTCCTCGTGCATGTTGATCTCCTCGAGGATCACCTGCCGCTCGGCCTCCATGTCCTCACCCCGGATGACCGAGCTCTGAAGCATGTCGAAGAGGTAATCAAGGGCCATGGGAAGGTCCTTGTCGAGGACCCGAGTGTAGAACGTGGTGTTCTCCTTCGATGTGTAAGCGTTCACGTCTCCACCCACCGCGTCGAAGGCCTCGGCGATCTCGCGGGCCGACCGCTTCCGCGTTCCCTTGAACAGCAGGTGCTCGAGGAAGTGGGACGCCCCGGCGAGCTCGGGGCGCTCATCACGGGAACCGATCGCCACCCAAATACCGGTGGTCACCGAGCGCACTTCGGGCATGTGTTCGGTGACGACGCGCAGGCCCGACTCGTACTCGCTGCGTTCGATCACCGCTCTCGCCTTGGGACCCTCGACGCTCCCGCGGCCACCGGGCTCACGCCTCGCGTGGCCCGTCGCGGCGGGGCCCCGGCCGGCGTCGCCGTCGGTCGCGGTCTCCTCTGTCCCCACGGTCGCCGCGATCCCCTCGGTCTCGTCGCTCGCCACGGCGCTCGGTTCTCGCCGCTTCGGCCTCAGCCTTCAGCTCCTCGGCGGACGGTGGGGTCTCTCCTTCCCAGATGGGCCGGAGGCCTACCCGGAGCTTGATGCCCGGCTCGATCTTCACCACGACGACATCGAGCTCGTCGCCGACCTTGACCACGTCCTCCACGGATTCGACGCGCTCGCCCCCCCTCCGAAGCTCGGAGATGTGGATGAGGCCGTCGATCCCCGGGAGGATGCTGACGAAAGCGCCGAACTCCGTGGTCTTCACCACCTTGCCGTGGAAGACCTCGCCCACCTCCGGGATACGTGGGTTGAGGATCTCGTCGATCATCTGGAGGGCCTTCTCGGCGCCCTCCCCCTCCTTGGACCCGATGAAGACGGTGCCGTCGTCCTGGATGTCGATGTCGGCTCCGGTTGTGGCGATGATCTCGTTGATCCGCTTCCCCTTGGGCCCGATGATCTCCCCGATCTTGTCCACCGGGATCTGGATGGTCATCACCCGAGGTGCCTGGAGCGACAGCGCCTCGCGGGGCCCGGAGATCGTGGCCAGCATCTTGTCCAGGATGAACAACCGGGCATCCTTCGCCTGCTTCAGCGCGCCGGAGAGCACTTCCGCGGGCAGCCCGCTCACTTTGGTATCGAGCTGAAGCGCGGTGACGTAGTCCCGGGTGCCGGCGACCTTGAAGTCCATGTCTCCCAGGGCGTCCTCCGCTCCGAGAATGTCCGTGAGGGTGACGAAGTCGCCGCCCTCGGCGATGAGGCCCATGGCGATCCCGGCAACCGGCGCCTTGATCGGCACCCCGGCGTCCATGAGGGAGAGCGTGGACGCGCATACGCTCGCCATGGACGTCGACCCGTTCGACTCCAGGACGTCCGAGACGAGCCGCAGCGCGTACGGGAAGTCCTCCTCATCGGGGATCACCGAAAGGAGAGCTCGTTCGGCCAGGGCCCCGTGCCCGATCTCGCGCCGGCGCGGGCCCCGCATGAATCCCGTCTCTCCGGTGGAGAACGGCGGGAAGTTGTAGTGGTGGATGTACCGCTTGAACTCGTCGGGGTCGAGCGTGTCGATGGCCTGGCGCATGCGGAGCATCCCCAGGGTGGTCACGTTGAGCACCTGGGTCTCGCCCCGTTGGAACAGTCCGGACCCGTGCGCCCGGGGCACGATCCCAACCCAACAGCTGATCGGACGGATCTCGTCAGGCCGGCGGCCGTCGAGCCGCACGCCTTCCTCGAGGATCCTCCGTCGCATGACCTCCTTCTCGAGGTCGCGGAAGGCCCGGCTCACCTGGTCGGCCCGAGTGGCCAGGACGTCATTCCCCCAGGTCTCGGCGAGGTGCACCGCGAGCTCGGCGCGGATGGCGTCCATCGCCTCGTCGCGCTCCTGCATGCCGGGGATCCGCAGCGCCTCTCGGATGCGGTCTTCGGCAAAGCGGCCCACGGCGGCTTTGGTCTCGTCGTCGTAGTCGAGAACCGGCGGGAACTCCCGCTCGGACGCGCCCGCGCCGCGGACCACCTCCAACTGGAGATCGACCATCTCGGCGATCCACCGCTTGGCTTCCTCGAGGCCCTCGGCCACGATCTCCTCAGTTGGGGCAGGCTGTCCTTCCTCGATGAGCCGGACGCCTTCTTCCGTTGCCTCGGCCTCGACCATGAGGATGTCCACGCCTCCCAGTTGGTTGCGGCGACCGGCCACCACCATGTCGAAGGTTCCCAGATCGACTTGCTGGTACGTGGGGTTGGGGACCCAACGCCCGTCGATGTAGCCGACGCGCACCGCCCCGATCGGGCCGTCGAACGGCAGACCCGCCAGCGTCACCGCGAGGCTGGCGCCATTGATCCCGGGGATGTCGTACGGGTTCGCCTGGTCTGCGGACAACACGGTGCAGATGACCTGGACCTCCTGCCGGAAGCCCTTGCGGAAGGTCGGGCGGAGCGGTCGGTCGATCAGCCGAGCCGAGAGGATGGCGGTCTCGCTGGGCCGCCCCTCGCGGCGGAAGAAGCCGCCGGGGATCTTCCCTGCGGCGTACATGCGCTCCTCGACGTCCACCGTGAGGGGGAAGAAGTCGATGCCTTCACGCGGCGCGCTGGTCACGCAGGTGCAGAGGACCTGGGTCTCGCCGAACGTGACCAGGGCGGAGCCGTGGGCTTGCTTGGCGAGCAGCCCGGTCTCGACCGTGACCTGTTGCTCCCCGAGCTTGCGGGTGTGCCTGATGGGTTCCATGTGGATGCCTCCTTGCAAGATTCTCTCTGCAAGGAGCGAGGGAAAGCGGGCCAGTTCTCAGTGGTGGGCCTCGGTCGCCGGGACGATCCGGAGTCCGCAACTGATAACTGAACCGCTCGGACCCCCGCTCCGTTCCTATGTGGGCCGTGTTTCCTGCCTGCTGGATTCCTCCCTCCGGACGACGCTACCGGCGCAGGCCGAGTCGCTCGATCAGCGACCGGTATCGATCGATATCCGTTCGCTTCACGTACTCGAGCAGCCGACGGCGCTTTCCCACCATCTGTAAGAGGCCTCGACGGGAGTGGTGGTCCCTCTTGTGGCTCTTGAGGTGCTCAGTGAGCTGATCGATGCGCTTGGTGAGGACGGCGATCTGGACCTCCGGGGAACCGGTGTCCGAGTCGTCTCTGCGGAAGTCCTCAATGAGCTTCTGCTTGTCTTCCTTGGCGAGGACCATCCCATAGAGGCTATCACACGGACGTGCTGGTCCCTTTTCCGCCGGCGGGTCCGCTCGCTGTCTCGCCACCGTTTCCTCACACTGGGCGAGCTACCCCCCCGGACCCCCCGTTCCGTCGGCGAGGGCCCGGGCCCGCGCGACATCCTCCTTCATCTGGTGAGCCAGCGCCTCGGCGCTCTCGAAGCGCACTTCGTCCCGAAGCCGCTCCCAGAACTCGACGGCCAGCACGCGTCCCTGAAGGTCCCCGTCGAAGTCGAGGAGGAACGCCTCGACGTGAAGGGGCTCCTCGCCGAACGTCGGGTTCATCCCCACGTTGATCGCGGCCGTCCAGGCGTTCCCGCCCGCGTACGCCCGCCCCGCGTATACGCCGCGCCCGGGGAGGAGGATCCTGGCCGGAGTTCGAAGGTTGGCGGTGGGGAACCCGAGGCCCCTCCCCCGCCCCGCCCCGGGGACCACGGTCCCCTCCACCACGTAGCGGCGGCCGAGAGCGCGGGCCGGCCAGACCAGGTCTCCGTCGGTGAGCGCCCGGCGGATCGACGTGGAGGAGACGGGCCGTCCGTCGAGGATGGTGAGGGGCACGGTCTCGACCGAGAAACCGCGTGCCCGGCCGAGCTCCTCCAGGACCTCGGAGGTGCCGGCGGCCCTGTGACCGAAAGTGAAGTTCGCGCCCACGACGGCGTGCCGTATCCCGAGCCCGGCCACCAGCGCCTGGTCCACGAACCGCTCCGGCGCCCAACGGGAGACGCCCTCGTCGAACTCCATGACCGCGAGGACGTCGACCCCGAGCGACTCGATGAGCTCTGCCTTGCGCCGCAGCGTGGTGAGAAGCTGTGGAACGGCGTCCGGCGTAAGCACCTCGCGTGGATGCCGGTCAAAGGTGAGGGCTACCGAGCGGAGGTCGCGTTCCCTCGATGCCTTCACGGCTTGGCGGATCACGGCCTGATGTCCGACGTGGACGCCATCGAAGAAGCCCACAGTGACGGCCGAGCCTCCGTCAGGCCCGAACGAAGTGACCCCCTGCAAGACTTCCATCGCTCAGGCGAGGGTAGCCGATGACGTCGGTGGATCAGCCCTCGTCCCGCTCAGGAGGTCTGCCGGACCTGGAACGCCTCATCGGCTCCTCCCGGTTCCCCCGCTTGGATTGTTACGCCCGCGGAACCAGCGGATGAAGGGGTCAAGGGGAATCAATCGCCGTTAGACAGAAATGACTGGCCGCTCGAAGGGGTCAACACGACCTCGGGGCGGGCTCGGGCTCCCTCGTCGCGCCACACCCCGATCAGCGAACCGTCGGGACCGAACACGGCGTGGGGCCCCTCGACCCCCGCGGGTCCCAGCGGTCGCCCATGTCTCGCGGCCTCGGCTTCCTCGGGCTCGAGGTCGACGCGGGGAAGATGAGCGACGGCCCGGTCGACCGGGAGCGGGTCGGCGGCCCGGTCGGGCGGTACGGCATCGTCTACCCGGAACGGGCCGATCCGGGTCCGGACGAGCCTGGTCAGATGCGCGCCGCAGTCAAGCCGATCCCCCACCTCGGCCACCAGCGAGCGGACGTACGTTCCGGTCGAGCAGGTCACCCGAAAGTCGAAGTCTCGCCCGTCGAAGCGCAGCACGTCGAAGGCGTCGACCCGGACTCGCCGGGGTGGGGCCTCTACCGTGTCCCCTTTCCTGGCGGCGGCGTAGAGCTTGCGGCCGCTAACCTTCACCGCCGAGAAAGCAGGAGGTCGCTGCTCGATCTTACCGACCAGCGCCTGCGCGGCCTGGTGGAGGCGGTGGCCGGAGACATCTACCGGGGCGGTTCGGATGACACTTCCGTCGGCGTCCAACGTGTCGGTCTGCTCCCCCAGACGGCCCGTCCCCTCGTACTCCTTGTCCAGATCGCTGAGGAACCGGAGGAGCCGGGTAGCCCGGCCCACCCCCACGAGCAGAAGCCCCGTGGCCATCGGATCGAGGGTTCCAGCGTGCCCCACCTTCCGCGTGCCGAGGGCACGCCGAACCGCGTCGACGGCGTCGTGCGAAGTGATTCCGGCCGGCTTGTCGACGAGGAGGAATCCCTCCGTCGCTGCCACTAGGCGGAAGGCGCGCGATCCGAAGTCAGCGCGGCGAGGAGGGCCTCCACCGTCTCCTGGAGCCCGGCTTTCGACGAGTAGCCCGCCGCCAGGCGGTGGCCTCCGCCTCCAAACGAGGCGGCGACGGACGCCACGTCGGTCCCGCCCTTCGAACGGAGCGAGACCTTGAACCCGCCCCCGGGCTGCTCCTTCAGCACGGCGGCCACGTCGGCCTCTCGGGCCGTGCGTACCAGGTCGATGAGGTCTTCGGTCTCCTCGATGCCGACCCCCGCCGAACCGAGATCCGCTCTCGTCAGGTAGGTCCACACCACGTCGGCGGCCGGCACGTGCGTGGCCCGCGCGAGCACGCTTCCCAGCAGCCGGAGGTAAGTGAGGGAGTTGTCCTCGTACAGGGCCTGGGTCAGGGCGACGTGGTCGAACGGTTCCTCCCGCAGGCGCGCGGCGATCCGGAGCACCTCGGGAGTCGTATTCGAGAACTGGAACCGCCCCGTGTCGGTGACCAGGCCGGCGTACAGACACGCTGCGGTGTCGGGATCGAGCCGCCCACCCATCCGCTCGATCAGCGCGAACACGAGTTGGGCGGTGGCCGCGGCGTTCGGATCGATCAGATCGATGGTCCCGAAGCCGGTGTTCGTCACGTGATGATCGACCACGATGACCGTCCCGGCTCGCTTCACCAGGTGGGCCAGACCGTCCAGGCGATTGATGTCCGCCGTGTCCAGGGCCACCAGGACCTGGGGCTCCTTCGGCATGTCACCGGGAGCCACCACGTGGTCTCTTCCGGGGAGGAACGATGCCCACCGCGGGGCCGTCTCGATGCCGTTCGGCCACGTGGCCGCCACTCGCTTCCCCTGGCTGGCGAGGAAGCAGGCCAGAGCGAGCATCGACCCCATGGCGTCGGCATCGGGGTTCACGTGACAGGCCAGCGCAACGTCATCTGCGCGAGTGAGCGCCTCGGCGGCGCGGTCGAGCGCCTCCCCCAGCCGGCTATTCGTCCGAGCCACGGTCCTCCTCTTTCTCGTCGTGGATCTCTCGGAGGAGCTCCTCGACCCGCTCCACTCGAGCGAGGCCCTGGTCCTCCCGGAACTCCAGGTCCGGCAGGAACTTCAGCCGGACCTGACGACCGATCACCGATCGTAGGTGCGATCGGGCCGACCGCAGCCCCGCTTCGGTAGCCCTACGCTCACGCTCCTCGCCCAAAACGGTGTAGTGGACGGTGGCGTGCCGAAGATCGGGCGTTACGTCCACGCCGATGACGGTGACGAACCCGACCCGCGGATCCTTCAGCTTCGGGATCTCCTCGGCGAGGATCTCTCGAAACTCCTCCGACACCCGCTCGGGCCGCACTCCCTGAGTCATCGCTGGTCCGTCCGTCGTTGTCAGTCGTCCTGTGCGTGCAGGGTCAGGCGGTGATCGATGATGTCGATCCTCGGCTGTCGCGACAGATACCGCTCCACCTCGTGCATCACCCTTCGCAAGTGGAATCCCTGGGCACCCACGGCAGACACGCCGATCGTGGTCCGCTGCCACAGGTCGTGGTGGTCCACCTCCGCGACCGACACGTTGAACTTCGATCGGAGACCCGCGGAAAGCGTCTTCACCACGTGGCGCTTCTCCTTGAGCGAGCCACAGCCCGGGATCCGAAGATCGAACGTGGAAAGTGCCGCCAGCACGGGCCCCCACCTCCGGTCGTGGGTCCTGCCTCCTTGAGCCTACAGGGACCGGGCGACCTCCCGAACCTCGAACGCCTCGATGACGTCCCCTTCCTTGACGTCCTGGAAGTTCTCCAGACCGATGCCGCACTCGAACCCTTCCTGGACTTCCCGGACATCGTCCTTGAATCGCCGCAGGGAGGCGACGCGGCCCTCGTAGACAACGGCCCCGTCCCGGACCAGGCGCGCCCGGGCCGCTCTCTGGATGGTGCCATCGGTGACGTAGCAGCCGGCCACCCGGCCGAGCTTGGGAACCTGGAACGTGGCCCTGACCTCGGCCCGTCCGAGCTCGACCTCTTCCTCGGCGGGGGCCAGCAGGCCCGAGAGGGCCTTCTTGAGGTCGTCGACCGCCTGATAGATGACTCGGTACAGGCGGACGTCGACTCCCTCCCGCTCGGCCACCTCGCGCGCTTTGGCGTCGGGACGGACATTGAACCCCACCACCACGGCCTGCGAGGCCTGGGCCAGCACGACGTCGCTCTCGGCCACGGCCCCCACACCCTTCCGGAGGATCCGGATCCGAACCTCGTCGGTGGCCAGCTTCTCCAGCGCCTCGCTCAGAGCCTCCAGGGATCCCTTGGTATCCGCCTTGAGCACCATGTTGAGCTCGCTGATCTCGCCCTCTCGAGCAGCCGTGAGCAGGTCGGCCAGGCTCGTGGCCGGCTGTGCCGCCACGAGCCCCGCGGCCCGCTGCCGCGCCTCACGCTCCTGGGCCAGGCGCCTCGCCTCCTTCTCGTCCTCGACCCATCGGACCTCGTCTCCGGCTTCCGGGACCTTGGTCCATCCGAGGACCTGGATCGGTTTCGCAGGGGGAGCCTCCTCGACGGGCAATCCGTTCTCGTCGAACATGGCCCGAATCTTCCCGTGAGCGGAGCCGCACACGACCGCGTCACCGACGCGGAAGGTGCCTCGGTGAACCAGCATCGTGGCCACCGGGCCCCGTCCCTTGTCGAGGTGGGCCTCGATGGTGACGCCGCGGGGCTTTCCCTCGGGGTCGGCCTTGAGCTCTTGCAGCTCGGCCACTACCAGGATCGTCTCCAGCAGACGGTCGAGGTTCTGGCCTGTCTTCGCGGAGACGTCGACGAACTCGTAGTCGCCACCCCACTCCGAAGGCTGGATGCCCGCCTCGGCGAGCTGGGTTCGCACCCGCATGGGGTCGGCCTCCGGCTTGTCGACCTTATTCACGGCCACGACGATCGGCACACCCGCGGCCCGGGCGTGGTCCAGTGCCTCGATGGTCTGGGGCATCACGCCGTCGTCGGCGGCCACGACGAGCACCGCGATGTCCGTCACCTGGGCGCCCCGGGCCCGCATCGCCGTGAACGCCTCGTGGCCCGGGGTATCGATGAAGGTGATCATCTGGGCGTTCTGGTGGACCTGGTAGGCCCCAATGTGCTGGGTGATCCCCCCGGCCTCCTGGGAGACCACGTCGGTCTGGCGGATCGCGTCGAGAAGGAGGGTCTTTCCATGGTCGACGTGACCCATCACGGTGACCACCGGCGGGCGGGGGCGGAGGCGGGACGGGTCGATCTCCTCGTCCTCCTCCTCCTCCACAGCCTCTTCCGGGGCGACGATCTCAATCTCGAAGCCGTACTCTCCCGCGATGAGCTGGATGGCCTCGTCGGAGAGCGACTGGGTGATGGTCACCATCTCCCCCAGCTCGAGCATCTTCCGAATCACCTCGGTAGGCTCGACGCCAAGCTTCTCCGAGACTTCCTTGGCGGAGGCGCCTCGGGCCACCTTGACCACTTCGCGTCTGGCCTCGGGCTTCGGTTCCGGCTGGGGTTCGGGCTCGGGAACCGGCTGGGGCTCGGGCTCTGGCTCCACCGTCTCGGCTGTCTCGAGCTGCCTCCTGCGGGGGCGGGCAGGAAGGGGCTCTTCGGTGACGATTCGAGGTCTCCCGGTGGGGACGGGCTTGCCGCCGGAGGCTCGCAGGCGAGGTACGGCCTCGTCGGGAACGCTCGAAGAAGCCGTAAGTCCCTCGTAGCCCATCTGCTCCAGAGCGTCGACGAGGTCTCGGCTCTTGACCGATAGTTCCTTCGCCAGTTCGTGGATCCTCACTCGATCTCCCTCTCCATCTCACTCCGTAGAGTAGCCAAATCGTCGGGCGAGAGACTCACCCGAAGGGCCCTCGCCAGCGCCCCCTTCCTGGTCGCGTCCCGGACGCAGTCGGGGTCCCGATGCACGTAAGCCCCCCGGCCCGGAGCCTTGCCCGACGGGTCCACGCGAACCCCGTCCGGGCCGCGAACGATGCGCAAAAGCTCGGGCTTGGGACGTATGACACGGCAGCCGAGGCAGGTGCGCACCGGCTGCGACATCACCCAATCCTCGTTGCTAGGCCCGCTTGGCCTCCTGCTCCTCGGACCCCGTCGGCTCTGCTTGAGCATCAGCCGGCCCTTCGCCCGGGTCAGGGGCCGGCTCCTGGCCAGCTTGCTCCCCGACGGGCTCCGAGGACTCTATCGTGGGGGCAGCGGCCTCCGACGGTTCGGGCTGCTCCGACGGTTCGGGCTGCTCCGACGGTTCGGGCTGGTCCGACGGTTCGGGCTGCTCCGACGGTTCGGGCTGCTCCGCGGGCTCGGCGGCGGGGGCCTGACGGGCCCGAGTCTCCTCATCCGCCACCTGACTCTCGCTCTTGATATCGATCCGCCAGCCGGTGAGACGCGCGGCGAGGCGAGCGTTCTGTCCCTCCTTGCCGATAGCCAGCGACAGCTGATAGTCGGGGACCATCACCAGCGCGGTCTGGTTGTCCGGGTCGATCCGCACCCGGCTCACCTTGGCCGGCTGCAGAGCGTTGGCAACGAACCTCCCGGGCTCCGAAGACCACTCCACCACGTCGATCTTCTCGCCCTTGAGCTCGTTGACCACCATCCGGACCCGCGAGCCCTTCGCTCCCACACATGCGCCCACGGGGTCCACGCCCGGCTCGTTGGAGGACACGGCGATCTTGGAGCGGTGTCCGGGCTCCCGGGCCACGCTCTTGATCTCCACGATCGCCTCAGCGATCTCAGGGACCTCCATCTCGAACAGCTTTCGCAGCAGATTCGGGTGGGTCCGCGACACGATGATCTGCGGTCCCTTGCTCGTCTTCCGCACCTCGACGATGTACGCCTTCAGCCGCTCTCCGTGGCGGTACGGCTCTGAAGGCACCTGCTCCTGGACGGGCAGCAGGGCCTCCACCTTCCCCAGGTCGAGCAAGGTGTACCGGTGAGAGTCCTGCTGGACGATCCCGGTGACCACGTCACCCTCGCGCCCAGCGAATTCCTCGTACGTCATCTCCCGCTCGGCGTCGCGGAGCTTTTGTAAAATCACTTGCTTCGCGGTCTGGGCCGCGATCCGTCCCTTGAAGTCCTCCGAGACAACAACCGGCTCCTCGGAGATCACGGTCCCTTCCTCGTCGAGATGTTGGAGGAACGCCTCCATCTCGCCGCTCTCGGGATCGAGGGTCACCCGGATGTCGCGGGTCTCGTCCTCCTCCTCGTCGGGACCGCGCATCGAGGATTTGTACGCGGAAGCCAGCGCCTCCTCGAGGCCGTGCAGGATCGTCTCGAACGCGATCCCCTTCTCGCGCTCGAGCTCCCTAAGTGCCTCGATCAGCTCCGCGTTCATCTCTCGCTCCGCTTCTTCCTCTTCAGCTCCGCTTCCCAGTCAAACACCGTTCGGGCCGACGCGATGTCCTCGTACACGATGCTCCGTTCGCCGTGGTCCGTGGCGATCGTGACCTCGCGCTCTCCCGCAGCCACGAGGGTTCCCGTGTGGGTCCGGGAACCCTGCACGGGCCCGGTGGTCCGCACCCGGACCTGCTTGCCGATGCTCCGGGCGAAGTCGGGGGCCGCCTTGAGCGGCCGCTCGACCCCCGGCGAGCTCACCTGGAGCTCGTACGGCCCCGGATCGAAGTCCTCCACGTCGAGTCGGCGGGAGATCCGCTCGCTGGCCTCGGCGATCGAGTCCAGGTCGACGCCACCGTCACGATCCACGGTGACTCGCAATACCCGGCGTCCACCTTCACGGCCGAAGGCCACGTCCAGGAGCTCGAGGCCCGCGGCCTCGACCACCGGCCGTACCATCTGCTCCAGGTCCATCGCCCAAAAAAAGGAGTGGGCGCCCCGCCCACTCGGCCCAACTCTACATAGCAGTATAGACCCTCGTCGCGCCGCTCGCCGGGACCGCTTCCCCAAGCAGGCCAGCCCTAGAGCGCCCGGCGCTGTCCTCCCGGCTCTCCCCAGTGGTCCCGGCGGTTCATCCGCCTGACCAGCCGGGGGTCGTCCCACCCATCGTGGAACCGGATCCCTAGCTGGCGGCAGGCCTCCTCGGCCTGCTCCTTCGACGGGAACACCGCCCGCGTCCAGTTGCCTTCTACGTCGATGAGCACGCAATCCCACGTGTCCAGGCCGCAGCGCTGGATCACCGCCTCGGGATCGTTGCCCACCATGGCCAACTGGCGAAAGTCTCCCGGGATGTGCACGCCTGCCATGAGGACGAAGGTAAGAGCGCCAGGCGATAGGTGCAAGCTCGCTCACCTCTCGCACGGTTGGCGTTCGGTCTCGGGGTATCCTGCTGCGCGACATGGCCCTCCCCAAGCAAGGCGAGGACTTCCCCGCCTGGTACCAGGAAGTCGTGAAGGCAGCGGAGCTCGCCGAGCCCTCACTGGCCCGGGGGACGATGGTGATCCGACCGTACGGCTTCGCCATCTGGGAGGGGATCCAGCGGGCCGTGGACGACCGGATCAAGGCAACCGGGCACCAGAACATGTACTTCCCGCTTCTGTTCCCGTACCGCCTCCTGGAGAAGGAGGCCGAGCATGTCGAGGGGTTCGCCCCTCAGGTCGCCGTGGTCACGCACGCCGGAGGAGAGGACCTCGAGGAACCGCTGGTGATCCGGCCCACGTCGGAGACGATCATCTGGGCCACCTACGCGAAGTGGGTCCAGTCCTACCGGGACCTTCCCCTGCTCTACAACCAGTGGGCCAACGTCCTCCGCTGGGAGCTCCGCCCGCGCATGTTCCTCCGAACCACCGAGTTCCTGTGGCAGGAGGGGCACACCGCGCACGAGACCGAGCGGGAGGCGCGCGAGGAAAGCCTCCGCATCCTCCACGAGGTCTATCTGGACGCGTACGAAAAGGTGATGGCCATTCCGGCGCCCGCGGGCCGGAAGAGCGCGTCCGAGCGGTTCCCGGGCGCCGTCGACACCTACACCGTCGAGGCACTCGTCCGCGATCGCAAGGCCCTCCAGGCGTGCACGTCGCACTACCTCGGCCAGAATTTCGCCAGGGCCTACGGGGTCCGGTTCCTCAACCGGAACGGAGAGGAGGAGTTCGCCTACGCCACGTCCTGGGGGCTCTCCACCCGGGCCGTGGGCGCCGTGCTCATGACCCACGGCGACGACCGGGGCCTGCGGCTGCCTCCAGCCCTGGCTCCGATCCAGGTAGTCATCGTGCCTATCTATCGAAGCGACGACGAGCGGGTTCGTGTTCTGGAGGCATGCGGCCGGCTGGCCGACGAGCTCGGAGACAGTCGGGTCCACGTCGACGACCGGGAAGACCTCCGCCCAGGCTTCAAGTTCAACCACTGGGAGCTCCGCGGGGTTCCGGTCCGGGTCGAGGTCGGCCCGCGTGACCTCGAAGCGGATCAGGTCACCCTGGTGCCTCGGCTGAGCGGCGAGAAGGCTCAGGTCCCGCTGAACGGCCTGACCCGCCGTGTGGCCGAAGCCCTGGACCTGACCCAGCGGGGACTGCTGGAGGACGCTCGGAGATTCCGCGACGAGCACACCTTCCATCCCAAGGACATGAGCGAGATGGCCGCCCTCCTGAAGGATCCGGGCGGGTTCATGATCGCGCCGTGGTGCGGCAAGGAGGAGTGCGAGGGGAAGGTCAAGGCGGAGACAAAGGCCACCCTCCGGTTCCTTCCGCTCGAGCAGAAAGACCCGGGGGGGCCGTGCATCGTGTGCGGTGATCCCGGGGTGGACGAAGCCACCTGGGCCCTGGCGTACTGAGGCAGGGGTGGACAAGAACCGCCTGGAGGCGTTCAGCGACGGAGTGATGGCCATCGCCATCACCCTGCTCATCATAGAAGTCCGTGTTCCCGAGGTGGGGGACGGAGGGCTCGCCAGGGCCCTGGCTTCGCAATGGCCCAGCTACGCCGCGTACCTGGTCAGCTTCGCGGTGATCGGAATCATCTGGGTCAATCACCACCGGATCCTGGCGTACGTGGCCCAGGTGGATCGACCTCTCCTGTTCCTCAACCTCTTGTTGCTCGTGTTCGTGGCGGCCATCCCGTTCCCCACCGCTCTGCTGGCGCGGTACATCAAGGCAGGCTGGCCCGACGCGAACGTCGCCGCCGCCGTCTACAGCGGTGGAGCCATCGGGGTCGCCATCAGCTTCCAGCTTCTGTGGAGGTGGATCGTCCGGGACGCCAGACTGCTCCACGCGCACTTCGACGTGCAGGTGCTCCGAGGCTTCACCCGCCGGTTCAGCCTGGGTCTCATCGTGTATCCGATCGCCTTCGGCCTGTCGTTCTGGAGCGCTCCGCTCACCTTGGCACTCCACGGCCTGGTCGCCGTCTTCTACGTGTTCGACCAGGTGTCCCAGCGGGGCGGGATCGACGAAGCCGCGCCCTAGCCGCGAGCCTCCAGCTCCCGCAGCCGGGCGCCCAACGGGCCGTCCTGGAGCCCGTACCGGTCGATGATCTCCCGGGCCCGGTCGAGCTCACCGGCCTCCAGCCGGCAGCGGGCCTCCTGGTACGGCAGCTCGAGAGAGGCGTAGAGGTCGGCCGCCCTCGCGAACAAGTCTCGGTCGCTGGCGAGAATCGCCTCAGCCTCGGCCACGATGGCTTGGAAGGAGGGATCGACCGCGACCGGTTTCACTCGATCGAGAAGCTCCCTGGTGCGTTCCTCCGGTAGCAGGCGCGCCGCGGGTGCGAGTACGACGAAGACGTGGGCCACCGACGGGGTGGCCATGACCTCCTCAGCGGCCTCCGCGATGGCCTGGCGGGCCGAGGCTAGGTTGCCACGAGCTTGCTCCAGCCGAGCCTGGGTGGCGAGAGCTATCGACAGGAACTCGGCTCCCCCCAGGCCCCGGGCGAGTGGGACGACGTCGTCCGCCAGGCGCGCGGCGTCTTCGTATCGACCCCTCCTGGACATGCTGTCTGCCAGGGTCATGCCGGAGTTGACGATACCGGGCACCGAGCCGATCACCCGCAATTGGTCGAGCGCTTCCCGGCTCAGCGCTTCGGCGTCCTCGTACCTTCCCATCTCCATTAGAGAGCTGGCTTCGTTGGCGGCGATGAATTGTTCGAAGCTAGGAGCGCCGAGCTGCCTCATCGCTTCACGCCCCCGTTCGCACAGCTCGACGGCTTCCCGGTGGCGGGAGAACACGGCGAGGACTGAGGGAAGGTTCGTGTAGATACGGCCGCGGGCCTCCGCGTCGCCCGACCGCTCCGCAAGCTCCCGCGCTTCCCGCAGCCGGTCCAGGGCCGCCGGATCGCCGCGCTGTGAGAGGCAGACTCCGAGGTTGTTGAGGAGCTGAGAGCGGGGTCCGTCCAGGTGAAGGACCTCCTCGATCTCCAGGCCCCGGGTGGCCAATGTGACGGAATCGTCGGTCTGCCCCAGCAACATCCGCTGGGTTGACAGCCACACGTGCGCTTGAAGGAGCTCGGGTGAGGGGCCGCCCGGCTCAAGGACCTCGATGGCCCGCTTCAGAGCCTGGCTGGCCCGTTCTCCCTCCCCCGTATTCCACAGGATGCGGCCCAGCGTGGCCAGGGCTCCCCCGGCCCTGACCACGTCTCCGATAGCTCTCCACCCTGCCTCCGCCTCGACGTAGGCGGTCCTGGCTCCCCCCACATCGCCTCCAAGAAACCGGGCCCACCCCAGCTTCGTGAGCAGCTCGAGACGACCCGGCTCGTCGCCCTCGCCCCACAGGCGAAAGGCGGTCTCGTACCGGGCCCGGGCTTCGACGAATCCCATCCGGTCCCTGGCCAGATCCCCGGCGGCGAGCGCATACTGCCGGGCCTTCTCCGACACCTCCGCCTTCGCGTAGTGCTCCGCGAGGACCTCGAGGGGCGCCGGGTCGTCGCCAGCGCGCGCCTCCAGAGCCTCGGCTACCTTCCGGTGTATCTCCTTCCGCTGACGGAGCAGAAGCGTGTCGTAGACCACCTCCTGGATCAGGGCGTGCTTGAAGGTCCAGTGGCCCGGGCCCTGCGACACGATGAGCTGCGAGCGGGCCAGCTCCTCCAAGGCGGAGACCACGTCCTCGGCGTCCGCGAGCGCTTGGATCAGCTCCGTGGAGAAGTTCCTTCCCAGCACGGCGGCACGCTGGAGCACCGCTCGTTCGGCCGGCCCGAGCCGGTCGGCCCTGGCGAGGATGGTGCCCTGCACACTGTCGGGGATGTCCACGTCGACTCTGGCGAGAACGGCCTTCCCGTCCAAGATCGCCAGCGAGCCCAGCTCGATCAGCGCTTGGAGCAACTCCTCGATGAAGAAAGGGTTGCCCTCGGCCCGCGTAGCGACGATCCGCTCAAGATCCGAGGGAAGCTCGCCGACTCCCAGGAATCCTCGGGCCAGTTGGACGCTTTCCTCCGCCGAAAGCGGTTCGAGCCGGATCCCCGTATGGCTGGCTCGGAGGGTCGCTTGCTCGACCCGCTCGAACCCGGGCCGATAGGCCAGCACGAACATGAGCGGGATTCCACCGAGTCGCTCGAGCAAAAAGCCCAGCAGTTCGAGGGAGGAGAGGTCGGCCCAGTGAACGTCGTCGAGCACGATCAAGGCAGGGCGATCTCCTCGGGCGGCCAGCAGGAACTGCCATACCCCTGCGAACACCTGCCGCTTTTGCTGCTCGTCCGCCATCCGCACTACCGGAGGTGCGTCCCCAAGACCGAGGAAAGCGGAAAGCAAGCGAGCCGTCTCCTCGTCGACCCCGATTGCCGCGGCTTTCCGGTGGAGATCCTCCATGTCCGAAGGCATCCCCCCGAGCGTTCGCTCGATCAGGTCGAGGAACGGGCCGAACGCTCGCTCCGACCCACACGTGATCCGGACCTCGAGCGACCCGGGGCGCGGGGCAAGCTGAGTGAGAAGCCGCGACTTTCCCACCCCGGGCTCTCCCACCACACTCACCACGTGCGTGTTCCCTTTGGCCGCGTTCGACCACAGGAGGTCGAGGAGGGCCAGCTCCTCCTGCCTCCCGACGAATGGCGCCTGTCTCCGGGCCGTCGGTTCGCGGGGACGCACCACGCGGTGGCCCTGCACGGCCTGGTCGCGCCCCTTGACCTCGAGAGAGCCCATGGCCTGCGCCTCGTACCCGTCGCGGACTCTCTTCCACACCGAGTCGGAGACAACGATCTCGCCGGGATCGGCTGCCTGTTGCAGCCGGGCGGCGACGTTCACCGCGTCGCCCATGATGCCTGGCTGGGTCCCATCACCCACAGTGCCCGACACCACCAGGCCGCTGTTGATCCCGATTCGAAGCTCCAGTGGCGTGGGGGTCTTCTCGGATCTCTGCTTCACCGCCTCGAGCATCGCCAGGGCCGTCTCGACCGCGCGGCGGGGGTCATCCTCGTGGGTTTGCGGAACGCCGAACACGGCCATCACCGCGTCGCCGATGAACTTCTCCACCGTTCCCTCGCGCTTCTCCACTTCGGCCGTCAGCTCGGCGAATGTGTCCGTTATGAGCCCGCGAAGCTCCTCGGGATCCATGTGCTCCGCGAGCGTGGAGAAGCCCACCAGGTCCGCGAAGAGGATGGTGACCGGGCGCCGCTCGCTCGGCAGCCCGGCGGCAGGGGCCTCGGCTGGCGATTCATCCATCGGATGGCCGCACGTGCCACAGAAGCGGAACCCCTCGGGAACCTCCGCGCCGCAGTTCGGGCACGCCCGAGCCAGCGCCGTTCCGCAGAACCCGCAAAACCTGAACCCTGCCGGGTTCTCGAAGCCACACGTTGGGCACCGCATCGCGCGGGCAGTGTAAGCGGGCGAGGAGCGGGTTGGGTAGGGCGGACTAGGCCTGGGCCGGTTCAGTCTCCTGGGCGGCGGCCATCTTTCTGGCCTCCTCGATCAGGACCTCGACGAACCTGTCCTCGGGGATCCGGTTGGCCTGGACCTCGCCCCGGACGATCAGCTGGCCGTATCCCTTTCCCGCGGCGATGCCCAGGTCGGCCTCCCGGGCCTCGCCCGGCCCGTTGACGACGCACCCCATCACGGCCACCCGGATCGGCGCCTTGATCCCCTCCCGCTCGAGCGCCTCGTTCACCTGCTTGGTCAGCCCGAGGACGTCCACCTCGGCACGCCCGCAGGAAGGACACGCCACCAGGTCCAGCCCCCGCTTCCGCAGGCCCAGCGACTGGAGAATCCAGATGCCCACCTTGACCTCCTCGACGGGGTCGTCGGTGAGCGAGACGCGGATAGTGTCACCGATGCCCTCCGCCAGGAGCGTCCCGATCCCCACCGCGGACTTCACGGCGCCGTGAGGGATCGGACCTGCCTCCGTGACGCCGAGATGTAGCGGGTAGTCGCACTTCTCCGCGAGCATCCGGTAGGCCCGGATCATCTCCACGGGCTTGGAGTGCTTCACGGAGATCTTGATGTCGGTGAAGTCCTCGTCCTCCAGGATTCGAGCCTCGTTGAGGGCGGACTCGACCAGGGCTTCCGCCGAAGGGCGTCCGTGCTTCTCGAGGAGCGCCTTCTCTAGCGAGCCCGCGTTAACTCCGATCCGGATGGGGACTCCCCGGGCTTTGGCTTCCTGGGCGATCAGCCGCACTTTGTCCTGGTACTTGATGTTGCCCGGGTTGATACGAAGCCCGTGGATCCCCCCCTCCAGGGCCATCATGGCGTAGCGCCACTGGAAGTGGATGTCCGCGATCACCGGAATGGTCGCGTGCTCGGCGATCGTCTTCAGGGCATCGGCGTCCTCCTTGTGGGGCACGGCCACGCGGACGATCTCGCACCCCGTGGCGACCAGCGCGGCCATCTGCTGCAGGGTGGCGTTGACGTCGGCAGTCTTGGTCGTGGTCATGGACTGGACGCGCACCGGCGCATCCCCGCCGACCTCGACCCATCCGACCTTGATTTTCCTCGACTTCCGCCGCTCCCCGATCACGATCCAAGTGTATCGGGTGCCCAGGCGGGGGCGGCGATGCCCCGGAGCGGTGCGTATGAGGCGAGCCGTCGCGAGGGAGATCGAGGAGCGGCGGCAAACGCGTGGCTCGAGGGCCCGGAGAGACGCGCGTTTCGCCCTCCGAGATCGACCGAGCAGGTGAGCCGAATCCGCACCCACGAGGGGCACGCCGTTCCCGACCGCAGGCCCGAATCTACTGGAACGGATTCGGCAGCGGGCGGACGACGTCGAGGTAGAGCGTGGTGAGCATCAAGAGAATGAGGAAGCCGGCAACGGCGGCAGAGATGGGGACGAGGCGACGGACGTCCACCTTCCGGCGGATGACCTTCTCGATGGCAACAACGGCCAGGTGCCCGCCGTCGAGCGGCGGGAGCGGCAGCAGGTTCAGGATGCCCACGAAGACGTTGAAGCCCGCGAACATCAGCAGCAGCAAGTCGATCTGGCCCGCGGCGACGGCCTGGCCCGACAGCCTGGCCGCACCCACGACGCTGGTAACGTCGTCGACTTGGCGAGGGCGGTCACCGGAGAGGACGTCCGCGAACCGGCGCAGGCCGTCGGGGCTGAACGTCCTCCCGAGAGCCTCGAACGACCGGACCACCATCTGCCCGGTGAACCAGACCCCCTGTACCACAGCTTCAACGGGCCCGGCCCGCAGTCGACCTCCCGGTTCGAGGACGATCCCCAGCCGGCCCACCTGCTGGCGGCCCACCCGAGCGAGGACCGGGGTAGCGCTGAGGGTGATACGCCGTCCGTCGCGCTCCACGACGACGTCGATCTCCTCTCCCACGTGGCTCCGGGTGTAGACGAGGAACTCGTCGTACGTGACCTCCTGCCCGTCCACGGCCAATACCTCGTCGCCCGGCTGGATGCCGGCTTGTGCCGCCGGTGAGGGGGCATCGCCGAGGGTCGGCTCGACTCGGGCCACCCGGGCCCTGGGGACCCCCAGGGCCCCGAAGAACAGGGCCAGGGCCAGAAACGCCAGCACGAAGTGGGTGGCCGACCCGGCCACCAGAACGATGGCCCGCTGCCAGGCCGGCTTGACACCGAAGGTCCTTGGACGGTCCTCGGGAGCCGGCTCCTGGAACGGGTTCATGCCGGCGATCCGCACGTAGCCTCCGGCCGGGATGGCCTTGATCCCGTACTCCGTCTCGCCGCGGCGAACCGACCACAGCCGAGGCCCGAACCCGAGGAAGAACTCCTCGACCTTGATGCCGAAGGCCCGAGCGGTGACGAAGTGGCCTGCCTCGTGGGCCAGGATCATCACGAACACGCCGATGACGAAGAGGAATACCCCCATCCCGGCCAACAGCAGCGCTGCCACCGCCGCGACAAAGAACAGAAGCGAGATCCACCCTGGCGTCCCGGCGGTCTCCTGGCGCTCGGGCGTGGACGCGCCCTCCCGGCGCCGGGGCATCAGGATGCCTCGATGAGCTCTGCCGCCCGGCGGCGAGCCCAGCGGTCGGCCCGGTCCAGGGTGACCAGTGAGACGACCGACGCCGGCTCGTGCTCGTCGAGAACCGAGGCCACCACGTCGGCGATCCCCGTGAGGGGGATCTTCCCTTCGAGGAAGGCCATCACCCCGACCTCGTTGGCCGCGTTCAGCACCGCGGGGAACGTGGCACCCATCCTCCCGGCCCGATATGCCAGATCGAGGGCCGGGAAGGCCTCCACATCCACGGGCTCGAAGGTGAGCTTCCGCAGCGAGGCCAGATCGAGCGACCGGACACCTTTCTCCAGACGATCCGGGTAGGCCAGGGCCAGCTGGATCGGCAGGCGCATCAGGGGTTCGGCGAGCTGGGCGATGAAGCTCCCGTCGGTGAACTCGGCCAGGCCGTGGATCACGCTCTCCGGGTGCACCACCACGTCGATCTGAGAGAACTCGAGCCGGAAGAGGTAGTGGGCCTCGATGACCTCCAGGCCTTTGTTCATCAGGGTGGCCGAATCGATGGTGATTTTGGGGCCCATCCGCCACGTGGGGTGGGCTAGAGCCTCCTTCACCGAAGCTTTGGCCAGCTCTTCGCGGGTCCACCCCCTGAACGGTCCCCCCGAAGCGGTGAGGACCACCCGCCTGAGGTCCTCCCGTCGCTCTCCCCGGAGACACTGGGCCAGCGCGGCATGCTCCGAGTCCACGGGGATGAGCCGCTCCGGCTCCCCCTTGACCAGGTCGAGGACCAGCTCTCCCCCGACCACCAAGCTCTCTTTGTTGGCCAGGGCCAGCATCTTCCCGGACTGGAGGGCGGCCAGGGTGGGGGGCAGCCCCACCGCCCCGACCATGGCGTTGACCACCATGTCGGCTTCGACGTCACGAGCCAGCCGCTCCGCGGCGTCGGGCCCGGTCACGATGTCAGGGCTTCGCAGGCCCTCCAGGCCAGCACGAAGCTCCTGGGCCGCGGTCTCCTCGGTCACCCCGACCACCGGCGGCATGAACTCGCGGACCTGCCCCACGAGAAGCTCGTGCTTGGTCGCCGCGGCCAGGGCCACGATCTCGAACCGGTCGGGGTGCCGGCGGACGACATCGAGCGCCTGGGTCCCGATGGACCCCGTCGAACCGAGGATGATCAGTCGCCGCACGAATCCCAATGTACCCGGTCGTCTCGCGAAATTCAGAGAAAACGCTAGGGGGTCCAGGGGGGCAGCAGCCCCCCGAGGCGAGGCCGAGCGGATCAGGCTGCTGCATTCCCCCGGGCCGAAGGACGCTGCCAAGGGCACCGGACGGAGAAAGATAAGGAGCGAACCTAGCCGAGGATCACCAGACGGAAGAAGTACCAGGCCGCGGGGGCCGTGAACAGGATGGAGTCGATGCGATCGAGGATCCCCCCGTGTCCTGGGAGGATGCTGCTCATGTCCTTGACCCCGAGGTCGCGCTTGAACGCCGACTCGACGAGGTCCCCGATCGGGGCGAAGATCGCCACGATCAGGGCCAGGCCGACCGCCCTGGTGGGGGTGAACGGCTCGATCGACGGCACCAGCGATATGGCCACCAACAAGATCAGGAGCGTCGCCCCGATGGCACCCTCCCACGACTTCGACGGGCTGACCGTGGGAGCCAGGGCCCGGTCCCCCCACATCGATCCCACGGCGTAGGCCAGGATGTCGTAGAGGATCGTCAGACCGACCACCGCGAGGAGGAGGTTTCGCCCCACCTCGGCCGGGTCAACCCGCAGCATCACCAGTGCGAAGGAAGCGAGGAAGGGTACGTACACCACACCCAGCACGGTCGCCCCCACGTCCACGGTGGTTCCCTTCCGCGCCGCCGGGGGCGCCGCCATATACCAGAGAACACTCGTCAACATAGCCAGGGCCACGCCGAGCAGCACTCCGGGTTCCCCGGCGATGTACCCGCCGGCGACGGTGAAGAGCCCGGCCACGAGCCCCAGGGCGGTGGCCGGCTGGCGGCCGCGCATCCGCATTACCGCGTAAAGCTCCCCCTGCCCCAGAAGGATCACCGCGCCGGCCAGGAAGGCGAAAGGCGCATTCCCCCACGCCAGGAGGGCCAGCGCCAGGGCGGCCAGGATGACACCGGTCGTGAACGCCGCGACCAGGTTGCGGCCCGGGGTCGGAGGAGGCGGGACGATCTCCTCGGTCTCCGCGACGATCCCCGGCTCTTGCCATGAGGGAGCGCCGGCCGAGGTCGCGGTCGCGGTTCCGGGCCCCGGGGGCTCGATCGACACCGTTCCGGGCTCCTCGCGGGAAACCTCCAGATCCGCCAGGAGATCCGCTTCCACCTCTTCGGGGGTTGCCCGGAGCCCTTCGGCGAAATGCTCCGCCGCGGCCTCGACGGCCTCCAGATCGGGCTCTTCCTCACCCGCCTCGGGCCCGGTTCCGTCCGACTCCCACGCGGGGGCCTCCTGTCCCTCGTCCAGAACCTCGATGGGCTCCTCCGGAGGGACCGGCTCCTCGAACATCCCGAACTCGGCGGCCAGGGCCTCTTCGTCTGCCTCCGCGGGCGTCTCGGCCTCGACCGGTGCCTCCTCTTCGGGCTGTTTCGTCTTCCGCCTGGTCCCCCGCTTGGCCGCCCCGCGCTTGGCCCCGCCTCGCTTCCTCGTCTTCGCTCCCTCATCGGGCTCGTCTCCCGCCGCCGCCTGCGCTGGACCCTCGGCGGTCTCGGGTTCCTCGCCCTTTGGCCCGGGCAAGTCGGCGTACTGGGGTGGGGCCTTCTTCAGGTCGTCCAGGTTCAATTCTCCACCCTTTCCCCCCTCCGTCCCCGCTCCGAGGAGCTCCGCCTCGTCGGGCACGGTGATCTCCGGCCACTCGGCATCGGGGGGAACTTCTCCCTCGGGGACCGGGGGGCCGTGGTCTGGAGGCTCACCGGGAACGACTTGAGGCCAATCGGGCTCGCGGATGGGCTCGAAGAACTTGTCGAGGTCGTCGAAGAGGTCCTCGACGCTTTCCTCGGGACGGTCGCCCTCGCGCCCCCCCATCACCCGCGCTCCGTGCTCGCCATCAGACCTCCATTAGCTCCTTCTCCTTGCCCGAGAGGAGCTCGTCGATCTCGGAGACATGCCGATCGGTGTGCTTCTGCAGCTCCTTCTCCGCCCTCGAGAGATCATCTTCGGAGATCGTGTGCTCGCGCTCAAGCCTCTCCAGCTCCTCCTTGGCGTGACGGCGGACGTTGCGCACGGCCACCCGCCCCTCTTCCGCACGCTGGTGAACCAGCCTGATGAGTTCCTTCCGCCTCTCCTCGGTCAGCGGGGGAAACGGAAGCCGGATCAGCTGGCCGTCGTTCGAGGGGGTGAGCCCCAGTTCCGATTGCATGATGGCCTTCTCGATCTGGGACATCGAATTCCTGTCGTACGGCTGGATGACGAGGAGTCGCGGCTCGGGCACCGAGAAGGAGGCCAGCTGGTTGAGCGGCGTGGGGGTTCCGTAGTAATCAACGGTGATCCTGTTGAGGATGGCTGGGGTGGCTCGGCCCGTGCGGACAGAGGCCAGCTCCTCACGGGTCACGGACACCGCCCCCTTCATCTTCTGGTCGGCCTCCTTGAGCGTTTCGTCGGCACTCACCTCGCGCTCCCCGAGTGCACCAGCGTACCAATCGGCTCCCCGGTGATGACCCCCATGATGTTGCCTTCCTTGCGGAAGTTGAAGACCCTAATCGGAAGGTCGTTTTCCATGCACAGGGAGATGGCGGTGGCGTCCATAACCTGGAGCCCCCGCTTGAGGACCTCGATGTACTCGAGGTCGTCGAACTTCACGGCCTCGGGGTTCAGGTTCGGGTCGGAGTCGTACACCCCGTCCACCTGAGTCCCCTTGAGGATGGCCTCGGCGTGGATCTCCAGGGCGATCTGCGCCGCGGTGGTGTCGGTGGAGAAGAACGGCCGCCCCAGGCCGGCGGCGAAGATCACCACCCGCCCCTTCTCCAGGTGCCGGATGGCACGGCGAGGGATGTAGGGCTCCGCGACTTGGGCCATGGCGATAGCGGTCTGTACGCGGGTCGCCGCGCCGATCCGTTCCAGGCCATCCTGGAGGGCCAGGGCGTTCATCACCGTGGCGAGCATGCCGATGTAGTCAGCGCGGGCCCGGTCCATTTCCGGTGCGTCGCGGCCCCGCCAGATGTTTCCTCCACCCACCACCACGGCGGTGTGCACCCCGAGGGCGGTCACTTCCTTGAGCTGACGGGCCAGGAGATTGACCGATTCGGAGGAGATGCCGAACTCGCGGTCGGGAGGGCTGAAGGCGTCCCCGGAGAGCTTCAGGAGGACTCGACGGTAGAGCGGTCTCGAGCCCAGGCTTGCTACCGGCTCCCCTGCCGGCTCCCTCGCCACGGCACCTCCTTTAGGAGATCTCCTCTCCGAGCTTGAATCGGGCGAACCGACGGACCTCCACCTTCTCCCCCACCTTGCCGCTCGTTTCGCTGACTAGCTCGCCCACGGTCTTGGTGTCGTCCCTCACGAACGGCTGGTCCAGCAGGCAGTTGTCCTTGTAGAAGGCCTCCAGCTTGCCCTGCACGATCCGCTCGATCACGTTGTCGGGCTTGCCCTGCTCCCGGCCCTGTTCGGCGTAGAGCTTCCGCTCCCCCTCGATCACATCTTCGGGAACGTCCTCCCGGGAAATCCACCGCGGGTCGGATGCCGCCACGTGCATGGCGATGTCGCGGGCGGCGGTCCGGAAGGCCTCTGTGTCGGCAACGAAGTCCGTCTCGCAGTTGACCTCGACCAGAACTCCGAGGCGGCCGTTCATGTGGATATAGGCGTCGACGACGCCCTCGCGAGCCACGCGGCTCTGGCGCTTTTTCGCGTCCGCTAGGCCCTTCACTCGGAGGAGCTCGACCGCACGGTCGAGATCTCCGCCCGTCTCCTCGAGGGCACGCTTGCAGTCCATCATGCCTGCCCCGGTCGTCTCCCGAAGCCTCTTCACCTGATCTGCGGAGATGGCCACATTGCCTCCAGGGGTGGATTCTCCCACACTCATTCGGACTCGCCGCTCGCGCCGATCGAGGGTTTCGCCTGCTCGGACGACACGTCGGGGGTAGCCTGCGCCGGTTGCGACGGTTCGCCGGACGGCTCCGCGGTGATCTCCTCCTCGGGCGTGGGGGGAGCCTCGCTCGCCTCGGCCGCCGACGCCTCGGAGCCGTCATCTCCCGCACGAGCCGCAGCCGGTGCGGCGACCTCGGCCATGACGTCCGGCCGCTCGGCCACGTCTTTTCCTCGCAGCCGACGGCCTTCCTCGAGGGCGTCGGCGATGATCGTCGTGACCAGGCTCACCGCTCGGATGGCGTCGTCGTTCCCGGGAATCACGTAATCGACTTCGTCGGGGTCGCAGTTGGTGTCGACGATGGCGATGACGGGGATGCCGAGCTTGTTTGCCTCGGTGACCGCGATGTGCTCCTTCTTGGTATCGACGACGTAGACGGTGTCCGGGACCCGGTCGAGGTCCTGGATCCCCCCGAGGTTCCGCTCGAGCTTCTCCTTCTCGTGGCGGAGCTTGAGCACTTCTTTCTTGGGAAGGAAGTCGAACGCTCCGGAGCGCTCCATCTCACGGAGCTCCTTCAGCCGGAGGAGCCGGCCGTGGATCGTCTGGAAGTTGGTGAGCATGCCCCCAAGCCACCGGGTGTTGACGAAGGGCATCCCGACCCGGCTGGCCTGCTCGGCCACAACGTCCTGAGCCTGCTTCTTGGTCCCCACGAACAGGACCACGCCCCCCCGCCGGCCGAGGTCGCGGACGAACTCGTAGGTCCGCTCCACCCCGCGGAGGGTCTTCTCCAGATCGATCACGTAGATGCCGCCGCGTTCGCCGTAGATGTAGCGGCGCATCTTGGGGTTCCACCGGCGTGTCTGGTGGCCGAAATGGACCCCTGATTCGAGGAGCTGCCGTCGAGTGACGACAGACATCGACGAGCCTCCCTTCGGTTGTCTCCTCCGCCCGGCTCATCTCCGTCCCCACCCGCCCGCGGGCGGGACCGGGAGACGGATCCCCGGGCGTGCGTATTCGGCCTTGCGGCCGGAGGGTCAGTCTAGCAGACGAAACCACCGGCTCGACCCGGCCAGGACCGAAGGAAGAGGAGGTCCTGCCGGCAGCCCTCGATCAGCGGCGCTTGCCCCTCTTGGACCTCCGGTCTTTGGGCTTACCCGTATCCGTTCTGGTCGCCGCGCCCTTCCGGGCCGTCGTGCCCGAGGTCCGGCTCGAGGCCTTTCCCTCGGCCGGCCGCGGAGGGGACTTCCGCGACGACGTCTTCCGAGACGAGGCGGGTCGCGTTCCCCGCCCCCGCCCCCGGCCCCGGGCCGCGCGCCGTTCCTCTTGACGCCTGCTGTCTTCGGCAAGGACCTGGTCTCGCACGGCGTCCCATCTGTAGGCGAGCGCCCCCAGCATCACCACATGGCCGAAGGTGGCCAGGAGGGCGACGGCCCAGGTCAGGACGGATGGCGTGGCCGGAGCCGTTTCCCCTGCGGCCGCGGTCGCTCCGACCCCCACGTACAGGACGGTGGCGATGTACAGGAGGACGAGCGTGACGTGGCGAGCCCCTGGAAGGCGGGAGGCCCGAAAACCGATCCGGACGGCCGCGCCCGCGGGGACCCCTTCGGCTGCCGCAACTACCGGGGCGAATCCCAGGAAGTGGAGACCCAGCACGAGTATCAGCAACACGGCGGCCGGTCCCAGGATCGACTGCGCGAAGAGCAGAAGGAAGAGGAACAGTCCCACCTCGACCCCGTAGATTCCGAACATCGCCACCGCCACCCTGGGGAGCCGACGGAGGGCCGCTCGTGGGTTCGAGCCACCCCGAACCGCGTCGTGCACGAGGATGGCCAGAGTCCCCAGGATCAGGCCCCTCCCTGCACCCAGTGCCAGCACCGACGTCAGCGCAAGGGTGGAAGAAGTCCGCAGGAGCGATTGGACCACGCCGATGTCCAGGGGAACGTGCACGGGGGGAACTCCCAGCACGTACACCATGCCCTGGGCCGAGAGTGCGGCGTCGAGGAGGGTGAAACCCGCCCACAACGCCAGGAGCCCGAGGAAAGCGGCCGCCAGAACGACCGGGGAACCTCCAGGCCCGAGCGCCCCCCGAGACAGGGACGCAGCGAGAGGAGGAAAGGGTGAGACCACCGTCTGCCGAGGGCCCAGGGCCCGGCGCAACCACCCGCCACGGTCTCCGGTCCGGCTCCCCGCTTCCGGAGACGACGCATCCGACGTTGCCGGAGGGGGCTGCCCCCGGGGCGCCGTTCCTCGCCCCCCTCGGGGCTCGCCTCGAGAGGCCTTTCTCCGCCCGCGGCGCCGGTCGGTCACGCCTCTCCTCCCTTCGGCTCCTCGTCGAGAGGGGTGGAGGACTCGCGCTCCGTGCGCCCGCTGCCCAGCCAGCGGATGAGGAAGATCAGCGCCGCACCCAGCGCGGATGCAGCGATGGCGAAATTGAGGAGGGCACGACCGACGAACAGGGTGGTCGGCGAAGGCTCGGCCAACAGGCTTCCCTGGGGATCGTGTTCAAGGGCCACGAGCCGGCCCCTCGGGCCCAGGACCGCGAGATACAGCCGTTCGCCGTCCGAAGCGATCGGCCCCACCGGCCCCACGCCGACGTCCCGCTTCCAGACCAGGAGCCCCGAACTCAGATCGATGGCGGAAGCCTGCCCGCCTCCATCTCCCACCACCGCCCAGTCGCCGGCGAGGATCGGCGACGCCAACACGAGATCCCCGGGCACCCGGAACATCCACGCCAGCTCCCCGGAGCCGGCCTCCAGGCCGTACAGATTCCCGGCCAGATCCCCCAAGACCACCCGATCCCCGACCGCGGGTACGAGCCGAGAGCTGAAGGGAACTCGGACGGGGGTCTGCCACCGCTCGGCTCCCGCGGCAGCGTCGAACGCGTGCACCATGAAGTCGCCCAAGCCCACGAACGCCGTGCCCTCGGCCACGGAGATCGACGACACGCGGACACCCGGACCGGACGGGGAGAACCGCCACCGCTCCCGACCCGTGTCGGCGTCGAGAGCGTACATGGTGGCCGCCCCCGACGAGAGGTCCTCCCCAACCACGTACACGAGTCCGTCAGCCACTGCGGGGGAAGTGTCCACGCGCCCGGTGGCCCGGTACTCCCAGAGACGGGACCCCTCGTTCGCGGTAAAGGCGAGGACGCGACCGTCGGACGTGCCGACGAACACTCTCCCGCCCTCGACGGCAGGTCCGCCCAGAGACCGCGCCCCGGTCGGAACGCTCCAAGCGGGCTCGCCGTCCTCCAGTCGGATCGCGGAGATGGCTGCGTCGCGCCCCTTTCCCTCGGAGAAGATCACGAGGTTGCCTGCCAGGGCTCCGGGCCCCGCGGGTCCGGCCTCACGATCCGCCTCCCACACAAGGCGTCCGGTGGCCCGCTCCACTGTCACGACTCGGTCCGCGTCGACGACGATGAGGACGTGGGCTCCGACGATGGGCCCCGCCACGGGCTTCACGTCGGAGATTGACCACGCCTCACGGTAGGGAGGAGCCGGGCCCTCCGTCGTTCCCGAATGGGAGGCATTGCCTCCCACCATGGGCCAGGGATGTTCTGGTTCTCCTTCCTGGACGGAAGCGCGACCGGACCGCACGAGACCACCCGCCCATCCGGGCGCTGCCGCGATCGCCATGGCTACCGCGGTACAGAGCCCAGCGAGCAGCAGCGAGCGTACCGGGCGCGAGGTGTGCACGGCCGCTCATTCTAGGGGCGCCGGTCTCGGGGCGCCGTGTCTCTGCGCGGATCCAGGGAGGCCGCCGGCGGTCCTCGAGGGAAGGGTCTCCTTGGCTTGAGGATGACGATCCGCGAAGCCGCGACGAGCAGCAAGTCGTCGAGCGGCGCCAGATGGATCAGTCCGACGAGCGAGCCTCTCCCGAGAAGAAGGAGCGGGTCCACGTACACCTCTCCCACCCGGGCTCCGAAATGCAGATGCGGCGGCATCCGTCCGGGGTGACCGGAGCCGGTCGCCCCGATCGTCTGACCCGCGCGGACCTGGTCGCGGGCGGTGACCGACGCGGCGGACAACCACGAGTAGGTGGTTCTCACTCCGTCGGGATGGTCGATCGAAACAAAGAGGGAACCCGCGACCCAGCCCGCGAACGCCACCCGCCCCGGCCCCGCTGCACGCACGGGGGTTCCGATGGGGACGGCGATGTCGATCCCCCGATGACCCGGGCCGTACGGTGTGTCCGGTGGCTCGAACGGAAGGATGACCGGGCCGTGAACGGGCCACACGTAGGTCCCGTACGGCGGACCGTCCGCGCGCTTCTCGCCTAACGTTCCCCGAGGCGAGGCGCTCGTCCTCGTGACGGGAACGAGGACCACGGCTGCGACGAGGATCGTCGCCGAGCGAACCCAGGCCACTGGCATGCGCGTACCTCCGGTGCCCGGAGGTCAGCACGCCGCCTGATCCTATCGGGGGGGTACGACAGGAACCGCCGGTCAGACGTCGCTTCGCTCGACCAACGAGTCCCGGAGGTTGTGCACCGCCTTCGTGTGGATCTGGCACACCCGGGATTCGGTGACCCCGAGGACCTCCCCAATCTCGGCGAGCGTGAGGCCCTCGAAGTAGTACAGGGTGATGACGATCTTCTCCCGCTCGGACAGCGAGTTGATGGCGGCGGCCAGGAGGCCCCGCATTTCCTGCCCCTCGAGCTCGGAGGTGGGATCCGAGCTGGCGGCGTCGGCAAGCGTGTCGAGCAGCGACCGCCTCTCGCCCCGCTCGTCCCCCACCGACACCAACTCCTCCAGGGCCATCACGGAGACGAAGGAGATCTGGTTCACGACGTCATGCAGCTCACGGACCGTGATCCCCAGTTGGTCGGCGACCTCGCCGTCGGTGGGGGCACGGTGGAGCTTCGATTCCAGCCCCGAGTAGGCCTTCTCCACCTCGCGGGCCTTGAACCGGATCGATCTGGGCACCCAGTCCATGGCCCTGAGCTCGTCGATGATGGCTCCCTTGATCCGGGAGATGGCGTAGGTCTCGAACTTCACCTGTCGGCTCATGTCGAACTTGTCGAGGGCATCCATGAGCCCGAACATGCCGTAGGAAACGAGGTCGGCGCGCTCGACGGTGTGGGGCAGCCCTGCGGCCAACCGGCCGACGACGTATTTGACGAGGGGCGCATAGTGGAGGATCAATCGCTCGCGGGCAGTCGGTGCGCCGGTCGCCTTGAACTGCTGCCAGAGCTGATCGAGCTCGTTGAGCTCGTCCGGGGTGAGTCTCTCGCGCTTGCGGCTGCCATCCCCCTGGCCGTTGCGCCTGCGGGTGCCATCCCCCTGGCCATCTCGCCCTCGAGTGGTCGCCCTGGCCATCATGCCCTCGGGTGGCTGGTCCGGTACGCCCCGAACAGCCGGCCCCGCGATACGTGCGTATAGCGCTGAGTGTTCGCCAGGCTGGCGTGGCCCAGAAGCTCCTGAACGGCTCGGATGTCCGCACCTCCCTCCATCAGGTGGGTCGCGAACGAGTGGCGCAGCGTGTGCGGGCTCGCCCGGCGCCCAGGGAGCGCTCGTTTGACATAATTCTCTACCAGACCCCTTACGTCGCGAGGGCCGATTCTCCTGCGCCGCCGGTTGAAGAGCAGGGCGGACGGGGCTCCCGGCCCCTCTGGGGCGATGGCCCCGCGGGCCCAGCCCAGGTACTCGCCCAGCGCTGCCGCGGCCACGTCGCCGATCGGGACCTCCCGCTCGCGGCTGCCCTTCCCCAGGACCCGAACGCGCTGGCCTTCGAGGTCGACGTCTTCGAGGTCCAGGCCGCAGAGCTCCGACACTCGGAGGCCCGCCGCGTAGAGGAGCTCGAGGATGGCACGGTCTCGCACTAGATATGGATCGTCGCCGACGGGGGCCTCCATAAGGGCCTCCGCCTCCCGCGGCTTGAGGACCGTGGGGAGCAGGGTCGGGATCTTCGGCGCCGACAGCTGGGAGGCCGGATTGGCCGCGACCACAGCCCGGCGGGCCAGGTGCCGGTAGAACGAGCGGATGGCTGCGGCCTTCCGAGCCATGGACGACCGGGCGTACCCGCGCGTTCCCAGGTGGGCCAGCCACCGGCGAAGCAGCTGGTAGTCAGCGGTCTCGAGGGAGGACCCTCCCCGGGCCAGGAACGTGGCCAGGCCGAGGAGGTCTGTACGGTACGCAGCGCACGTATGCGGGCTGAGCCGACGCTCGAGCGACAGGTGCTGCACGAACCGCTCGATCAGCTCGGCGTCCCGTGGGGAAGGCGTGTCCGGCACGACGGCTCCTGTAAAGGGTGACAAGTCTTGTAACACAAAGGGACCTGCCCGCCTAGGATGTTCGGCACGAAACCGGGCCGACACAAGAGGTAGGCCCAAAGTCCTTCCCCCGGACGGTTCCGGCCTACTGTGGGACTATTTGAGCAAGCCGACCATGGAAGGGATGGCGTGATCACGCCGGTAGCCGGGCACCCAGTCTGAGAGCTCGAGCGCCTCAAGCGCATCCGGGATGCGCAGATCGAGGCGTACGTCCGGTCGGTCGGCCGGAAGAACGGAACGGCCCGGGGACTCTTCTCTCGCCTCCGTCGGGACCGCTTTCGGGACAACCACGTCTTCGACCTTCGAGACCGAGGCGAAGACGTCTGGGCCTTGCTTCGCCACTAGTCACCCGGCAGTCGTTCCATCCTTCCTTCCCGGCCTCAGCGCCTAGCGGTGCCGGGCAGCGACTGCGGTGCGCTCGTACCGGCCGGCGACCTCGCGGACGAGACCCCGAAGCTCCAGGGCAACCAACGCCGACAGGGCTTTTCCCACCGGCAAGCCCGTTTCCGCAGCCACGACGTCCACCGTGACCGGGTGTCCGGCGACCGCTTCGAGGGCACGCCGCTCCTCCACGGGCAGCGACTCGGCAGGTCCGGGGGCCGTCTCGTCCGCCGATCCGCTTCCCGGACCTGCGCCGGGGGGTCCCAAGCGCTCGACGCCCAGCGCCTCCAGGACGTCCTCCGGCCCTCGCGCCAGCGAGGCGCCCTCCCGGATGAGCTGGTTGGGGACGGCCGACTGGGGGCTCGTGACCGGACCGGGGATCGCGAGCACTTCGCGGCCGAGATCAAGGGCGAACTCCGCGGTGATCATCGAGCCGCTGCCGGGTGCTCCCTCGACAACCACGACGGCCCGGCTCAGTCCGGCCACCAGGCGATTCCTGGCCGGAAACCTCCACGGCAAGGCCGGGGTTCCCGGAGGGTACTCGGACAGCACGGCTCCCCGCTTCGCGACCCGTCGGATGAGAGCCCGATTGCTCGGTGGGTGAAGGATGTCGATCCCCGAGCCGAGCACGGCCATGGTGGGGAATCCGGCCCTGCTCATCTGGGGGCCTTCTCTTTCGGCAGCCTGGACCGATCCACTCGAGGACAGGGCGCCCCGGTGGGCCGCAGCGTCGATCCCCAGCGCCGCCCCGCTTACGACCGTGAGCCCCGCGGCGGCGAGCCCCTGGCCCATGCCCTCGGCGACTTCGCGGCCGTAGGTCGAGCACCGGCGGGCACCGACGATGGCGACGGCGGGAGTCGGGGGGGCAGACCTCCGTCCCAGCACGAACAGGCAGCCCGGCGGGTCGGGCAGGTCGAGCAGCTGAGGAGGATATGCCTCGTCCCCGGGGCAAACCTGACGGGCGCCGACCCGGTCCAGGATGGCCCGTACCGCCTCCACCGAGACGCTCCCCGCTCGGTCTCGGTCGCCGGAGCTGCCCGCTCTTCCACTTCGCACCGCCGCGAGACAATGCCGGGCAGAGCCCTCCTGCCACGCCACTGTGTGGAGCTGACGCGGGGTGATTCCGTCGAGGTGAGCGAGCACGAGGAGGGCATCGCGATCCGCCGTGCTCGAGACGAAGCCCGGCGGCCAGCACCCAGGCGGGAGCGTGCCAGACCCTTGTCCTTCGTCAGGCGGCACCGGCGCCCTCCGACGGAGAAGCGCGCCCCCGGAAGCTGAGCGCCTCGAGTAGGTGGGGCACGTCCACCGGGTCGGACCCGGCGAGGTCCGCCACGGTCCGAGCCACCTTGAGCGATCGGTCGAATCCCCGTCCGGTCAGTCCGTACCGGTCGACGGCCCTTGCCAGGGTGGCCTCGGCCTCGGGTGTTAGCCCGGCCACCCGGCGGGCGACCGCCCCGGACATGTCCCCGTTGCACCGGAACTGCTGATCCCGGAATCGCCGCCGCTGGCGTTCTCGGGCCTCCTCGACCCGGGCTCGGATCGCCGAAGAGCTCTCGGCGGGCTCGGAACCCAGGAGCTCCGCACGAGAGAGCCTGGGGATACGAAGGCGGATGTCGATCCTATCGAGGAAGGGACCGGAGAGCCGCTGGCGGTAGGACTCCACCCGATTGGGGAGGCACCGGCACCGCCGTCGGGGATCCCCGTCGAAGCCGCAGGGACAGGGGTTCGCCGCCGCAACAAGCGTGAAGCGGGCCGGAAACTCCACCGCCCCCGCGGCCCGCACGACCATTACCCGGCCGTCCTCGAGCGGCTGGCGGAGTCCCTCGAGGGCGTCCCTCCGGAACTCGGTGACCTCGTCGAGGAACAGCACTCCATGGTGGGCCAGGCTAACCTCGCCCGGACGGATGAAGCCCGACCCTCCCCCGAGGAGCCCGGCGGGCGAGATCGTGTGGTGAGGGCTTCGGAACGGTCGCCTGTCCACCAGACTCACTCCCGGCCCGAGAAGCCCGGCCACCGATTGGAGCCGCGTCACCTCGAGCTCCTCATCTCGGGCCATGGCTGGGAGGATGGTAGGGAGGCGGCGGGCCAACATGGTCTTCCCCGCCCCCGGAGACCCCACCATCAGGACGTTGTGCCCACCGGCGGCGGCCACCTCCAGGGCCCGGCGGGCTTCCCCCTGGCCGCGGACCTCACTGAAGTCCACGTCGGCGGGAAGCCACCTCCGTTCGGGGACCGTCGGGGGCGCAGCGGTCCACTGGCCCCGCAGGTATTCAACCACCTTCACCAACGACGGCGCCCCCACGACCTCGACACCTTCGATCAGCCCCGCCTCGGCGGCGTTCGCCTCGGGCACCACGACCGTGCCAAGCCCCGCTCGCGCCGCGGTGTCGGCGACCGCCAGGATGCCAGGCGTCGGGACGATCGCCCCGCGAAGCGAGAGCTCCCCGACGAGGGCGCAACCCGCCAGGCGGTCCTGAGGCACCTGCGCGGTAGCCGCCAGAACGGCGACTGCGATCGCCAGATCGAACCCTGGACCCTCTTTCCGGAGATCGGCCGGACTGAGGTTCACGGTGACCCTGCGCAAAGGCCACTCAAGACCGGAGTTCTCCACCGCAGGCCGCACCCGCTCCCGGGCATCCTGGACCGCCGCTCCCGGCAGGCCGGTCAGGTAGAGAGCCGGAAGGCCCCGGCCGACGTGCACCTCCACGGCCACTTGGTGTCCTCGGATCCCCACGACGGCCACGGCGTTCGCCCGGGCGTACACGCGGCGATGCTAGCGGCGGGGAGTGACACGCCGGCCGGCAATCAGAACGCGTCTTCGAACAGATGAACGTCCGTTCGGCCGTCGGGGCGAAGGAGCACGCTCGCCACGTCGAAACGGTACGTCCGGACGCCGAGCCCACGGGATTTGATGAACGCCTCGGCCAGCGCTCGCACTCGCAGTCGCTTCGAAACGGTCACGGCTTCGTGTGGACCACCGAGCGCGGTGGAGGTCCTGGCCTTAACCTCGCAGAAGACGATCGTGCCGGACCCCGCAAGCACCAGATCCAGCTCGCCGAGGGAGCATCGCCAGTTCCGGGCCAGCAGCCGGTAGCCTCGCCGGCGATAGGCAGCCCAGGCGGCCCATTCGCCGCTCCGCCCGACACGGTCCCTCGGCGGAGGCTCCTTCCGCTCCACGGCGACAGCATGGCGCCCGTCACCGACACGAATGGGCCGATACGGTGCGGGAGCCAGGAGGAAAGGGCCCGCTAGGGGATGAGCTCGTCCGGCACTGTCCCGCCGGGCGGAACCTCGTCGTCCTTGCGGGCGATCTCTTCGATGTTGACATCACGCTGGGTGAGGACCCGAACCGTGGTCACGAACCTGGCCGTCCGGTGCATGTCCCACACCCAGGCGTCGGTCAGCTCCAGCTCGACCCATGCGTCCGACCGGGTGACGTTCACCTCGTTGGCCAGGTAGAACCGTCGCTCCGTCTCCACGACGTACCGGAACATGCCCAGAACGTCCCGGTACTCGCGATACAGCTGCAGCTCGGCCTCGGTCTCGTATCGCTCGATGTCCTCGGAGCTCACCTTTTCAGTATGCGCTCTTCCACCGACAGGGCGGCGGGCTCCTCCAGCGGTGCCTCGTCGGGCATCGGCTCTTCCTCGTACGAACCCTCTTCCACCACCAAGCTGGCCACCTCCAGCGGCCATTCCGCGACCAGCTCCCGTGGCAGAACCCGGGTCGCGGATACCCGCCCGGCCGCGACGGCCACGGTGGCCTCGGTCACCCCCTTGAACGACCGACGGTGGATGGGGCTCGGCCCGAACCGGAACAGAGCCTCCCAGTGGGCGGCGGTGCCGTACCCGCGGTTGGTGTTGAACCCGTACTGGGGGTACCGCCGGTGGTACCTGTTCATGGCCCGGTCCCGAGTCACCTTAGCCACGACCGAGGCCGCGGCCACCGAGGCGGTGACCATGTCGCCTTTGCGCATCCCGAGGCTCGGCACCGGAAGGCGGGGAATGGGGAACCCGTCGGTCAAGATGTACTCCGGTCGGACCGGAAGCATGGTCAAAGCGCGGCGAAGGAGGCGGATGTTGGTCTTGTGAAGCCCCGAGCGATCGATCCTCCCCGGCATGGCTCGGCACACGGCGATCGCCAGGGCCTCCCCCTGGATCCGCGCGTACATCCGTTCGCGCTGGAGAGGAGTCAGGAGCTTGGAGTCCTCAAGGCCCTCGGGATCGAACCGCTCCGCCAGGACCACGGCCGCGGCCAGCAGTGGCCCCGCGAGGGCTCCCCGCCCTGCCTCGTCGACCCCGGCGACGACGCGGAAGCCGGCGCCCCGGAGGCGGCGCTCGTAGTGATCGATCTCCTTCAGTCGTCGGACAGCCACTCGAAGTGCGAGGGCGGCCAGATCAGGATGAACGCCCTACCCACCACCTTATCCCTGGGGATGGGGCCGAGGGTGGACCGGGAGTCCTGGGAGTTGGGGCGATTGTCGCCCATCACAAACAGATGCCCTTCGGGGACCGTGAAGGGCCCGTAGTCCGAACGATCGCGTTCCTCGTTCACGTAGGGCTCATCGATCCGTTTCCCATCGACGAAGACCCTTCCCCCGCGGACCTCGATCGTCTCCCCGGGGAGGGCGATGACCCGCTTGATGAAATCCTTCTCGGGGTCGGTGGAGACGCCCAGCCCCTCGATGATCCAGTGCCACAACGCGGAGAGCGGGTTGCGGTCGGGCTCGTCGAGCCGAGGGTTCTCGAACACGATGATCTCGCCCCGCCGTGGCTCGCGGAACGCGTAGATGAACTTGTTCACCAGCACCCGGTCGCCCACGTCAAGGGTGGGCTCCATCGACTGCGAGGGGATGTAGAACGCCTGAACCAGGAAGGTCTTGATGAGGAGCGCCAGGACGAAGGCAATCAGGATGAGACCGGGCAGCTCCCGGAAGAAAGCCAGGGGGCCCGAAGGCCTGGTCCGCTCGGACGGCCGGTGTCGCCCCGGACCCGGCCCCCCCGGCACTCGCTCTTCGGGGCCGTCCCCTGAAGGCTCCCTTGTGTCCTCGGCGATGGGTTCGTTCGATCCGGGGGCACCGAGCTGCGGGAAGACCGGCGCGGGGGCCGCCCTCTTTTCCGGGGGACCTTCGCCCGACGAACGGGCCTCCCCCATCCCTAGCCCTCGTCCTCCGCCGGCTCGGACTCGGGCTTCGCTGCCGCGGTGACCTGGGGCTCCCGGAGCTCCTTGATCCTGGCCGCCTTCCCCCGCCGCTGGCGCAGGTAGTAAAGCTTGGCGCGGCGCACGTCCCCCCGGTTAGCCACCTCGATCTTGGCGATCGTCGGGGAGTGCAGCGGGAAGGTCCGCTCGACGCCCACGCCGAACGACATCTTGCGGGCGGTGAAGGTCTGGCGTAGCCCGCCGCCCCGACGCCGGATAACCACTCCCTGGAACACCTGGATGCGCTCCCGGCCCGCCTCGACCACCCGGACGTGCACCTTGACGGTGTCTCCCGGGCGGAAGTCGGGCAGGTCGTCGCGCAGACGTGGGGTCTCGACGAGGTCGGTCTTGTTCACGGAAGATCCTTCGAAGTACCCGCGGTCGGGCGGGGTGCCCATGATAGCACCTCGGCCGCTCTTCTCAGTCCGCTGCCTTCGGCAGCGTCCTTCGCCCAGGGCGAACGCAGCAGCCTGATTCCGCTCGGCTTCGCCTCGCGGGGCTGCTGCCCCCCTGGACCCCCTGGCCGGCCCAACCCGGATCATCCCTCCGGCGGCAGCAGGTCGGGCCGGTTCCGCCTGGTCTTCTCCAGAGCGGCTCGGCGTCGCCACTCTGCGATGCGGGCGTGATCACCGGAGAGAAGGGCCTCCGGTACGGCCAGGCCACGGAACTCCCTGGGCCGGGTGTAGTGCGGATGGTCGAGGAGCCCGGCCTCGAACGACTCCTCGTGCAGCGATTCCTCTTTGCCGACCACTCCGGAGACCAGCCTGCTCGCCGCCTCCAGCACGACGAGTGCTGGGATCTCGCCGCCGGAGAGCACGTAGTCGCCGATGGAGATCTCCTCGGCGGGAAGGGCTTCGACCACGCGCTCGTCCACACCCTCGTAGCGGCCGCACACCAGGACGAGCCACGGCTCGGCGGCGAGCTCGCGAACCAAGGGCTGGTCGAGCCGGCGCCCGGCCGGGGAGAGCAAGATCACCCGCTTCGGGCCCTCCCCCACCGACTCCGCGGCGCGGAAGATCGGCTCGGCCCTCATGACCATCCCCGGCCCGCCACCATACGGCTCGTCGTCCACTTGGCGGTGAGGATCCGTGGTGAAGTCACGGAGGTCGTGCACCCTCACGTCCGCCAGCCCGGATTGGATGGCCTTTCCCAAGAGGCTTTCCCGCAGGGGGCCCTCGAAGATCCCCGGAAAGATGGTGAAGACGTCGACCCGCACGGACCCGCTCCTCTCGCCGGGTGCCTCAGGCTTCCTCGGCCTCTTCGAAGAGACCGGGAAGCCTCTTGATCACCACTCTTCCACCGGGTATGTCCACGTCGGAAACGACTTCACGGACCGCGGGAATCAAGATCTCATCAGACTCCCCCTCCACCACCCACACGTCATTCGCCGGATTGTGGAGGACCTCCCGAACGCGTCCGAGTGATCGGCCCTCTTCCGTCCGGACCTCGAGCCCGACGACCTGATGGACCCAGAACCGGTCGGTCTCCTCAAGGGAAGGCGAATCCTGGGAGTCGATGAGGAGCACCTGTCCCCTGATCTCCTCGGCTTCCTCTCGACCTTCCACCTCTCTGAACCGGACCAACAGCCGGCCGTGATGGGGCCCTCGCACGGAGCCCACGGTGAGTGGCCGATCGCCTCCTGGGCCGAGCAGTAGGACCGAGCCGGGCCGGAAACGGGACTCCACCTCGGTGAGCGGTCTGACGGCGACCTCGCCCTTCACCCCGTGAGCCCGGGTGATCAGGCCCACGGCGAGGAGCTCATTCACTCCACGATCTCGACGAGCGTACTGACACCCTGGCGGGTGCCGGCGGCGCGCACGATGCTCCGGATGGCCCGTGCAGTCCGTCCGCCCTTGCCGATGACCTTGCCCATGTCGTCGGGAGCCACGCGAAGCTGAAGGCTCACCGACCGCTCCCCTTCGACCACGGTGACCTCCACGGCGTCGGGATCGTCGACGAGGTGCCGGGCCAGGTACTCAAGGACCTCCTTCACGACCCGGCGTCCCTCTCCTCAGATCCCCCCTCTGCGGACTCGTCGGCAGCAGCCTCTTCCTGAGGAGCCGCTTCTTCGGGCTGCTCCGACGATGGCTCCTCGGCCGCAGCCTCCTCCGGTGCGGTCTCAGGGGCGGGGGGCTGTTCCGCGGCCGGGGCTTTCGACGCCGGGGGCTCCGCCAGCGCGGGCGCCTTCGCTGCGGCCTTCGCCGCTGAGGCCCGAGCGGCAGCCGTTCGCGCGCCCGCCTTCGGCTTCTCGATGGGAGCGCTAGAGAACTTCTCCCAGATGCCGGCCTTGTCGAGGAGAACCCGCACCGAGTTGGTGGGCTGCGCACCAACGCCCAGCCAGTGCAGCGCTCGCTCCTCGTCGATCTCGATCACCGACGGGTCTGAGAGCGGGTGGTATCTCCCGATATTCTCGATGAACCGGCCGTCACGAGGGCTCCGCGAGTCCGCGACGACGACCCGATAGAAGGGCCGCTTCTTCGCCCCCATCCGCATCAACCTGATCTTGACCATATTTCTTCTCCTCAGTGCGCTGCCTTCGGCAGCGTCCTTCGGCCAGGGGACTCGAGCAGCCTTGTTCCGCCTCGCTCCGCTCGGCGGGGCTGCTCGCCCCTGGACCCGTTCCTCTCAGCGCGTCAGAAACCTGGGATCTTGGGCATGCCGGGGATCCTTAGCTTCCCCCCGGTGAGCCGCTTCATCATCTTCTTGCCCTCCTCGTACTGCTTGAGGAGGGCGTTGACCTGATTGACCGAGGTCCCGCTACCGCGGGCGATCCTGGTCCGCCGGCCGCCCCCGATGATAGCCGGGTTGCGACGCTCCTCCACGGTCATTGAGGAGATGATTGCCTCAGCACGCCCGAGCTCCCTGTCGTCGACCTGGAGATCCTTCAGCTGCGCCCCACCGGGTATCCCCGGCAGCATGGCCAGCAGGTCTTGGAGCGGCCCGAGCTTCTTCACCTCCCGCAGCTGGACCAGGAAGTCCTCCAGGCTGAACTCCGCACGCAACATCCGCTCGGCGGAGACCCGGGCCGTGTCGGCGTCCATCTCCCGCTCCGCCTTCTCCACCAGGGAGAGCACATCGCCCATCCCCAGGATGCGGGAGGCCATCCGGTCGGGGTGGAACGGCTCGAGGTCTGCCTGGCGCTCACCGACGCCGACGAAGAAGATGGGCCGTCCCGTGACCTGGGTCACGGACAGGGCGGCGCCACCTCGGGCGTCGCCGTCGAGCTTCGTCAGCACGAAGCCGGTCAGGTCGACGCGGCGCATGAACTCCCGAGCCTGGGCGGCGGCGTCCTGTCCGGTCATGGCGTCCGCGGCCATCAACGCGTGGTGGGGCTGGATCGCCTCTCGAACCCGCTGGGCCTCCCGCATCATCTCCTCGTCCACGTGAAGCCGGCCCCCCGTGTCGACGATCACGACGTCCTGGCCGTCGCGTTTTGCCTGTTTCACGGCGGCCTTGGCCAGCTTGGCCGGATCCTTTCCGTCAGAGACGACGGGAACGCCTATCTCGCCACCCAGGGTGAACAGCTGCTCGATGGCCGCGGGTCGGCGAAGGTCGGCCGCGACGAGCAGGGGGCGATGCCCCTTCTCCTTGAGGTGGAGGGCGAGCTTGGCGCAGGTGGTGGTCTTCCCCGACCCCTGGATCCCGGCCATCATCACCACCGCGGGCGAGGCCTGGGGTAGGAGGAAAGGGCGGTGCTTCCCGCCGAGGGTGGCGGTGAGCTCATCGCGGACGACCTTCACCACTTGTTGGCCGGGGGTGAGGCTCCGCATGACCTCCTCCGACAGGGACCGCGTTCGGACCCGGGCGACGAGGTCGTCGGCGACCTCCACGGCCACGTCGGCGTCGAGGAGTGCCTCCCGGATGTCCTCCAACGCCGCACCCACCTGCTTTGGGTGGAGCTTCCCGCGAGACCGGAGCTTCTTGAAGACCGCTCCAAGGCGATCGGTCAGCTGCTCGAACACGTCCGCCAGTGTAGCGGCTGGTCACATCGGGCTATTTACCGAGCTCACGGCGAGGGGTATGCAGAGGTCGCGGCCTGTCGGAGAGAGGAGACAGAGGGGATCCGATGGCGCAAAACGGAGCTGCCCTGCTCGGACTGCGCAGGCTTGAGCTCGGTCTGGCGCGGATCAGGTGGTTCGCTGTCGCCTTCGGGCTGTTCCAGACGTGGCAGGTGGCCCTCTCCCCACAGCGCCAGCCCGGCTACGTCGTTCCTCTCACTCTCGCTCTGCTCGCCGTCCTAGCAGCTGGGAACCTGGTGATCACCCGCCTGGCCAGGCGGACGGCGACCTCGCGGTCCCTGCAAAGAGCGGGCCTGGGCGCCTTCGTCCTCGACGCGGCGGTCGTGGTGGGAGTGTCCTGGATCTACTCGTACGACCCGGGCGACAACACCTGGGTCCTCATGTACGTCCTCCCCATGGAAGGCGCCATCCGGTACCAGCTGCGGGGAGCCGTGGCCACCATCGGCCTGGCCGCTGTCTCCGAGCTGGGCCGGGAAGCCTACGTCGATGCGCTCTCGTCCACGTACGAGTTCATGCTCCAGGCGGCCACCTTCCGGGTGGGAGTCCTGGTGATCATCGCCTTGGTCGCTGGGATGATGGCTCGATCGCTGGCTCGGCGCGCGGCAGAAGCGGACCAGCGTGCCCGGGCGTTCGAGGAGCTGGCCAGCCGGGAGGCCGAGGGCAGGCGAGAGCTGGCCGCGTTTCACGAGACCGTCTTGGCCGGCGTGGCGGGGCAGGATCCCGAACAGGCCCTCCAGTCCATGGCCGAGGCGATCACCCGCCACCTCGGCTACGACGGGCTGGCCATCCACATGGTGGAGGATGGCCGGGTCCGGTGCCGGGCGGCCCGGGGCTTGGCCGAGAGCCTCGCCGGCACCGCAAAGGCTCTGGGAGAGGATCTGGCGGGAAGGGTGGCGGAGACCGGGCGAGCGGAACTCGTGCAGGGATCGAGCGTGGCGCGCGATGAGCTGCCCGAGGGGACGACGGGGACCATGGCGGCCCCGATGCACGTCGGAGGGCAGGTGATCGGGGTGATCGTGGCCTATACGCGCAAGCCCGACCCCTTCGACGACGATGCCCTGCGATCTTTCACCCGCCTCGCCGGCCAGGTGGCGCTGGCCGCCCTTCAGGCCGTGCTCCTGGCGGAGCGAGACGAAACCGTTCACCGACTTCAGGAGCTCGACCGGTTGCGCTCTGAGTTCGTCGCCATCACCAGCCACGAGCTGCGCACGCCGATCACGGCCATCCGTGGATTCGTCAAGACACTGACCCACCAGCTCGACCGGCTGAGCACCGTGGAAGCCAAGGACTTCCTGGACATCATCGACGCGCAGAGCGAGCGACTGGCCCGACTCGTGAACGACTTGCTCGTGGTGTCGCGTGTGGAAGCCCGCCGGTTGGAGATCCAGGTCCGAGAGGTCGAGGTGGGCCCGTTCCTGAAGCGCGTGGCGGCGTTCTTCGATGGCAGCGGTGGGCGGATCGAGCTCCGGCTGCCCGACCACGGCATCACTTTCCGCTTCGATCCGGACCGGGTGGAGCAGGTCCTCCACAATCTTTTGGACAACGCTGTGAAGTACTCACCACCCGATTCCCCCGTCGTGCTGGGTGCCGACGAACCCGGGAACGTCCTCGAGTTCACGGTGAGGGACCGTGGGACGGGGATCCCCGCGGAGGAGCTGGATCGCATATTCGAGCGATTCCATCAGGTGGGCGACCCGCTCACGCGGGAACAGGACGGGGTGGGGCTGGGCCTCTACATCAGCAAGCGGATCGTGGACGAGATGGGCGGAGAGATCCAGGTGTCTTCCGAA
>DASYVD010000049.1:0-15712 GCA_036000545.1 Actinomycetota bacterium | reverse complement strand
CCCCGACGGGGCCCGGGAAGGTCTCGGGCGCGGGGGGTCCGGGGGGATGACTTGGACGAACCCTGGCCGCTCACCACGGGAGTATCCCGCTGCCCGAGGGCGGCACGCCACCGCGCCGCCGCTAGGATGAACTCGTGGGAGTTCGGACCCATCTCGGCGAGCTGGAGGACCGAGTCCGGGCCCGGCTGAAGACACTTGCCGACGACGAGGTTGTGGGCAGGATCTGGGCCCGGGACCACACTGTCTGGAAGGACGAGCCCACCGAGATCGCGGATCGGCTCGGATGGCTCGACGCCGTGGGCCCATCGCGTGAGGGCCTGGGTGAGCTCCGCGCCCTCGCCGACGAGGTTCGACGGGACGGGCTTCGTCACGTAGTGCTCCTCGGGATGGGCGGGTCGTGCCTGGCAGCCGAGGTCGTCGCGGGGGTACACCGCACGGCGAGCCTGGATGTCCTCGACACCACCCACCCCGACGCCATCGCCCGGCTCGAGCGAGAGAGCCCTCTGGCCGAGACGGTGTTCGTCGTCTCCAGCAAGTCCGGGACGACGATCGAGACGCGCTCTCACATGGCCTACTTCCTCGACCTGGCGAAGGATCCCACCCACTTCGTGGCGATCACGGACCCGGGGACCGAGCTGGAGGCCTCGGCGGAAGAGCTCGGCTTCCGGCGGGTGTTCCGCGCTCCACCCGATGTCGGCGGTCGCTACTCGGCGCTCACGGCATTCGGCCTGGTCCCGGCGATCCTGTCGGGGATCGATCCGGGGGAGCTGCTCGAATCGGCCCGAGAAGCGAAAGCGCGGTGTCTCCCGGACGTCCCGATCGATGAGAACCCCGCGACGGTCATCGGGGCGGCGCTCGGTGAGGCCGCGCTGGCCGGGCGGGACAAAGCCACGATGGCCTTCGCCGATCCGCTGTTGCCCCTGGGTGCTTGGCTTGAGCAGTTGCTAGCCGAGTCCACGGGGAAGGACGGGAAAGGAATCCTCCCGGTGGACGGGGAGCCGGTCGGCCCGCCGGAGGTGTACGGCGACGATCGCCTCTTCCTCACCACAGCCGGTGCGGAAGGGCCCGATCCCTCCGTGCAGCTTCCGCTTCGCAAACCCGGCGACCTCGGGTGGGCCTTCTTCGTCCTGGAGTTCGCCACCGCCGTTGCGGGGGCGGTGGTGGGTATCCATCCGTTCGACCAGCCCGACGTGCAGTCCGCCAAGGACCGCACCGCCGAGGTCCTCGCCGCCGGCAACATCCGGCTCGAGCCGCCGGGAGACGTGCGGCAGATTCTCGATTCGGTGCGTCCGGGCGATTACGTGGCCATCCAGGCGTTCGTCGACTCTGGAGGCGAGACCGCGCGCCGTCTTCCCGACCTGCGGTGGCGCCTCCGCGACCGGCTGCGCGTGGCCACCACGCTCGGGTTCGGCCCGAGATACCTCCACTCCACCGGTCAATACCACAAGGGCGGTCCCAACACGGGCGTCTTCCTCCAGGTCTTCGAGGAACCGCAGGAAGACCGGGCCGTACCGGGCGAGGACTTCTCGTTTGGGCAGCTCATCGCCGCCCAGGCAGCGGGAGATCTCGCTGCCCTTCGGGAGCGCGGGCGCCGGGCCGCCCGGGTGGGCGCGGAAGGCCTCCTCGCGTGGGAGGGTTAGGGGGTCAAGGGGAGCAGACCCGAGGCCGAGCCGAGCGGAATCAGGCTGGTGCATTCCCCCTGGCCGAAGGACGCTGTTGAGAGGGCGGATTGACAAGAGCGATTGAAGAAGGCAGAGACGAGAGAAAGGAGGCGGTGTGGCCGACTTCGTGACCGTAGGCTCGCCGGAGGACGTCCCCGACGGCGAGATGCGCATGTTCCAGGTGGGCGGCGAAGACGTTGCCGTCGCCAACGTCGAAGGGGAATACTTCGCTTTCGGGGACGTCTGCACACACCGGCAGTGCTCACTCTCTGAGGGCGACCTCGAGGACACCTCGGTCGTCTGCCCCTGCCATGGGAGCACGTTCGACATCAAGACCGGCGAAGTCCTGGCGCCACCGGCCACCGAGCAGATCACCGTCTACGAGGTCAGGGCGGAGGGCGACGAGCTCCAGGTCGCGCCGTGAGCACCGCCGACGCGGCCTCGTCGCTCCGCCTGGGGATGGTGGGCCTGGGTCGCATGGGCGGCAACATGGCGGTGCGGCTGATCCGGAACGGGCACCAGGTGGTGGGCTTCGCGCGCAGCGAGCGGTCCCGCCAGGAAGCGGCGACTCAGGGCGCCGAGGTTGCCGGCTCGCTCGAGGAGCTGGTGAAGCTCCTGGATCCCCCACGCATCGTGTGGGTGATGATCCCGGCGGGGGATCCCACGGAGCAGGTCGTGACCCAGCTCGGCGAGCTCCTGGAGGAGGGAGACATCGTCGTGGACGGTGGGAACTCCCTGTTCCGCGATTCCCTTCGCCGCGCGGCGGAGTTGTCCCGGCGAGGAATTCGTTTCGTCGACGCGGGCGTCTCGGGAGGAGTGTGGGGGCTCAAGGAGGGCTACTGCATGATGCTCGGGGGCGACGCCGAAGCGATCGACCACCTCCGGCCGGCGCTCGACGCGCTGGCCCCGGAGGACGGCTGGGCGCACGTCGGCCGCAGCGGCGCCGGGCACTTCGTGAAGATGGTCCACAACGGGATCGAATACGGGCTCCTCCAGGCCTACGGGGAGGGATTCGAAATTTTGAAAACCTCGGTGTACGACCTGAACCTCCATCAGATCGCGGAGTTGTGGCGGCACGGCGCGGTGGTCCGGTCGTGGCTGCTCGACCTCCTGGTCAGCGCGCTGAAGAAGGATCCGGGGCTGCGAGACGTCGCCGGCTACGTGGAGGACTCCGGCGAGGGGCGGTGGACCGTCCTCAGCGCTATCGATCAGGACGTTCCGGCTCCGGTCACCGCGCTATCGCTGTTCGCCAGGTTCGCTTCGCGGCAGGAGGAGTCGTTCTCCGCGAAGGTGATCGCCGCGCTGCGGCACGAGTTCGGCGGGCACGCGGTGAAGGAGAGGGAGGAGTGAAGCCGGAGGTTCCCCCGACCACGGTCGTCATCTTTGGCGCGTCCGGCGACCTCGCCCGGCGAAAGCTGCTGCCCGGCCTGTTCCATCTGTTCCACGAGGGAATGCTCCCGGAGAGTTTCGCGGTGGTCGGCTACTCGCGGACGGAGCTCTCCGACGACGAGTTCCGCGACCACGCCAAGGAAGCGGTCGCCAAGTACGGCGGGTTGGGGGACGGTGACTGGGAAGGTTTCTCCGAGCGCCTCTCCTATATCGCGGGCGAGTTCCAGCGGGAGCGGGACTTCGAGCACTTGGCGCGGCACTTGGAGAAGGTCGAGGCCACGTTCGGGACGAAGAACCGGCTGTTCTACTGCTCCACGCCGCCCGAGGCGTACCCGGAGATCGTGCGACGGATCGGTGAGGAGGGGCTGGAGGACCGGTCCCGGATCATCATCGAGAAGCCATTCGGGGAGGACCTCGAGACCGCGAAGGAGCTCAACGAGATCGTCCAAATGGTCTTCGACGAGTCCCAGGTCTTCCGGATCGACCACTACTTGGGGAAAGAGACCGTCCAGAACATCTTGGTGTTCCGGTTCGCCAACGCACTGTTCGAGCCGGTGTGGAATCGTAGCTACGTCGACCACGTGCAGCTGACTGTGGCCGAGGAGATCGGCATCGAGGGGCGCGGTCGGTTCTACGAGCGCGTGGGAGCGCTCCGCGACATGGTGCAGACCCATCTCCTCCAGGTCCTCACGTTCCTGGCCATGGAGCCCCCGCCATCGTTCCATCCTGACCGCGTCCGCGACGAGAAGGTGAAGGTGCTCCGGTCGATCCCACCGGTGTCCGCGGACCAGGTCGTTCGGGGCCAGTATCAGGGGTACCGAGAGGAGGAGAACGTGCCGCCGGACTCCGAGGTGGAGACGTTCGTGGCGCTCCGCCTGGAGATCGACAACTGGAGATGGGCGGGGGTGCCGTTCTTCCTCCGGACCGGGAAGCGGCTGGCCGAGCGCCGGGCTGAGGCCGTCATCGTGTTCAAAGAGATCCCCCACATGCTCTTCCGGCAGCTCGGGATGGAGCACCTCGAGCCGAACCGGCTGGCGATCCGGATCCAGCCGGACGAGGGCGTATCCCTCTCGTTCACGGTCCAGAAGCCCGGGGCACAGATCGAGCTCGATCGTGCTGCGCTGGACTTCCGGTACGGGACGGCATTCGACACCCCGCTGGTGGAGGCGTACGAGATCCTCCTCCTCGAGGCCATGCGGGGGGACCACATGCTGTTCACCCGCCAGGACGGGGTGGAGCGGGCCTGGGAGATCCTCCAGCCGATCCTGGACGCTCCGCCGAAGACGGCCCAGTACACGCCCGGCTCATGGGGGCCGGACGAGGCCGACCAGCTCATCGCGCCCCGCCGCTGGTACGTGCCCTGAGCCGTCGCAGGTGAAGGCAAGCATTTCTGGGTAAGAGATCAGTAAGGAGCCGTTCGTACGAGGAGGCGATAACCCATGGCGACGAAGCGTCAGACGACGGCGGCCAAACGAAACATCAAGAAGGCGCAGCGGGCCGCCAAGCGGCAGAGGACGATCACCAAGCTGCCCAAGAGCGTTCGGAGCGACCTGGGGCGCCAGGCGGCCAAATCCCGCCTGCGTGGAGGCAGGCCAGGACGCGCCCTCGAGGATCGGACCCGTGAGGACCTGTACAAGGTCGCAAAGCGCAAGGGGATCGAGGGCCGCTCCAAGATGGGCAAGTGGGACCTCATCCAGGCCATCCGAAAAGCTAGTTAGGCTGCACCGCTTGCCTGCGCTTTGATGGGGGACCCGCGGGCACGGCATTATCTGCCCGTGGGTAAGGGGCAGCCTGAGGTCCTTCGGTTCACAGATCGGGGCCTAGGGAACGACTCGTATCTGCTCGTCTCGGGCAGGATCGCGGTGGCGTTGGACCCCGCCCGAGACGTCCGCCGCTACTTCGAGGCGTCGCTCCTGAGGGGCGCCAGCATCGTCGCCGCGGTCGAGACCCACCTGCACGCAGACTTCGTGTCCGGAGCCCGGCAGCTCGCGGCACGCGGCGCAAAGGTCTACGCCAGCGCCGCGGGGGACCTGTCGTTTCCTCACCACCCCGTGCGGGACCGCGAGCGCGTCAGGGCGGATGGTCTCTCGCTTCGTGCACTGGCCACACCAGGACACAGTCCCGAGCACTTGGCGCTCCTCGTAGAGGAGACGGACCCCCCAATCCTCTTCACCGGTGGCGCGCTGATTCCGGGAGGTGCCGCCCGGACGGACCTCCTGGGAGAGGACCGGACGGTGGAGCTGGCCAAGGCCCTGTACCGAACCTTCCACGAGCGCCTCGCCCAGCTTCCCGACGAGACCGTTGTGCATCCGACCCACGGTGCCGGGTCGTTCTGCTCGACGGGTGGTGGTGGATCGGAGGAACGTTCAACGACTCTGGGCTTTGAGCGCAAGCACAACCCCCTATTCAACGCGGACTCCGAGGAGGCGTTCGTGGAAACGCTCCTGTCCGGCTACGGGTTGTACCCTCCGTACTTCCTCCGACTCCGAGAGGTCAATCGGACCGGCCCGCGCGTGCTCGACAGCCCGCCGGCGCTCCTGCGGCTCGAGCCGACTGACGTCGAGCGGGAGCTCGCCGCCGGATCGTGGGCGCTGGACGCGCGGGCCACGAAAGCGTACGCGGCGGGACACCTGCGCGGAAGCCTGACGGTGCCGCTGGATGGCGGTTCCTTCGCCGTTCGGCTGGGCTGGGTGGTGCCATGGGAAACCCGTCTCGTCCTGGTGGCCGACGACGAGGCGGCCGCCCTCAAGGCGGCCATCAAGGCGGCAGGGATCGGGTACGAGGACCTCGCCGGGTGGGCCACGTTCGACTCCCTCCACGATGCCGGAATGCCAACGACGGAAACTCCGATCGTCGATGCCGAGGAGGTGGCCCGCCGGTTGGAAGGTACCGATCAACCAATCGTCCTCGACGTCCGGCACCCCCCGGAATGGAAGGAAGGTACCTTGCCGGGCGCGATGACCGTGGAGTTCGGGGCCCAAGGGATCCCGGACGAGTTGCGCCGGGGACCCGTGATCACTTACTGCGCCACCGGGGCCAGGGCGGGGGTCGCCGCGTCACTCCTCGAGCGGGCCGGGGTGGAGCGCGTCTCGGTCTTCCCCGGCGGCCCCGATGAATGGCGGGGATCGGGCCGTCGGGTGGAAAAGTAACCTTGGGACCCCCGTCTACCCGGAGGGCCCGCCCGCATTACGGCTCCTCGCTTCAACGTCTCCGGGCGAGCTACTCCCCCCGGACCCCCGTCTACCCGGGGGGACCGCTCGCATTACGGCTCCTCGCTTCAACGTCTCCGGGCGAGCTACTCCCGGACCCCCCGCGCTCGGGTAGCCTAGCTACCCGCCCGAGGAGAACCGACAATCCGATCAGGAGGAGGAGGCATGGCGAGGGAGATCGACTGGCAGCTCTTCGAGAAGGCCTGCGACCTGGCTTCTACCGCGCTGCGGGGCGGGATGGGAGGGGAGAACTCCCAGCCGCCGAAGTACGCGGCAGACGTGTTTCGGGAGGTGTGGAAGGCTCTCAAGGAGGCCGCCAAGGAGCTCCCCGAGACGACTCCTGCCGGATTTACGAAATAGCGAACCGGCGGCCCGCGCCGTCTTCCAGGCGGATCCGGCTTCGCCTAGTCTCCCAGGGCCGAGAGGTCTCGCATCGAGACGACCCCAACGACCGCATCGTCGTCGACTACAGGGAGGTGGCGGAAGCCGCCCTGGATCATCCGTTCGAGCGCTTGCCGAACCGGAGTCTCGGGAGGAACCGTGATCGGGTTCGGCGTCATCCACTCGGAAACATGATGTCCCGCGGCGTCGAAGTGCTGGCCGAGCGCCTTGACGATGTCGCGCTCGGTGAAGATGCCGAGCAGCCGGTCGCCCTCCATCACCAGGGCCGAGCCGGCACTCCGTTCACCCATCAACGTGGCCGCCTCTCCCACCGTCGCCGCCGGCTCCACGGCCAGCAGGGTCCTGGTCATGACGTCCCCAACGGTGGCCATGGCCGAACACTACTCGCAGCGGAAGCAGGCTGTCACCTCGCCCTCGCGCGCGTCCCCTCTCGGGAACTTCGAGCCGCCCGCGTTCGTCGAACCGTACAAGGGACAGGGGGTCCAGGGGGAAAGTGGCGGGGTCCCCGCGGATCGCAGCGAGCGAAGCGAGCGAGATCCGTGGGCTGTCCAGCAGCCCCGCGGAGTGCAACGGAGCGGCTCAGGCTGCTGCGTTCCCCCTGGCGAACTCGACGATCCAAAGGATCGGGGCGTCTCGTGAAGATAGGGAGGGAGGAGGGAGCAATGAACAGGAAGCTCTGGATAGGTGCGGTCGCTCTCACGCTTCTGCTCGCGGCCTGCAGCCAACTGCGCGGAGCGGGCGAGACTGCGGCGCCCGACACTGCGGCGTCCGAACCGGCCGAGCGAGGTGCTGGCGCGAGCGCGCGTGGGCTTCTCCCGGATGAGTCAGAGGGAGCGGCCGGGGGCGGTGAGGTTGTCGGCGGTGTCCTCCCACCGGTCGGGCCGAACGTGATCAAGACGGCCGAAATCCGGGTGGAGGTGCGAAGGAACACTCTTCGTGACGTGGTCGGCGAGGTCACCGCCATCGCCGGCCGACACACCGGCTTCGTTCTATCCACCCAAGTGGCGGGGGCCAAGGCGAGGTCGGGCCTGCTGGTGATCCGAGTTCCCGCCGAACGGTTCGAGGTGGCGCTGGCGGAGATCCGCCAGCTGGGACCGAAGGTGCTTCGGGAAATCGTCGCGGGGCAGGACGTGGGCCAGGAGTTCATCGATCTCGAGGCCCGGCTCCGGAACTGGCAGGCCCAGGAGATCGTGCTGCTGCGACTGATGGACCGTGCACGGTCGGTCACCGACACCATCCGGGTCCAGCGGGAGCTGCAGCAGGTTCAGCTGGAGATCGAGCAGATTCGGGGGCGGCTCCGATATCTGGAAGACCAGACGGCGATGAGCACGATCACGGTGGGACTCCGTGAGGCAGGGGTGGCCGCGCCCGCGGAGCCCGGAACGCTGGAGCAGGCGTGGAACCGGGCGATCCAATCCTTCATGGCCATCGTGTCCGGGGGCATCGTGGCGGCGGGCGCCCTCCTGCCGTTCGCTCTGCTCGCCCTGGTGGGGTTGATCGTCTTCCGGATCGTCCGCCCGCGGCTGGGCATGACGGGAACGGGTCGAAGCTCGTAACAGGGAGCGATCGTGGACGGCGCCCGGGTCAGGCGCCCTTCAGGCCGGGGATGACCTCCTCGCCGAAGAGCTCCACCGCCCGGGCCGCCGTTTCCAGGTCCATGCCGGGATAGTGGAGCCGGACCACCAGATCGAAGTCCTTCCGAGCGCCGAACGTCTCGACCAACGGGCGGAGAGCGCGCAGGACGGTGTGCCGGTCGCCCGAGGGGGTCATCGTTCGGAGCTGCTCGTCGTCGGGAGGGAGGACCTCCAGTTCGGGTTTCTCCGGCGTGTCGGTGCCCGCCCGCCAGCCCGCGTACACGCCCAGCTGGTAGGCGACACCGCCCCGAACCGCCTCCCACGGGTCTCCCTCTTCCCACACGAAGGCGTTCTGGAGCAGGGTGAAGCCGAGATCGGAGGAATCCTTCCCGGCAGCCTGCGCGCTCTCCTCGGCCCACGCGAGGGCCTGCTTCGCGTGCTCGAGGCCGCCGCGGCTGCGGATGTAGCCGTCGCCGAGGCGGCCGGCACGCTTGATCGCCGGTTCAACCATTCCCCCGAGATAGATCGGCACTCCGCTTTCTCGGAGAGGCGTGGGCCGGATCATCGCGTCGTCGAATCGGAAGATCTTTCCCTCATAGGAGAAGCGGTCTCCGGTCCAGGCCTTGCGGAGGATTTCGACGGTCTCGATGGTGCGACGCACCCGCCCCGAGATGGGGATCCCCCACATCCTGAACTCCTCCTGGCGCCACCCGAGACCCAACCCGAGGATCAGCCGGCCCTCCGATATCTGGTCGACCACGGCGGCATCTTCGGCCAGGCGCAAGGGGTGGTGGAACGGCGTGAGTACGACTCCGGTACCGAGCAGCAACCGATCGGAGGCCTCCGCAAGCGTGGCGAGCAGCGGCAGGCAAGACGGGAGATAGCCGTCGGATGAGCCGTGGTGCTCGCTGACCCACACGGAATCGAACCCGAGCGTCTCGGCAAGCCGGGTCAGCTCCACGGAGTCGTGGTACTCCTGAGCGAACGTCCGCCCCGATCCCTTCGGGATCTGCCCGGTGAAGAGACCCAGACCGATTCGGACGGTCACGCGGTCACCCTATCAGCCGGGGCCGACTCCTCTGTCACCGCCTCCCGTGGATCGCCGAGGACGCGGTGAGTCACGGGAGAGGAGAGGACCAGAGCCGTCACCGTCTCGCCGTAGGGCATCAAGCGGTCGATGAGCTCCTGGAGGTGCTGCACCGACTGGACCACGACTTTCACGATGTAGGAGTCTTCACCGGTCACCCGGTGGGCCTCGACGACCTCGGGGACCTCCTTCACGAAGTCACCCAGGATCGCGCACCCCCGCTCACCCCGGGCCCGCATCCGGACGAATGCGCTGATCGGGTAGCCGACCTGGTCCATGGCCACCTGGACGCGGTACCCGGTGATCAGCCCGGCCTCCTCCATCCGCCGAACCCGCTCCGCCACGGCGGGAGGGGTGAGGGACACGCGACGCCCCAGCTCACTGAAGCTGATCCGGGCGTTTCCCTGAAGCTCCCGCAGGATGGCCCATCCGGTGTCGTCCAGTGCCTTGGAGGGGCCGAAAGCATCTGGGCCATTTGAGCTTAGATTCCTCGCCATTTACGTTCGATCTCCTTCGTTTCAAGGCTTCCTTAATCCTCATTGGTTTTATATCATGGGCCGCGTGATTCGTACAGAGGCCTTTCGAGACAGGCTTGCCGGTGACCGCCGGGAAGCGGCGGCCCTGGAGACGGACGGCCACCGGGCTCCCGGGGCCGCGGTGTGGGCTGCGCTGGTATCGGTGTGGGCCTTCTGGGGCGGTACCTACCTGGCCATCCGAGTGGTGGTCCGGACGATGCCTCCCTTCCTCTCCGCAAGCATCCGGTTCCTCGTCGCCGGGGCGCTGCTGTACGCGTTCGCGATCCGCCGGGGTGACAGGGACGGGGACCGGCCGGGCCGGGCACAGTGGCTCGCCGCCACAGTGATCGGCGGTAGTCTCCTGCTGGGCGGGAATGGGCTGGTGATGTGGGCGGAGCAAACCGTCCCTTCCGGTATCGCCGCTCTCATCATCGCCAGCGTTCCGCTGTGGATGGCCCTGCTCGACCGGCTGGTATTCGGGAAGCGACTTTCCTGGCTGGCCGTGCTCGGGTTGGCGGTCGGTTTTGGAGGGCTGGTCCTCCTGGTGAATCCTGCGGGCGGGGGCCGCATCGATCCGGCCGGCGCCGCAGCCCTGGTGGTTGCGTCGCTTTCCTGGGCCGCCGGATCGTTGTACGCGCGACACGCGCCGCTTCCGAAGCGACCCCTCGTGGGTACGGGGATGGAGATGCTCGCCGGTGGTATGTTGCTGGCCTTCGTGGGAGCGGCCCGCGGTGAGTTCGCGCAGCTCGATTCGGCGGCCGTCTCGCTCGAGTCGGTGCTCGGCCTCGGCTACCTGATCGTGTTCGGTTCTCTCGTCGCCTTCGCCGCGTACGTCTGGCTCCTCCGCGTTACGCGGACTACCCTCGTGTCTACCTACGCGTACGTGAACCCTGTGGTGGCGGTGTTTCTGGGATGGGCGGTGCTGGCCGAGCCCATCACGGCGGGGACGCTCGTCGCGGGCGCGATCATCGTGGTGGCGGTGGCCCTCATCGTCAGCGCGCGTCCCGCGAAGCAGTCCTCCCCTTCTCCGGAGGAGCCGCCCGCCTAGCATCTACGCGCGCATGATCGTCTCCTCGAACTCCGGGAAATAGCGGGAGATCACGCTGACGTCGAAGCGCGAGAGGATCGACTCCTTGGGCTCTCGCTCGAGCAGGAACTCGAAGCAGGCCCGCACGAACTCGTCGGGTGAGCCGTACCCTTCACCGAGCCGGCGGTAGTCCTCCTCGGAAAGCGTCACCTCGTGACGGGACTCGGAGCCCTCCTCACTCACCCGAACGTCGAACAGAATCTGCCCGTCCGCACCCGTGCGTTCGACCTGGATGTCGGCCACGGCGGCATCCTATCGCTGGCCTCAAGCTGCGGACGCAGACGTTGTGGGCCGACTCCCCGGCTCTCGCATCCGGGACCTCCCTGCCTTTCGGCAGGGCGTGCCTCTGCAGTCACCAGAGCCGACCACCGCTCCCGAAGCGTGACGCGGGAACGCGGCGTCAGAACGGCCGCACGACCCGGGAGAGAAAGGACAAGATCGCCGCGAAGGTCGAGTAAATGAGCAGGATCCAGAGGAATAGCTTGACGATGTTCCAGATGGATACATCGATCGCGTTCAGGATCCCTCGCCGAAGGGCCTCACCGAGGCCCTCAGCTGTCAGCACCGTACGCCGCCACATCGCTCCTCCTCGAGGAAGCTCACGCTGGATGTACCCTTTCGCACGTCGAGGGAACATGGGTCCATGACCTCGGCGCCGGTCGCTCCGACGACGTAGCCTATTCCCCAGTGCTCGACTCGGCGGTGGAGTGCGCGCGGGCAGTGCGCGAGAAGGCAGTCTCGCCGGTAGAGCTGGTGGAGCGTTGTCTCGACCGGCTCGACCGGTGGCAGCCAGTGATCAACGCCTTCTCCCAGATCCGGCCGGAGGCGGCCCTGGAGGAGGCCAAGGATCGGGCCGATGCCCTCGCCCGGGGCGAGTCGGCCGGGCTCCTGGCCGGGGTCCCGCTCGCGGTGAAGGAGCTCTTCGACGTGGCCGGGTGGGAGACCTCAGGATGCAGCCTGGCGTACCGGGGGAACGTGGCCCGGCGCGACGCGGAAGCCGTGCGGCGGCTCCGGGGTGCCGGGGCGGTGGTCATGGGGAAGACGAACCAGCACGAGCTCGCGGCGGGCGCCACCAACGTGATCTCGGCGTGTGGGCCCACCAAGAACCCCTGGGACCCCTCCCGGATTACCGGGGGCTCGAGCGGGGGGTCGGCGGCCGCGGTGGCCGCGCGCATCGTGCCCCTGGCGCTCGGCTCCGATACGGGTGGGTCGATCCGGATCCCCTCTTCGTTCTGCGGGACCACCGGCCTCAAGCCCACCACGGCCCGGGTGAGCCTGGAAGGGGCCATGGTGCTGGCCCCGTCGCTCGACACCGCCGGGCCCATCGCCGTCTCTGCGGAAGACGTGGCCCTTTCCCTCGCCGCGCTGACAGGGGACCCGGGTTTGGTGGAGGCCGCCGCGAAGCCCGCCGAGAGGCTCCGCGTCGGGGTGGCGGGAGGATTCTTCGCGGAGCGAATTCACCCGGAGATCCTCGAGGCGGTTGAGGAGGTCCGAGCTACGCTGCAGGACAGGGGTGTCCGTACCATGCGTGTGGACCTCGGGGAGATCCGAGACTCACCGGAAGTGTGGAACCGGGTGGCGTGGCCCGAGTTCGCCGCCGCTCACGGGAGGCTCCTCCGCCGACCGGAGACCCTGTACCCGAGGACCCGGAACCGCCTCGAGTACGGGGCGGCCCGCGCCGCTGTGGACTACCTCCAGGCGAAGGAGCGGGCAGCGGAGATCCGGGATGTATTCCTCGAGGCCCTGCAGGAAGTGGATGCGCTGCTCGCGCCGACCACACCGTTCGCCGCCCCGCTTGCCGACCGAGAGGAGATCCAGTTCGGAGGGGTCACCTGGGACGTGCATCGAGGAGGCCCGGCCTGGCTGACCCGGTCCGTGAACCTCGCGGGGCTCCCGTCGCTGGCGCTGCCCGCTGGCCTGTCGAGGGAGGGGATGCCGCTCGGGGTGCAGCTCATCGGCCGGCCCACCGGGGAAGCCGTGCTGTTGCGGCTGGCCCGCGCCTACGAGGAGGCCACGGGACACCAACGTCGGGCACCCGTTCTACGAGGCGAGCGCGCGGGAGCTTAGGGACTAACCTCGGCCGCCGCCAGCGCCGCCACGCGGTCCCCCGCCGCCTCCGGCGCCACCACGCGGGCCACCACCGCCACCACGCGGGCCGCCGCGCTCGCCGCGAGCGCCTCGCGTACGCCGTGGTTCAGGCTTGCGCCGAGGCTGGATGAGGCGCTGGAAGCCCTCACGCTCGAAGCGGATGCGGATAGAATCCGCTCCCACTTGCTCCCGGCCGGCCTCGTGCCACCCTTCGCGGACGAGGAACTTCAGACGGCCCTCCGCGGTCTTCCGCAGCTTGTCCTTACCGGGCGCCTTGGTGAAGAACGTCTCGTAGAGGATCTCTTTGTTTGGCATCGGAACGCCACTCTATCAAACGGGCGGGTGCGGCTCCCCGCCGGTTCTGGCAGGATGGCGTGCTCGTGAAACCCGATCGTCCGCCTGCGAGGGACGAGAGCGTCCGAGAGCTCGTCGGAGGCTCCTTCGTCGCGCTGGCCTCCCTCCAGTTCGGAGCGGTGGTAATCCTGGGGAAGCTCATCGCCGGGCGGGGCCTTCCCATCCCCGCCATGCTCGCGGTCCGGTTCGCCCTGGCGGGGGCATTGCTGGCGGTCGTTCTGGCCTTGTCCGGGATGGGCCTCGGAGCCGCAAGGGGAGAGCGGCTGCGACTCGTGCTGCTCGGGGGAGTGGGCTACGCCGCGGAGTCGGCCCTCTTCTTCTTCGCCCTCCGGTACGGCACTGCGGCGGCCATCACGCTGTTGTTCTTCACCTACCCGGTGTGGGTGGCGGTGCTGTCGGCGGCCATGGGGATGGGACTCCCAGGCAGGCTGGTCATCGGGTCGCTGGTGATGACCATCGCCGGTGCCTCTCTGGTCGTGGCGTCGTCGGGAGGGCTGGACGTGACCGTCGCCGGCGTGGTCCTGGCCTTCGGCGCTGCGGTGACGTTCTCCCTTTACCTGGTGGGGGCGGAGCGGACGGTGCGGGATACGTCGTCGCCGGCCGCGGCGATGTGGGTCAGTACGTCGGCGGCGGCCGGACTGGCTATCTACGCTCTCATCGGAGCTCAAGCCCGACTGCCGTCGGGGGCGGGCGAGTGGCTACCCGTCGGTGCCATGGGAGCCTTTACCGCGGGCGCGTTCTTCTGCCTCTTCGCGGGCCTGCGCAGGATCGGCGCCGTCCGGACGTCGATCGTGGCGTCCCTCGAGCCGGTGGCCGCGGCCCTGCTGGCCTTGATCTTCCTGGACGAGCCGCTCGGCGCCGGCGTGGTGGCCGGAGGCGTCCTCATCCTGGCCGCAGCGATCGCCGCGAGTGTGGCGCGCGGAGGGGTGACCGAGGCGGAAGCACCGGCGCCGTAGGGGGACCTTCGGCTCTCCCTACGAGGCCGCCAGCACGAACGAGAGCCCGGCGAAGAGGGCGTAGACCGCCAGCCCGCCACCCACCAGCATCAACCGAAGGGCTGCGGGGATGGGGGAGCGGCCCAGCGCGAAGTAAAAGGATGGGTCCCAGGACTGGGACCACCAGGGCAGCGGCGATGGCGTAGATTCCGTAGTCCCCGTCGTTGTAGGCGGTCAGGTACGAGCCCCGATAGCCGTCGACTCCGGTCCAGTAGAAGCCGTTCAACACGTACCGCCGGGCGGTCATGTTCTCGATGGTCACGCTGTCTGCGCCGAGGACCCTGATCCCGTTGGTCCTCCGGAACTCCCCGTCGAGCACCACCCCGTTCCGGTCCATGCCCCGGACAGTCAGGAGGGGGTGTCCACGACCACCGCTTCCCGATAGGTGCCGGGGGAAACGAGCACGAGATCGCCGGGCCGGGCCGAGTCCACGGCTTCCTGGATGGTGGGATGGTCGCTCGGCACACGGAGCGTGCGTCCCTTCGCCGGGGGCGGCGGCTGGGGCCGTTCTGCCGTCGCGCCGGTTCCGGCCCCCGCCACGACGACCCCCGCCATTCCCAGGCCTGCCGGGGCTCCGTGGTACCGGCAGTGGTAGGCGAAGGAGCCGGTCCCATCGAGGGTGACGGTGAACGTCTCGCCGGGATCGAGGTTGCCCGAGTCGACCGAGCCGTCGTCGGCGGTCACCGTGTGGGGGTTGTGCCCCACGTTCACCCAGGTCACGGTGGTCCCCGGGCGACCCTCACGACGCCGGGTCGGAACGCGTCGTCGAGGGCCTGGATCAGGATCGTCGCGGCCCCACCGAGCGCCGCCGCAGGAGCCAGCCCGAGAACGCAGGCGAGCCCCAGCGCAGCGAGGCCGCGGATCACGGGGTGGCGGGCCGCTCCGGGGCGGGATGCCGGTCAAGCCGGCGGAGAGCCAGGCCCGAGAGCGCCTCCAGGACGATCCGGTGCGCCAGCAGCGCCGTGACGTCCGCATGGTCGTAGGGCGGTGAGACCTCGACGACTTCCATCCCGGCGAAGCCCACCTCGTGGGCCAGGCGCCGCACGGCCCACAGCATCTCGCGCTGGGTCAGGCCGCCCGGCTCGGGGGTGCCTGTGCCGGGGGCGTGTCCCGGGTCGACGACGTCGATGTTGAGGGACAGCCACACGTGTTCGAACCGCGATGCCCGGCCGACCACGTCGTCCAAGACCGCCGCGAAGCCGCGTTCCTCGATCTCGCCCATCGTGAACCAGACGAAACCTTGCTGGCGTGCCCACGCGAACTCCTCCGGGCCCGGCCAGTACCCGCGCAACCCGACTTGCAGGATGTGTTCGCCTCGCACCGAGCCCTCCTCGACCAGAAGGCGCATCGG
>DASYVD010000048.1:0-23330 GCA_036000545.1 Actinomycetota bacterium | reverse complement strand
GGGGCCGATCCGGCGACACGGAGGTTCGGTGGCACGTCGAAGAGGAGCAAGGCCGCGGGCGCGTCCTTCGCGTCCGCCCCAAACGGCGGAGGAGCGGGCGAAGCGGCTGGAGCGCGCGGGCCCCCAGAAGGAAGCCGCTCTCCAAGTGGAGGGAACGGTGGCGGAGTCCCTTCCCAACACCATGTTTCGCATCGATCTCGACAACGGCCACCGCATCCTCGGCCACATCTCCGGACGGATGCGCAAGCATTACATCCGGATTCTGCCGGGGGATCGGGTAACCGTGGAGCTCTCGCCGTACGACCTGACTCGCGGGCGGATCGTGTATCGACATCGCTGAGGCGGGCATGATCGCCCGCCGCATTCTTCTCCTGGCGCTGGTGCTCGTCATCGTCGCGGTCTGGTGGGCCTCCGGCCTCGGGCGCGTGCCCGCCGATCCGCGACGGTTCTTCAGCGAGCAGGAGATCGCGAGGGCCAACGACTACCAGGGGCCCCGGTACGTCGCGTACGCGATCGGGACAATCCTCGGGCTGGCCGTCCTGGCGGTCTTGGCATTCACGTCGGTCGGGGACCTCCTGTTGCGGCCGGTCCGTTCCTGGCCGCGGCCGCTCGCCGCAACCGGCGCCGTCGTCCTCACCACGGTCGCCGTGGCCGTCGTGCGGGTGCCGGTCTCGTTCTGGCGAGGCTACGTCCACGAGAGGGCGTGGGGATTCTCCACGCAGACGCTGGCCGGCTGGTTCAGCGACTGGGGCAAGGCTCTCGGAGTCTCCGTGGTCATCAGCGCCCTCGTCCTGACCGGTCTCGTGGCGCTCATCCGGTTCTTCCCCCGGGCCTGGCCAAGCCTCGCCGTCGTGGCCGGTGCCGCGGTTGTGGTCCTCCTCACCTACCTGGCGCCGGTGGTGCTGGAGCCCCTGTTCAACCGGTTCGAGCCCCTCGAGGACCGGGAGCTCGCCGCCCAGCTCACGGAGCTGGCCGACCGGGCCGGGGTCCCGGTGCGAGAGGTCCTCGTCGCGGACGCCAGCCGCCGCACGACGAAGGAGAACGCATACGTCTCCGGATTCGGGACCACCCGCCGGCTCGTCGTGTACGACACCCTGTTGAAGAAGGCCGATCGCGACGAGATCGTGCTGGTGGTCGCCCACGAGCTGGGGCACCGGCGAGAACACCACGTGGAGTGGGCGACCGCCATCGGAGCGGCCGCGACCGCGGCCGGCGTCCTGCTGTTGTGGCTGCTGCTCAGGTCGGATGCGGTCCTTGGGGCGGCCCGGGCGGCGGCCCCCGCCGACCCCAGGATCGTCCCGTTCGTGATCTTCTTGGTGGCCGCCCTCAACTTGCTCACCCTCCCGCCGAGCAACTGGCTCTCACGTCGGTTCGAACGCTCGGCCGACAGCTTCGCCCTCCAGCTGACCGGGGACGAGGATGCGTACGTCCGGACCGAACGGGGCCTGGCCCTTCGGAACCTGGCCGACTTGGATCCGGGACCTCTCACCTACCGACTGCTGTTCACCCACCCGGCCCCGGCGGAGCGCATCGCGCTGGGGGCGGAGGTGGAACCCGGGTGAGCGACTGGACGGCCACATCGCTGGAAGCGAGATCCCCATCGTGACCGAGGAAACCACTTTCGAGATCGAGATCCCCACTGGGGCCCAGACGGTGCGGGGGTCGCTCGGACTCGTGGAGCGCCCTCACGGGGTGGTGGTGTTCGCCCACGGGACGGGCAGCGGCCGGCACAGCCCCCGCAACCAGGCGGTGGCCCGGGCGTTGAGGGAGCGTGGCCTGGGCACGCTTCTCATGGATCTGCTCACTCCGGAGGAGGAGCTCGACCGGGCCAATGTCTTCGACGTGGACATGCTGGCCACCCGCCTCCTCCAGGCCACCGCGTATCTCGGTCGCCGACAGGAGACAGCCGGGCTTCCCGTAGGCTATTTCGGTGCGAGCACCGGGGCTGGCGCGGCGCTGGTCGCCGCCGCGGAACGCCCAGAGACAGCGGCGGTGGTATCCCGAGGGGGCCGTCCCGACCTGGCAGCGGACCGGCTGGCCGATGTCCGGGCCCCCACCCTGCTCATCGTGGGCGGGGAGGACCGCGACGTCCTTGAGATGAACCGCGACGCCCTCGCCGCGTTGGGGTGCGAGAAGGACCTGGCGGTAATCTCGGGGGCGGGACACCTGTTCGAAGAGCCGGGGGCACTGGAGGAGGTTGCCCGGCTCGCGGGAGCCTGGTTGGCCCGGCATATGGGAGGCGAAGGCAGCTAAAACGGAACCGCCGGAGTCCGAAGACTCCAGCGGTTCCAGGGGGATTTATAGACCACTCCCCGGCGGGCACGCAACCCCGCACATGGCTTTTGTCACTCTTTTTGTTCCGGCGTAGGTCGCCGCGTCTCGCCGGGCCCCGCCCGACCCCCGTGCTACAGTGGCCGCAGCGCTCTGCGCCCCCGATTCACCCCTGGAGGTCGAATGGATGAGCAGTCTGCACGTACGGTCTGGGAAGGAAGCATCGGCAAGACGCCGCTTCGAGTCGATGTTCTTCCCTCGGGCCGCATCGCCGCCACCTGGCGTGTGGCGGGCTCCGAGCGGCGGTCGGTGGTGCAGACCATCGAGCAGTTCGAGCGAACCGTCCTCTTCCAGCTGATGATCTCAGCTCCACCCGAGCATGACTCTGTGGCCTCCGAGGTGATCGCGGCGGTGGAGAAAGCCCGGGTTGACCTGCCTGACCCGGCCACCCTTCCCCGCACCCGACGGTCTCGAAGCCGCCCCCAGCCCCAGCGCCGGCGCCGCCCCGGGGGACGCCGCTGAAACCACTCGCCGTGGACCCGCCTTCGCCAGGTAACCCACCAATGGCCTCTCGCTCAGGAGTGTCGTTCCGTAGTAGAAAGAACGCTCCATGAACGTCCAGAGTCTTCGCGAGAGCAACGCCATACTCGCCGCCGCGGCGGCTCGCTCGCAGCCTGGGCAGCGGATCGAGGCATCGCCCGCCGAGCTTGCCGAAGAGGCCGGGCTCGGCAGCCGGCTCGCCGCCGCTCGGGCGATCCGGGCCCTCATCGCCCGAGGTCGTATCGAGCAGGACGGTCGCGGATACCGTCTGCTCGACGCTCGGCCACTCGACGAGGGTGAGCCCACGTCAGTCCGCCGTCCGGTCCGCCGTCGCAAGCGGGGCCGGGCCAGGGCTGGTGAGGAGGATGAGCTTCCCACCTACGAACAGGTGGGGCGGGTCGTGATCGAGCGTCTCATCGAGCTCTCCGCCGAAGCGGCGGAGATGCGGGCGGCCCTGGACCGGGCTCGGGCCGAGGCCGAGGCTGCCCGCCGGGAGGCCGTCGAGGTCAACCGAGCGGCGGCCGAGGACCGCCGACGTGCCCAGTCCCTGGAGGACGAGGTCAGCGCCCTCAGGCGGCGGCTGGAGATGACCGAGGCCAACCTCCGCTCCCTCGTCCAGGCGGCCCGTCAGCGGCCGGCCGCTCCTCTCGAGGATACGGACGCCAAGGCCATCTTGGACATCCTTTCGAGAACCGGAGCCGGCGCCGAGCGCGGGGCGGACTGAGTAGCCTGGTCGACGCCGACCACCCGTTTCCCGGCGGCATGTCGGAATCGCTAAAGTCTGGACCGGCCTCGTTCGAATCTTCTCGTTGAGGGGCGATTCCGCGTGGACGATCAGCGCTTGACTCCCGAGGCTACTCCCGCGCCTGGGGCCGGCCGGCCTACCGGGCCTTCTAGTCGTTCGGGCGGCCCGCCCCAGGCGGGGCGTCTGCCGGGTGCCCGACGCCTCTCCGACGAGCCCGACCCCGACCCGACCCCTCGTCGCCCTGTCTCCATCGACCCTCATCAGGACGAGGCGATCGGCGGCGTCCTGCGCTGGCTGCGCGAGGAGCTCGGTACCGAGGCGCTCGCATACTTGCACGTGACGCACGACGGGGACGAGCGGATCATGGTCGAGCCGCGCGGGCTCGACGCCCAGTCCGTCCTCGACCTGGCTCGCCGCGCCCGGGACGCCCTTGCCGACTGGGACCCGGAGGCAGGCCCTCAGGTGGACGAAACCGGGACGCGGTGGAGCGGACGCGGTGGCTCGAACGTGATCGTGTTCGACGAGGGAGCGGCGGAGCATCCGGCCGAGTCACTGCGGTCGGCTCAGGGGCTCATCGAGGGGATCCGCGCGCTGCAGGAGGCTCCCGACGGTCGAGAGCTGGAGAACCGGATCCGGGCGGTCCCCGGGGTTGCGTGGGTCGAGTACACGCCCGACGAACCGCCCACGCTGCGGGTGCTCGTGGCGGAGGACGCCGACTCCGCGGAGGTCCGGACGGCGGTTGAGGGTGCCCTGGCGGGGGCCGCGGTTGCCCTTCACTGGGTGGAGCCCGAGCCGCTGGGCAAGGAAGAACCCCGGCCGCGCCTGGTGAAGGTTCGGGTCGAGGTCGATACCGAGAGCATGGCGGAGGTCCACCTTCGCTGGAACGGCCACCGGCTCGAAGGGCACGGAAGCGCCTCGGCCTCGGCGGCGGGACGGTTCCACTCCGTGGCGTACGCGACCGCCGACGCACTCGCCCCGCTCCTGAACGGCGACATCGAGGTGGAAGGGCTGTATTCGGCGCTCACGCACGACCAGTCCGAGCTCCTCATGGCAGTGGTCCAGGCCCGGGGAGAGCGGCTCGTGGGCGCGGTGCTCAGCCGCCCGGGCGAGGAGGACCTCAGCGCGGCCAAGGCGATCCTCGACGCCGTCAACAGACGCCTGCCGCACCTCGTGAACGGGAACGGACAGAACCCTATTCACGAGGTCCAGGAGCTCCGGGAACCGCCCGGCGGCGGGCCCGGAAGGCGCTCCTAGCGGGACCGAAGCCGCGCGCCGAGCAACAACCCTCCGCCCAGAAGGGCCAGGGCCGCCAGGGCCAGGGCAACCCATAGCAGCGGTGAAGTGTTGCTGGATTCCGCTTCGACCGGAGGCTGCGTCTGGGGTGGAGCGGGGATCGCATCGGGACTGACGCTCACGTCGACGGCGCCCCGGCCCACGGTCCGCTCGCGTCCGTTGGTGAGATTGCGAACCACCACCCGGCCGCTCCCGGTCGCGTACACGAGCGTCGAGCCTGCGACGTCGAAGGACAGGATTCTCTCCGCGACGATCTCTCCGTCGAGCGTCTCGACGGTGCCGGGGGGCCCGAGCTCCCCGGCGCGTAAGAGGAGCACACCCTCGGGCCCGTAGGCGGCGTCCAGGATCATCCCGCCAAGGTCACCCTGCGCAAGCGTCTTCGGTTCTCCCCCGCCCGCGGGGTACTCGACGAGTTCCGTGAATCCTTCGGCTCCCCGGATCACCAGGAGGGCCTCATCATCGGGCTCCCAGGAAACAGGCTGGAATCCACACTCGCAGAAGCCCTCCACTGATTCGAGGATCTCCTCGGAGCCGTCCGCTCTGAGCGTGACGAGCTCGGGCGCTTGGATCTCCCCACCGAACCGCCACTCGCTGCCGGCGACCTCTTCGATCTGCACCAGGGACTCTGCGAACGCACCAGCGTCCTCGGCAGCCCCGAACTCGCCAACCGAGTACGTGCTCCCGTTCTCCTCCCACGACAGGAAGCATGTCGACGCGCCGCAGAAGAACGAGCCGGTGGTCCCCCGGACCTCGACTTCGGTCGCATCCGCCGGCGTTTCCTCCGAGCCCTTCCGGCCTCCCACGAAGACGTTGAATTGCTCGGCGTGCGACTTCTGCCCCTCGGGGTCATTCGTGAACATCAGCTGGTACGAGCGACGGCGGCTCTCCGCAACGGTAGAGAGCTCGACCGGGCCGGCCGGCTTCTCGGGGGGCGTGAGGATGGGAACCTCGGTCGAGGCGAGGACGGGGATCGCGTCGCGGAGGAACGACGGGACGTCGGCTCCCCGGGTAACGAATCGCTGGATCGCTACCGCTCCTCGAGCCGCGGCCGCTAGGGAGAGGTACAGCGTGCCGCCCGAGGGAAGAAGCTGGCGCGCTCGTCCCTTGGGAGAGATGCGGGTGACCGAGGTCGTCGTGAAGTCCTCGCCTTCCTGGTGGATCGCGAACACGGTGCCACCCGGCCCGAGGTCGGCCGTCATCACGTTCTCGGCCAGCGTACGGGCTCCGGCGCCATTGGACTGTACGACGTGCAGCGACCCGGGAAAGAACGGTTCCTCCGCTCGAACGTACGCGACCCACCGAACCTCGGCCGCCGAAGCCGGTTGCGGGATCAGGGCCGCGAGAAGCGTAAGGAGGGCGAGGCGAAGAGAGGTTCTGCCCCGAAGCATCCGGTGAAGGGTAGCAGGCACGCATGCCCCGGGGGCCTCCTCCGGCAGGTTCGGGTAGAGAGGGGATCCCCCCGAGGGAGGCAGGTCTCGTGGCTCAAGGGGCCACCACCTGCCGGAGGAGCCGCCCCGTGGGGTCTTGGCTGTTCCAGCATGCCCCTTCCCCGTGTCGAAGGCGCGCCAACGGAGTGACGATTCGATGACAACTCTCGGCTCGTCGGTCGTCTGGCCGATACGCCGGGGCCGAGTGTGGTCCGTACTCCCGACGCGTCAGCCCGCGACATCTCCCGCAGAGGGCGAGGCGTTCGCGTCGGCGCGTTTCGGTGGCACCGGGGCGAAGCGCGCGAAGTCCTGCCTCGTTACCGGACGGTCGGCGACAACCAGGCCGTTCCCGGTGAGCACCCCGATCTGCTCCCCCTCGATCTCGAAGAGCACACCAACGATCCGCGTGTCTTTCTGCGTCAGGGTGTAGACGATCTGCGCCAGCTTGAGCGCCAGCGGAACGCCGGTCGCTCCACTCTCGAACTCGGCCGATAGATCGACAGTGGCGATTCCCTGGTCTGCCTGGATCGAGATCAGCCGAGTATTGGGGGGGATCGCCGTGTCGAGAGGAGACTCCCGCACCGGACCCTCTAGGAGAGCGACGACGAGCGCCTCGGGAAGCGAAACCGCCGGAGGTAACTGCCGGCGCACCTCCGACAGACGTCCTTTGTTCAGCAAGAACACCGTCCCTTCCTCGGGAATCCCCTCAGACCCGATGGGCGGCACATCGGCCGCGGGCCCGTAGACGTCTTGGGGGAGGTCGGAGTCAGGGATGAGGTGGACGCCGCGAGTCTGACACGACACGAGGAGGATCGCGGCGAGGACGAGGAGGCTACGCCTCACGACGTCGCTTCCTCCATCGGTTCCTCCGTCGACGTCTCCTCGTCTCTCCGCGGCAGTCGCAGCGTGAAACTTGCCCCCTGTCCGGGCGCGCTCCTGACGGCGATCTCTCCCCCGTGGAGGTGGGCGTTCTCCCGGGCGATGGCGAGCCCCAGCCCGGACCCCCGGCCGTCGCCTCGGTGCCGGGCGGGGTCGGCCTTGAAGAACCGCTCGAAGATTCGAGAAACGTCCCCTGCTGGGATCCCCGGGCCCTGATCCTCCACGGACAGGAGGAGATGACCATCGTCCGCTCCCACGCGAACCGTGACGTCACGCCCTTCTCCGTGGATCACGGCATTGTCCACGAGGTTGGACACAACTCGCTCCAGACGCTGTTTGTCCGCTACGGTCGAAAGCGATCCCGGGTCGACCTCGACTACGACAGCGATGTCGTCGCCCGCCCGCTGCCGCCGAGCGGCGACCTCGCGGGCGAGGTCGGCGATGTTCAACTGCTCCCAGGACATCTGGACCCGTCCGGCCTCGACCCGAGAGATCTCGAGCAGGTCATCGACAAGGTGCCGGAGATACTCGACGTCGGCTGATAGGAGCTCCAACGCCCGGCGCAGCGATGGGGGTAGGTCGCCCTCGCCCTGAAGGAGGTAGTCGGTGGACGCTCGAAGCGTCGTCAGGGGTGTCCGCAGCTCGTGCGAGACGTCGCCCACGAACCGTCGCTCTCTGGCGATGCGTTCCTCGAGCGCCGCAGCCATCTCGTTGAATGACCGGGCCAGGGCGGCCAGCTCGTCTCGACCTTCCACCGTGAGTCTGGTCTCCAGCAGGCCATCGGCGACCCGCCGGGCAGCCTCGCTCGCCCGGCGGACCGGGCCCACCAACCGACGGCTTGCCCGAGCTCCCACCGCAGCGGCCAGGACCACGGCGCCGAGAGCCACACCGATCAGCACCCTCCGCAACAGGGCCAGGGTCTGGTCGAGATCGCCCAGAGGGTAGAAGAAGTACGCCTGCAGCCGGTGTCCGGGAACCGGGGAGCCGAACACGAGCTGCCGGGGCTCGACCGGACGGAACGCGTAGCCCACCCTTCCCCGGCCGACTGCGGCCTGGAGCTCCTCGGGAATGGAGGAGGGCGGGAGGGAGACCGAAGAGGAGAAGAACCGTCCCTCCTCGGTCGGGGGTGACTCCTCGATGACGAGGGACTCGAACGTGCCCCGAACCTCCAGCATCCGGCCCAGCTCGAACAATGAGACGTCTTGGCCGGATTGAGAGAGCTGCGAAACGGCGAAACGGACGTTGCTGATGGTCTGACGGGTCGAGTCCTCGATTCGCCTGCCCAGCAAGTATCGGTCGGCCAGCAGATATGTAGTCCCCCCGACCAGGGCCGACAGAGCCAGGGCCCCGGCGATGAAGGCGATGCTGATCCGCCACCTCAGCCCGACCTGGCGCCGTTTCGGGAAGAGCTTCATCGTCCTTCCTCACGCTACCTCGGCGAGCTTGTACCCGAGTCCCCTCACGGTCTGCACGATCCGGGGCTCGCCGGGGTCGTCCTCGATCTTGCCGCGGAGCCGTCGGACATGGACGTCGACCAGTCGAGAATCCCCAAAGTAGTCGTACTCCCAGACCTGCTGGAGGAGCATCTCGCGGGTGAACACCTGGTTGGGGCGGGAGGCCAGGGCGCAGAGGAGCTTGAACTCCGTCTTGGTGAGGTGGATGGGGGCGCCGGCCTTTGTCACCGTGGCGGCGTCGGGGCTTATCTCCAGGGCCCCGAGGACGATGGTGCGAGGGAGGGTCGATCGGTCTCGGGCTCTGCGCAGGAGGGCCCTGATGCGGGCCAGGAGCTCCTTGGTCACGAACGGCTTCGTGACGTAATCGTCGGCCCCGGACTCCAGGCCGACGACGATGTCGACGGTGTCGGTCTTTGCCGTAAGCATGAGGATCGGGACGGGGCTCCGCTGGCGGATGTCACGGCACAGCTCGAAGCCGTCCCGTCCGGGGAGCATCACGTCGAGGATGAGAAGGTCGGGGTCGTCGGCGTCGAGCACGCCAAGGGCCTCCTCGCCGGTCTCGACCGTGCGGACGCCATAGCCCTCTTCTTCCAGAGCCATGCCCACGATCTCCCGGAGACGGGCGTCGTCGTCGACCAACAGGATCAGCGGGGCGACCATCCAGGGAGATTATCCCTGTTACATTCCTCCCTCGATGGACGGCAGACCTCCTCGTAACCCGGGGGACGAGCCCAGCGCGGTGCTGACCCGTGAGGCCTACGAACGGCTAAGGCGGCAGCTCGATGAGCTCACCTCCGAAGGGCGCGGCCGCATCGCCGAGCGGCTGCTCCGCGCTCGAGAGCACGGAGACATCCGGGAGAACGCGGAATACGACGCGGCAAAAGACGAGCAGGGGCTGATGGAGGCCCGGATCCGGGAGCTGCAGCGGCTGCTGAAGGATCCGGACATCATCGAGCCTCCCACGGACGCCGAGCTGGCCGGCCCGGGGATTCTCGCCACGCTCCGCCCCCTCGACGAGGAGGATCCGGAGGAAGAGCTCTATCTCCTTGCGGCGACGAAGGAGGAGCGGGCACCGGGAGCGCGCACAGTCTCGGTATCATCGCCCCTCGGTCAGGCGCTCGTCGGCAGGCGAGTCGGGGATCGGATCACCTATCAGGCACCGGGAGGCCTCTTCGCCTACGAGGTCGTGGCCTTGGAGCCGTTCCTGCCCTGAGCCCCCGCGGTACCCTCGCCATGTGCTCCTTCTGATCGGTGGCACCTTGGCGTACCTCTTCCTTCCGTGGCCTTGGTGGCTGGTGGTGGTGGTGATCCTCGCTGGAGCCGAGGTCTTCGAGGTCTCTCTGTGGCTCTCCCTTCGTGGCCGGCGGCCGCTGTCCGGACACGAGGCATTGGTGGGAGAGCACGGCCTTCTGGCTGGGCCGGCACGTGTTCGCATCCGGGGGACCTCCTACCCAGCCAGGGTGGAGGGCGCTGAGGTCGGGGACCGGGTCGAGGTCGTCGCTGTGGAGGGCATGACCCTGGTGGTCCGGCAGGCCCGAGAGGACTGACTCGCCAGGCTCACCACATTCGTCCGTTACTGCTCCGGGTGGGCGCGGTGTAAGATTGAGAAGACCCTGCTCAGAGGGATGGCGATGAGGCCGGTACGGGTCCAAGTCATCACCTACGCGCCGACTGCCTTCTATCACTGCCAGCATTGCGAGCTGACCTTCTCCGAGATGGGCCTGGGGGAGCGGGTCCACCAGGAGCAGGCCCGGGACGCCCTTCCCGAGGATCTCCGTCACGAGTACGAGCTCGTCTCCGGCTGGGTTCACGAGCTGGCCACACGCTTCGGAAGAAAGGTTCGCGTCCGGCTGGTGGACGCCGCCTCCATCGAAGGTTTCTGGAAGTCGCTCCGCCACGGCGTCCGGCGGTACCCCGCCGTGATCGTCGAGGGGGAGCGGAAGCACGTGGCAGACGACCTTGAAGCCGCGGGGCAGGTGATCGAGCGCTTCATCACCGCCCCACACAACTAACGGCTCGAAAGGAGGTGACGCCGAGCCGCGGAATGCGTGGGTGCACCAAGACTCCCTAGCACTTGTTGATCGATCCTCTGGGTCGGAGAGGGGGTGAAGGGATGAATTCACTGTGGGTCGTGGTCATCGGCTTTGTGGTGATCCTCACGATGTACCAGCTGTATGCAAAGAGGATCGACCGCACGGTCATCCAGGCCGACCGCGAACGGCCCACGCCCGCGAGGATGTACATGGATGGGGTGGACTTCGTGCCCACCAGCAGGTACGTCCTCTACGGCTATCACTTCAAATCGATCGCCGCGGCTGGACCGATCGTAGGGGTCATCACCGCGGCCGGATTGTGGGGATGGCTTCCCTCGATCATCTGGCTCATGGTCGGTGTGAGCCTAATCGGGTGGGCCAGCGACTACAGCGCCATCATGGTGGCGGTTCGGAACGACGGGAACTCGCTGTCGGCCATCGCCCACAGGCTCATCGCGCCAAGAGCCAGATCGATCTTGTTCGTGTTCATCTTCTTCTACCTGCTGCTCGTGGCGGGCGCCTTCGTCGGCATCATGGCCGCCATCCTGGCGGCGCGACCGGACGTGCCGTTCGGCATCCTAGTGCTCGCGCTGGCCGGCCTGGCGGCGGGCTACCTCATCTACCGGAGGAAGGCCGACCTCATCGGGGTGACGCTGGGAGTCGTGCTGGTCACCGTGTTGGCCATGGGCCTGGGGCCTCTCGGCGCCGGCCTCGACAAGTCACCCGTCGACTGGAGCACGGGCACGATCAGCGGCAGCGTGAAAGGCATCAACGACGGGCTCAACGGAGGCGGAGCGCTGTACACGGTTCAGGACCCCACCGGGCAGGATCCCCGGATCACCAGGGATCCGGCCACGGGTGAGCCGTTCGAGAGCGCGACCTTCGATCCCGCCACGGGGCTGATCAATGTGCTGCCCAGCTACATCTTCTGGGCGATTTTCCTGCTTGTGTTCAGCTACCTGGGAGCGAACCTGCCCATCTGGCGGTTCGCACAGCCCGTGAACTACATCGGGTTCTGGATCACGGCACTGACGATCGGGCTGAGCGCGGTAGGAGCCCTGCTTGCCCCGCTCGGCCTGGTCGAGGGGGCGACCACGGGCAAGTTCCAGATCGCCACGTTCAACGGGTTCTTCAGCACGGACGCGGTGCGCGCGACCGGGGTATTCCAGCCGCTCTGGCCGATGCTCTTCGTGACCATCGCCTGCGGAGCCATCTCGGGATGGCACGCCCTGTTCGGCTCGGTGGGCACAGCTAGGCAGCTGGAGTACGAGACCGACGCGCTGCCGGTGGGCGGCGGAGGGATGTTCTCGGAGAACACCCTCGGCCTGTTGTCCCTCACGGCGGTGGCAATCACGGGGCTGAGGGGCGCCGCGGCGTTCGCCTCCGGCGTGGGCAACCTGCTCAATGTGGCCACGTTCGGGCTGCTGGATACGCCGTACGGAACCGCGCTGGGGTTCGGCGCCTTCGTGGTCATCGTGCTCACGGTGGTCCAGCTGGTGTTCCGGGTCATGCGGGTGACGTTGGGAGAATGGGTTGGCGACGCCTGGGTGGGGTTCAAGAACCAGCACGTCGCCTCGATCATCTCCATGGCTCTGACATTGGCGTTAGTCCTCACCGGCACGTGGGTGTACCTGTGGCAGCTCTTCGGGGCGTCGAACCAGCTCATGGCCGCACTGTCTCTGCTCATCGTGACGGTGTGGCTGGCATCGACGGGCCGCAACCCGGCGTTCGTCGGGATCCCCATGCTGTTCATGTACGCGACCACGGTCGCAGCCTCCTTGGTGACGGCGTACAACCTGTACAACACAGTCGCCGTGGCGGAGGGTGCATCCGGCATCGCGGTGGTCGGGGCGTGGGCGATGATCATCGTCGCCCTCCTGATCACGGTGGCCGCACTGGTCATCGCGTACGACGGGTGGAGGGCGTGGTCCCGCTACCGGGGCGCGCCGGTCGCTCCGCAACCCGTCGGGGGCGGAGGAGGCAAGTAACCGCCCCGACCGACACCAACCGGGAATGGGGGCCGCGCCAGCGGCCCCCGTTTCCTTTCGGAACCTCTTCCTATCCGGGGGGGACGTTCGCTGTCCCGCCCGGCGCTCCTGCCTCCCCGGGCGAGCTATTCCCCCCGGACCCCCCTAGCTCTTCCGGGCCACCGACGCGCCCAGGTTGCGGAACGCTTCCACCAGCCGTTCCGCCAGCACGGAGGCGGTATCCGGAGGCACCAGGTGGACCTCGAGATGCGGGTTGTCCCGGCGCACAGAGAGGCGCCACACGCCCTGGCTCGCGGCGGTCAGCTCCTCCCAGGCCCGGCGGGCCACGGCCGGATCGGCGTCGCCACTGTGCACCACCTTGACGTTCGGATCATCCCAATCGTCCTCGAGCCAGGATTCGAGGTCCAGTCGGCGGATCCGATCCATCCCCGTCCACCCGCGTCGGTCGCCCACCTCGACCTCGAATCGAGGCGCGCCTCGGAGGCGTCCCCGGAGGATCAAAAAGTCTTGCCGACCTTTCGCCCTGGCCCACGCCCACAGGAACGTGACGTCTCTGGGCTTGAGGACCACGACGACCTCCGCCTCCCGGAAGGGGTCCTTGGCCTCGCGGATCTGAAGGACAGCCGCGGTGCTCCCCAGCCACCGCAGCGTCGTGCGGGCCCCCAAGAGAGGGAGGCCACCCTGGAGCCACCTCAGGAGGTCGTTCCCCTTGCGGACGTTTCGATGAGTCCCCAGCGCGAACACGAGGAAGACGCCGAGGAGAGCGAGCAGGAGGACGGTCGCGTATGAGGGCAGGTCTGGCATGCCGCGGCGAGCCTACGGGGCGGGCCGCCGGCACCGCAACGCTCTCCCGAGGCCACGGGCCGGGAGAACGTCATCACCACGGAGGCCTCCGGTCGCGCCTCGAGTCAGGAACCCCAGCCCGCCGTCCTGGTCCACCGTGGTCTTGGGATTGGCTTTCCCTTTGACCTGCACGCCGAAATCGGGGCTGCTGAGGTCAAGGATCCGGCAGGGCATCGGTCACCTCCTGAGGCGTTCGAGGGATGCACTCTCGCAGAGCGACAGTCCCAATCAAGGCGCGCCGCTTCACGCTCGGACTGACCTCTCCCCATGGCGGGTATGTTCGGAGCGATGCTAGATTGACCACGCTGGTGGCGGATCCGCAGACGGGAGGCCCGAAGGCGCGCGGGGAGTCCGGGCAACCCAGGTGGCGGCTCGGACGGATCTTCCGGGAGTTCCTCCACGGCATGGGCGGCTACGAGTTCGTCCGTCACGCCATGGAGGAACGCTCTTCGATGGAGGCGTTGTTCATGGCCATCACGGTCGGGGACATGGTCGGTCTGCCGATCCTCCCCCCGTACTATTCGCTCCGCCTGTTGCCGTACGTCACCCCCAGCATTGAGTCGTGGAAGAAACGCGTTCTCCGGGAGCGCGATCTGGCGGACCACCACGGCGCGGACCTGCACGGAGTCTGATCGAGGAGGGACGCGATGACCGACGAGCAGAAGCCAGACAGGCCGGCGAACGAGGAAGGGCGGGAAGCCCGCGGCCTCCGAGGCTTTCTTGGAAAGGTCAAGAAGGTCACCTATGGGATGGCCGCCCACGACATGACCCGGTACGCGCTCCGCACTCGGGCCAGCATGGAGCACCTGTTCATCCTGGTGACCATGGGCGACATGCTCGGCGTGCCGATCCTTCCTCCGTACTACTCGATGCGCCTGCTGCCCTACGTTGTCCCTCAGGTGGCCACGTGGAAGCGGCGCATGCTCCGCGAGAAGGACGTCACCGACGCGATGTTCTGAGGGCGCCGTGGCTCAGACCAGAGGAACGCAGGAGCGGGCCAGGCCGAAGTCCCTTGCGCACATCTTCGAGGAGCACCCCGAGCGTCGGTACGTCATGTTCGGGGGGAAGGGGGGCCTGGGAAAGACCACGTTCTCCGCCGCCACCGCCTGGTGGCTCGCCCAGGAAGGAAACAAGGTGCTCGTCTTCTCCGTGGATCCACAGGCGAGCCTGTCGGATATCTTCCAGAAGGACATCTTCGGCAAGGGCGCCGTGAAGATCATGGACAACCTGTGGGCCCAGGAGATCGACGCCGACCAGCACATCAAGGAGTACCAGGACGAGATCCGGCAGAAGATCCTGGACATGTACGGCATGGACAAGGTCCCGGACGAGATCGAGGACTACATCCAGGCGGCATCCTCCGAGCCGGCGATGGAGGAGAGCGCGATCTTCGACTCCGTGGTCGACATCGTGGTCACCGGAGACTACGACTACTACATCTACGACCTGGTCCCCTTGGGCCACGCCCTCTACTACCTCTCTATGGCCAAGGTCTACGACGAGTGGATCGGAAAGATCACCCACCTGCGAGAGGAGATGCGCGAGTACCAGGAGGTGGTGGCCAAGATCCGCCGGGAGAAGGAGACCGAGGAGGACCAGATCCTCGACGAGCTCCATTACATCCGGGACCGGATCCGCACGGCCTCGGGGATCCTTACAGACCGGGAGAAGACAGCGTTCTTCTTCGTCGTGATCCCGGAGGAGATGATCATCATCGACACGCGAAAGGCGGCGGAGCTCTTCTCCAAGTTCGATGTGCCGATCGCTGGCTACGTGGTGAACCGGGTGTTGCCGGAGGAGCTCCTGAAGGAGGACGTTCCCCCCTACCTGAAGAACCGCATCGAGATGCAACGGAAGTACCTGAAGGAGATCGAAGGGACCTTCGGCGGGCAGATCCTGGCCCACGTGCCCGAGTTCGAGCGAGACGTGACCGGGTTGGAGATGATCGAGCGGGTGGCCCGCCGCATGTACGAATAGGGGTTCAGGGGGAGGCAGCCCCGCGGAGCGAAGCGAAGCGGATCAGGCTGCTTCACTCCCTGCCGAGGAGGGACGGACCAACGGGCCGGGCCTCCTCGTGAGCGAACAGGAGGAGGGCTGACAGGATGGGGCGAGCCGTCGTGGACGATCACCCCCTGGTCGAGATCTCCATGGAGGACTTCCTCGGGCAGCACGAGGGGCTCCGGTACCTCTTCTTCGGTGGCAAGGGCGGTGTGGGGAAGACGGTTATGGCCGGGGTTGCCGCAGTGTGGCTGGCCGGCAAGGGCAAGAAGACCCTGCTGGCCTCGACGAACCCGGTGCACAGCCTATCCGGCCTGTTGGACAGCGACGTCTTCGGCAAGCACACGCCCGTCGACGGCGTGGAGAACCTGTGGGCCTACGAGATCGACACTCGCGATGCGATCGAACGCTCGAAGCGGGAGATCAAGGAGAAGGTCCAGTGGTTCCTGAAGTTCGCAGAGATCCAGACAAAGGCCGACGAGTTCGTGGAAGCGGCCACGATGAACCCGGCCTTCGAGGAGTCGGCGATGTTCGAGAACATGGTCGAGCTCATGTTCAAGGACGAATATGAGGTGTACGTATTCGATACGGCTCCCACCGCGAACGCGAGGCGCCTGCTAGGGATGTCCAAGGTGTACGGGCTGTGGGTGAACAAGATGCTGAAATCCCGTGAGGAGGCTCAGTCCCTCCGAGAGCTCCTGTCCATCACTAAGAAGAAGGAAGCAGACCCGCTCATGGAGTACCTGGTCGAGTTCCGCGAGCGGATCGCCCATGCGAAGGAACTCCTCACCGACCCCGAGAAGACGGCCTTCTTCTTCGTCACGCTGCCCGAGGCCCTGCCCATCGCTGTCATCCGCCGGTTCATCAGCTGGTTCACGGATTTCGGGATCCCGGTCGGAGGCGTGGTGGTGAACATGCTCATCGAGACGGACGAGTCGGTGTCCATGCCCGAATTCGTCCGGAACCGGATTGCCATGCAGAAGGGCTATCTCGGGGAGATCCGGGAGACCTTCGGTGACATGGTCCGGGCAGTAGCACCCCTGTACGACGACGAGCTCCAAGGCGTCGAAGACCTGAAGATGGCGGCACGAGACCTGTTCGCTTCGTGATGAGCGTCGTGTACACGGCACGGGCGCGGGTCGAGCGGTTCAAGGATGGCACGCGCAGGCTGGACCTGCCCGTCGGGGAGTCCGCTCTGGTCGGATCACACGACGAGATCGCGGAGCACTACAAGCGAGAACCGGGAACATATGAACCTCACGCGGCCACGCTCGACTACATCGCCGCCGCGACCGGCGGGTGACTGACCGGCACCCTGGGTGGCGCGCTGGAGGCGCGCGGGATACCAGCGCACGACGGCCGCCTCGTGGCCGACGTGACCGGCGAGATCGAGACGACGGACGATGACGTCCTCGTCATCCGACGCATCCACGTGAAGTACCGACTGGTGGTGGATGATCTCGACGCCGAGATCCGCGAGAAGATCGACCGCTGCATGGAGTTTCACCCGAAAAAATGCCCGGTGGCCCGGTCCCTCGAGGGCGCCATCGACATCTCTACGGAGATCGAGCTGGTCGAGTCGGCCTAGGGGACCTCGGCCCGGGCGGGCTCAGCCGGCGGCGTCGGCGTCGACGACTCGAGTGGCTAGGTCCGGGAGCGAGCTTCCCACGCTTGCGGGTTGACGAGAGTGGGAGGGCGGCGTCCCTGCAGGGCGGCGTGGAGGTTCTCCACGGCGAGGAACCCCATGGCGTCGCGCGTCTCAACGGTCGCGCTGCCGAGGTGTGGGATCACGACGACGTTGTCGAGCTCGAGAAGTCCCGGGTGAACCTGGGGCTCGTTCTCGAACACGTCCAGACCGGCCCCGAAGATCTCCCCCCGGCGCAACGCGTCGACCAGGGCCGCCTCGTCGATCACCGGACCACGCGACGTGTTCACAAGCACCGCGGTGTGCTTCATCCTTCGAAACTGCTCCGCCCCGAACAGGTGTCTGGTCTCGGGCGTCAGGGCAACGTGGATGCTGATGAGGTCTGCCTCCGCCAGAAGATCGTCGAACTCGCGGTACTCGGCCCGGAGCTCCCGGGCAACGTCGTTGGGTGGGCGGATCACGTCGTAGTAGATGACCCGCATGCCGAATCCCGAGGCCCTTCGGGCCATGGACTGCCCGATGCGTCCGAACCCAACGACGCCCAGCACTTTCCCGTTGACGTCCTGGCCGAGCATCATCTCGGGAGCCCATATCCACGCCCTCCGGCTCCGAAGGAACCGGTCCCCCTCGGCCACGCGTCGGGCCGCCGTCATCAGGAGGGTCCAGGCCAGGTCCGCCGTCGTCTCGGTCAGGACGTCGGGCGTGTTCGATACGAGGACGCCTCGGCGGGTGCATTCCTCGACGTCGATGTTGTCGAACCCGACCGCGTAGTTGGCCACGACCAACAGGTCGGGCCCGGCTGCGTCCAGCAGCTCTCCGTCGATCCGTTCTGTGAGGAGAGTGATGGCTCCTGCCTTCCCCTTGATCCGGGCCATGAGGTCGTCGCGAGGCATCGCGGCCTCTCCCTCCCAAACGTCCGCCTCGCAACGCTCCAGGACCCGTTCCATCGGACCCGGAGGCAGCCGCCTGGTAACCAGGACGTTCGGGCGAAGGTGAGGCTCAGTCACCGCCCAGCTCCGGAAGGACGGCCTCGATGGCTTCGAGGGCGTCGCGGATGTTCGGCACGGAGCTGGCGTAGGAGAACCGCAGGTACCCCTCTCCGCCCGGTCCGAAGGCCGTCCCCGGGAGGATGGCCACGCCGGCCCGCTCAAGGATGTGTTCGGCGACGTCTTCCGATGACCGTCCCGTCTCGGACATGTTCGGGAACACGTAGAAGGCGCCTCGCGGCTCGAGGCATCGGAATCCTGGCAACCTATCCAGGCCGGCAACGATGACGTCCCGTCGGCGGCGGAATTCCTCCACCATCTCGCGGACTGGATCGAACGGGCCTTCGAGGGCTGCCACCGCAGCCATCTGGACAAACGTCGCGGTGCAGGAGACCGAGTTGATGATCAGACGGGTCACCGGTTCCACCAACGGCGCAGGCAGGGCGGCGAACCCCAGTCGCCATCCGGTCATGGCGAACGCCTTCGAGCACCCATCGAGCAGGATGGTCCGGTCTCGCATCCCGTCCATCTGCGAAATGCTCGAGTGCTCCCCCTCGTACCGGATGGCCCAGTAGACCTCGTCGGAGATCACGTAGACGTCTCGATCGGCCAACACCTCGGCGATCCGCTGGTGGTCCTCCCGAGTGAGCGCGCTGCCGCAGGGGTTCTCGGGCGTGTTGAGCACGACGATCCGGGTGCGGTCGGTGAGCAGGGAGGCCAGCTCGTCGGGGTCCAGGCGGAACTCGTTCTCCTCTCGAAGCGGGACCGGCACCGGCTTCGCCCCCGCGAACGCGCTGATGGATTCGTACATGGGGTAGGAGGGATCGGGATAGACGACCTCGTCTCCTTGCTGGCAGAGGGCCATGATCGTGTAGAAGAGGACAGGCTTCGCCCCGGGAACCGCAACGATCCGATCCGGCGGATACTCCACCCCCCGAGTGCGGGAGAAGAACCCGGCCGCCGCCTCGCGTAATTCCGGGATCCCCGGTGCCGGGGTGTAGTGCGTGTATCCGTCTCGAATGGCCTGTGCCGCCGCCTCCCCGATGTGGGCCGGGGTGTCGAAGTCGGGCTCTCCGATCTCCAGATGGATGACCTTGCGGCCCTGAGCCTCGAGGGCTCGTGCCTTGGCCAGGACCTCGAACGCCGACTCCGTTCCGAGGAGTTTCATCCGATCTGCGAGCTGCATGACCTCCTCCACGCGAGTGGGCCCGCTCAGTCTATGCGAGCCCCGGAGGCGGGGGCGACCGGGGACCAGGATGTCCGCAGAACAGGGAGATAGCCCGAAGTCCTCTTGTCGAGTGGAGTGGAGCGTGATGGAATCCGCTCCTCATGCCAGAAAGGAGGGGCGTCATGTCCCCGATGGTCCGTCGTTCGAGGGGCGTGCTCGCCATCCTCGTCACGCTCGCGCTTGCAGCCTCCGCCGCTCCAGCGTCGGGAGGCTCTCAGAAGGCTTCGAGCACCACGCCGTCGCGTCCCGACTTCGGCAGTCCCGAGTCGATCGCCGAGTTCGTAGCGGCGGCCAGGCAAGCCCGGGCCCGGGGCGAGTTCCGAGCCGCCCCAGGTCGCCTGATCGTGAAGTTCTCCTCGGACGCCGCGGCCCGGGCGACGGTCCGCCGGCGCGATTGGCGGCTCCTGGACACGGTCCTGGGGGACGGATCGGTTGTGTTGCGGGTGCCTCGGGGAAGCTCGGTCCGACGGTTCGCCAGGGCGGTCAGGCGCCAGGCCCGAGTGGCCTACGCGGAGCCCGACTTCCGGGTTCGGGCCCTGAGCCACACGGGTGAAGAGCACGACTGGGGCTTTGACGCGATGAACGCGGAGAGCGCCCACGTGACCAACGGGACCACCGGTGCCGGGGTGGTCGTGGCCATCGTGGACTCCGGGGTCGACTACCTCCACGAGGACCTGGACGATAACATCTGGACGAACCTCGGTGAGATCCCCGACAACGGAATCGATGACGAAGGCAACGGATTCGTCGATGATGTCCGGGGCTACGACTTCCAGGGGAACTTCTTCACGTCGCTGGACCCCGACAACGACCCCATGGACGCGCTGGGGCACGGGACCCACGTGTCCGGGATCGTCGCGGCGGAGGACAACGGCATCGGGGTCATCGGAGTCGCCCCCGACGCGACCATCATGCCGGTCCGCGTCCTGGACGACGTCGGCGCGGGATGGGATTCGCAGATCGCCAAGGGCATCCGCTACGCGGTCGACAACGGCGCCGACGTCATCAACATGAGCCTCGGCGGCTACTTCTTCTCCTCGCTGATGCGAGACGCCGTGGAGTACGCGCACGAGAGCGACGTAACGGTCGTGGCCGCCGCGGGAAACGAGTTCATCTACAGCATCGCCAGCTTTCCGGCCGGTTACCCGTCAGTGATCTCCGTGGCCGCGGCCGAACGGGAGAGCCTGGGCGAGACCAAGACGTGGTGGTCGAACTGGGGGAACGCCGACTTCCTGGCACCGGGAGAGGAAGTGCTCTCCACCATCCCCGACGGGAACTACGCGCGCTTCTCCGGCACCTCGATGGCCTCACCCCAGGTCGCCGGAGCCGTGGCGCTCCTCAAGGAGAAGTACGCCTCGCTCGGGACGGATGCTTCACCCGATCAGCTCGAGCAGACCCTAGCGGCGACCGCGGAAGAGCGGTACTTCGACGGCAAGGACGAGGTATCGGGGTCGGGCTTCCCCGACCTCGCCGCCGCGACGTCGCTGCCTCTCGCGGGGGCCCAGGTGGAGCTGTACCGTGATCCCCACCTGGTCGCCTCGGACGGGTCCGAGGCGACGATCACCGTCCGCATCCTCGACGGCGACGGCAACCCCCAGGCCGGGGAAACCGGCACCTTCTCGACCACCGAGGGCTCGCTCTCTCCGACGTCGTTCACCACGGACGCCAGCGGCGAGGCCGAAACAAGCCTCACCCTGGAGGACTTCTTCGGCGTCGCCAGGGTGACCGCCGACCCTGACGACCCGACCGCCGGACCGCCACGGGACATCCGAGTGATGGTGGAGGACGACCGTGTGCGGGTCGACGACGCGACGGTGGGTCCGGCGCTCGAGTTCGAGGATGAGTTCTCGGTCGAGGAAGACGCCTCCGCGGAAGTCCTGGCCGACGTGTACAACGGGGAGCCGGTGCCGCCTGAGGGCGGCGGGGGTGCCCTCGGAGCCCTCCTGTTGGATCCGGGGGACGACGTGGCGATCACGGCGTTCCTGGGTAACCACCGGTTCGGCGAGACCAAGCGAGCCAGTGTGGAGTTCTCGGTCACCGACAGGAACGGGGATCCGGTGCCAGAGCTCTCCGGGAGCATTGAGCCGATCGACGTCGGGTTCGGGGGCCGCGACTTCCTGATCTGGATCAGCCAGGAGCGGGCCCGGTCACTGATCCTCACCATCCCGGAGGACGCCGTGCCGGGCCGCTACGAGCTCTCGGTGACCGCCACGACCGAGGGATCGGGGAAGACCGACACGTACACCACGCCGTTCTGGGTGGGGCGCGTCCCGAAGGTTCTCATCGTCAGGGAACCCTTCTACTTCAACACCGAGACCTTCAACTACTTCGATTTCAGCAACCCGAGCAGCGACTGGGGGCTGAAGGAGGCTCTGGAAGATCTGGGACTGTCCTTCCACTACGCCAACGGGTTGCCTCCTGGCCCCGGGGCCATGCGGAAGTTCTCCACGGTCTTGTGGCTGGGAGACTGGGGCTTCCTCGACACGTTCACTCTTCGCAGGTACCTTGATCGCGGCGGCAACGCTCTCCTCTCGGGCGAGATCTGGGCCTCCGACGACCGGCGATTCCCCACCACGTTCTTCCGGGATTACCTCCGCCTGTCTGGAGTCAACGCTCCGTTCTTCCCCGATCTGAACAACCAGGTGTATCCGGCGAGCGTGGACGGATTGCCCGAGGGAGTGTTCGAGGGAGAGACCCTCGACATCAACTCCTACGATCTCAACACGACGGGTGAGCCGACCACCATCTTCACGGACGAGCTGGTGGCACAGTTCGACCCCCTCGAGGCGGCGAGTGCCCAAGCCGCATACCCGAGCGGCGTGCACGATCCGGCCCAGGCCGGCCGGCACGTGGACGACGGGAACTTCCGGGCGCTGTATCTGGGTTTCGGGATCGAAGCCGTGAATGATCCCGGGAGCTCCACGTCGTTCACGGATCTCCTCGGGGACCTCATCTTCGGCGTGTTCAACCCGGAGGCGACCATCACCAACGTCGTGCCCAAGCGGCTCACCACGAGGGGAGGCCGCTTCCGGATCATCGGCTCGAACTTCCAGCGGACCGGCCAGACGATCGTCAGGGTGGGAAGCCGGATCGTCTCCGCGCGGGTTGTGAGCCGTACCAAGATCAGTGCAGTCTTGCCACCCGGCTTCCGACCGGGTCTATACGACGTCAAGGTGAAGAACCCGATCGGGCCCCAGGTGAAGAAGGACGACGCCCTGCGGGTGGTCCGAGCGTAAGTGACGTCTCGGACCGGCTGGCGTCAGGCTACCCGGCTCGCGGAAGCCGCCGCCACCCGGCGACGAGGCGTTGGGCGACGGTCAGCGCTCCCATCACCGAGAGGATCGCCAGGGCCGGGACCAGAGCCCCGGGGATGATGAGCCCGAGAACGAGAACGACCACCCGCTCGGGCCGCTGGAACATCCCCTCGGTCATGGTCGCGCCCGAGGCTTCGGCCTGCGCCCGTAGATGGCTGACCAGGAGGCCGACCACCAGTGACCCGAAGGCGAGGCCGGAGGAGAGCTTGGCCCCGCGGAGACCCTCGGAGATGAACAGCGACCCGTACACGATTGTGTCTGCCACTCGGTCCACGACCGAGTCGAGCAGTGCTCCCTTGGGGGAGTCCTCGCCCCGCAGCCGCGCGAGGGCTCCGTCGAAAAGGTCCAGAAGCCCTGCCCCGATAAGCGCGAACGCCCCAGCCAAGTGGAGTCCGGCGAACAAGAGGGCTCCCACGGCAATTGCTGCCACCAGGGAGAACGCGGTCAGATGCCACGCCCGGAGGCCCAGGCGGTACAGGCCGGCCAGGGCGAAACGGTAGGGCCACTGGAACACCCATCGGAGGAGCGGGGCGGTGACGCTCTCGCCCCGACGGGGCCCGGGAAGGTCTCGGGCGCGGGGGGTCCGGGGGGATGACTTGGACGAACCCTGGCCGCTCACCACGGGAGTATCCCGCTGCCCGAGGGCGGCACGCCACCGCGCCGCCGCTAGGATGAACTCGTGGGAG
>DASYVD010000047.1:0-1743 GCA_036000545.1 Actinomycetota bacterium | reverse complement strand
GCTCCTCCACACCCGCGAGTCTTCGGTTGTGTGCCCCCAACGGGATTCGAACCCGTGTCGCCGCCTTGAAAGGGCGAAATCCTAGGCCGCTAGACGATGGGGGCCCCGGGCGCTTGCGGCACCCCGCCCCCGGCCCGGGGGGCAGCCCCCGAAGTATAGCTCTCCCCCGAACGCCCGTCGGATCCGGCTTCAGGCAGGAAGGTCCCTCGCCGATGAAGTGGTATGCGGGCGCTGCTGGAGTTCCTGGGGATCGTCGCGCCCGATCCAACGCGACGGGAACCGGTAGCCCTTCCGGCCTGGGCCCGATGGGCCTTCCTGGCTATTCCGATAGCCCTGGCTCTGGCCTCCCTGGCCGTCTCCGCTCTGATCCACATCGTCCTTTCCTGACCGCCACACGCCAAGCCTGAGCACGTCTCCGGGACGGAGATGGCCCGACCAACACTCGAGGACGTGGCGGACCCCACGACGTGGCAGGACGATCCTGCCTGGTCCGACGGTCCGGACCGCCACCACCCGGAGCTGCTCGTCGAGCAGGGCCACCGAGAGCGGAAAGCGCATCCCGAACGTGTGGACCGAGCGGGTCCGGGGAAGGAGGAACGCATGCTCGGGCTCCATCCGGCCGCGGCCGCAGAGTCCGCGCATCCGTTCGCGCGTGGCCGTCGGCACCTCGACCCGCCACCACCCACCGCGCGGATCCCTCAGAACGATGTCCCTCACGACGCAGCACGGTAGCTCGCCCCACCGACATCGATGGCCCGAGGTGCGACCTAGGCGGGCGGAATGTTCTGGTTCAGCTTGAACACGTTGCTCGGATCGTACGTGCGCTTGAGCGCCTGGAGCCGATCGTACTTCTCCGCTCCGTAGGCTTGGCGGATGCGATCCTGGCCCTCGTCCATCAGGAAGTTCACGTAGACACTCGTGTGATACGGCTCGAGGGCTGACCAGAAGCGCCTCGACCACTCGCGTTCCTCGTCGAATCCTTCGTTCGTCGCCGTGGTGGCGTTGATGTTGAGCGTGTGCCCGGCGCCGCGGCCGTTGAAGGCCGTTTCGTCCTCTCCCACCCGCGTGATCGCGCCCCCGAGATGGAAGATGGGGAATGCCGTGAGCGGGGACGTCATCCGAGCCGCCTGGTCGGCGACGATGTCGATGACTTCATCGGTCAGGGTCGCCAGGTCGCAGGACCGGAAGTAGTACCACCATCCGTGTGGGAAGGAGGGATCGAACATGGCCTGATGGGTGAGGAACGGCTTCGGCTCGCACAGATCAAGGAGCGGCGACCCGAACTCCCTCATCGGACGCACCACCCTCTCTCCGTCCTCCACGGGCCCCGCGTAGCAGCAGGTCACCGACACCACCGGCACGCCGTGCAACTCGGGAGGGATGACGGAGAGCGGCGGGGCTCTCCGGTGCACCACGATCGTCGTGAGCTCGTCCGGCACGTCGGTGATCCAGTCGCGGTAGAAGCGCAGGACGTTCGGCGACTCCTCCATGGGCCAGTAGATCGGCCCGGCGAGGACGATGGGGCCGAGCGGGTTGAGTCGGAACTCGAACTCGGTGACGATGCCGAAGTTGCCGCCGCCACCTCGAATAGCCCAGAAGAGCTCGGCGTTCTCCTCATCGCTGGCCTTCACGAACTCCCCGTCGGCGGTGACCATGTCAACGGCCAGCAGCTGATCGATGGTGAGACCGTATTTGCGCATCAGCCATCCGATGCCCCCGCCGAGGGTGAGGCCGGCCAGCCCG
>DASYVD010000046.1:0-19189 GCA_036000545.1 Actinomycetota bacterium | reverse complement strand
GAAGCCCGCGAGTGAAGTGACCAAGGAAGGAGGCGGGGATGCCGCATGACAGCGGCCCCGCCGTCTGCTGGACCGAAAGGAGAAGCGAGTGAATCACGCGCGCGGGAGGGACCGGCTGGAGGCGCGGTCCCTGGGGAGGGGGGCGCGAACCCTCATCGGAATCGCGCTGACGCTGTTGCTGCTGGCGATGCAGGCCCAGTTCGTGGCGGGGGCCGCGGCGCCTGGGACAGACAATGAGGGGGCCGCAGCTGCCCAGAGCACTGAGGCGACGGCCACGGAGGCAGCGGTCTCGGATGTGGTGGCGGAAGAACCCGCCCCGGACCCGACGGTCGCAGAGGAACCGCCGGTAGCCGAGGAACCGCCCGCCCCGGAGGAACCGCCCGCCGTCGAGGAGCAGGGGACTGCGGAGGAGCAACCGGCGGCCGAGGAGCCGGCGGGAGATGGGGCAGTCCAAGGGCCTGCTTCCCCGGAGGCGGGGAGCGATGGATCCATCGCACCCGGCGAGGGAGCGGAAGAGGGCGCCGCTGCCGGGACCGAAGGAGGGCATCAGAGCGACAAGGCTTCCCGGGACCTGGGCAGGGGACTCGCGGGCACGGTCGGCGTGCTGACCCATGTGCCGCCGGAGGAATCCCAGGAGACCAACCCAGACTGTGCCGAGGGTCTTCTCGAGCTGACCCGGTTCGAGAACCTTCCTTCCTCGGGCAGCCAGATGCAGGACGGCGTGACCATCGTCATCACGGCTTCCGAAGACGGGGAGGCCGTCGAGTTCTCGTGGACGTCGCAAACCCCCATCGACGAGGTGATCGTGAAGGGTGGCCCTACGGCCAACCTCTACTTCTACGACGAGGAGACGTCCGATACCGGCCTCACGGCGCCCGACCGGAAGGGCATCAGCCACATCACTTTCTGCTACGACGTGGAGGAGGAAGAGCCCGACGTGAGCGTTTCGAAGTCCGCTGACTTCGAGGGCGAGGAACTGCTCCCGGGAGGATCCCTCACCTACACGATCACGGTGACGAACGAGGGTACGGGCACCGCCGAGGGGGTCACGCTCACCGACGACCTGGACGACAACCTGGAGAACGTGTCGGCGTCTCCCACTCAGGGCACATGCGACCTCGGCGCCGGCAACACCCTCTCCTGTGACCTGGGGGACATCGGCGAGGGGGACTCCGTCACGGTGACGATCGACGCCACGGTGGCCGAGGACTTCTGCGGGGAGCTCACGAACCAGGCCACCGTCGATGCGGAGAACGACACGAACCCCGAGAACAACACCAGCGAGGAGATCACGGTCACCGTGGTTTGCCAGCCCGATGTGCAGGTGCAGAAGACGGCGGTCCTCGAGGGAAATCCGCGTCCCGGTGAGACGTTCGACTTCTCGATCACCGTCACTAATGTGGGAACCGGGACGGTCGAGGACGTGGTTCTCACTGACACGATCCAGCCGGGCCTGGCGATCGAGTCTGTCGACCCGGGTCCACCGACCTGCACGATCGGCGGAGAGAGCGGCGACACCGTCCTTTGCAACCTCGGCGACATCGAGCAGGGCGATTCGGTCACGGTGACGATCACCGTCTCGGTCGACGAGGACTACTGCGGCCCGATCGAGAACACGGCCGAGGTCACAGCGTCGAACGACTCCAACCCGGACAACAACGGTGACACGATCGGGGGCATCAGCGTCCAGTGTCGGCCCGACGTGTCGGTGGCGAAGTCGTCATCCGTACAAGAGATCGGGTCTGGAGGTAGCTTTAGCTACACGATCACCGTGACCAACGAGGGCACGGGTACCGCCGAGGGGGTCACGCTCACGGACGACCTCGACGACAACCTGCTCGTCCTCTCGGCAATCCCCTCGCAGGGGACCTGCCAGGTGGGAACGGGAAACACGCTCTCCTGCGATCTCGGGGACATCGAGCAGGGCGAGTCGGCGACCGTGACCATCGTGGTTGAAGTTCCGTCCGACTTCTGCGGCGAACTCACGAACCAGGCCACGGTGGACGCCGAGAACGACTCCAACTCCGAAAACAACCAGAGCCCGGTCGTAACCGTGGAGGTCCCGTGCGGTCCGGACATCGACGTCCAGAAGACCAACGATGCCGACACCGACGGCTCCTTCCACGATGAGGAAGAGGCCCTCCACGAGGGCGACTCGGTGACGTTCCGAGTCGTCATCACCAACACGGGAAAGGTCACGATCCAGCTCGACACCCTGATCGATGAGTTCGAGGAGATGGTGATCGCTCCCGCGTGCCTGACCGCGGAAGGCGAGAACGTCCTCGGGATGACGCTTGAGCCGGGTGAGAGCGTGACCTGCTTCTTCACGCTCGACAATTACGCGCCCGAGCCGAACGGCAGCATCACCGACCAAGTCACGGTCTCCGGACACGACGTGGAAAACCCGGAGAGCACGGTGAGCGACTTCGACGATTCCACCGTGACCACGCCGGAGGTGCTGCCCAGACCACCGGTGAGACCGAGGCCTCCGCAGCCACCGGCACCGCCCGGAGAGGTCCTGGCCGCTACCGGCGCGGAGCTCGCGCTCATGGGCCTCGTGGCACTGGCCCTGGTGCTCGCGGGAATCGTCCTGAGCTACCTGGGCCGGAAGGAGGACGAGCCCGGAACCTAGGAGGAGAAGGAACGAGGGGGCCACGACGACGAATAGCCCGGGCGTCTGCCCGGGCCATTCGTCCTTCCCGCTCTGATGCCGACCGAGAGAGGAGGGTCAGCCGGTCAACCCATGAACAGGACGGTCACCCACATCCTGCCGCCGGACCTCACGACTCCGATGCCCACATACTTGTACGCGCGGTACAGGATGTTGCGCCGGTGCGGCGCGCTGTCCATGAACGCGAGGTGCAGGCTCTTCATGCTGGCGCCGACACCCACGTTCTCGCCGCCCACCGACCAGCTGTAGCTGCTGAAATGACAGCTGAGGCAGGGGCTGTGGTAGATGTAGCCGCTGTTGGCCATCCTCTGACTGTGCCGCTCGGCCTTGAGCGACAGGCTGGCGCTGATCCGAAGGTACCGGATGTCACGCGACGTGCGGGCGTGGTTGTGTCGGTACTGCAGCTCCCGCTCAGGCGACTTCCACGCCTGGGCGTGACCTGCAGGAACCAGGGCCAAGACGACGGATGTCGCCAAGAGGAGGCCGATCCATCCGGCCCTCCGGCGTAGAACCGTGACTGTGAGCATCCCAGAGCCTCCCGACCTGGTCGTTGGTGGGTCCCAACCCCAGAGCCCGAAGGCCCTGGTCCTTCGGTAGCTCGGCCACCTGCGCCCGGAGGCGGGGAGGCCCGGAGCTTTGCGTCTCGCCGTTTCCGACGGTTTGCCGTTTCGGGACCGCACGCTCTTCCGTTGTCAGGTTCATCAATCGGCACCGTGGCCATCACCCTTTAGCCCGAACGGCCTATACGATGAGGCTCGAGGTAGTCATGTTGACACTGTTTGCCTGGTCAATTTTGGTGCGAGGAGCAAACTACTGATTCCAAGGTTGACGAAGGTTCCATTGTGTCGTGAGATTCCTCGGGCGATATGGCGACGCTGAGACAGGACCCCACCACGAAGGAGTGGATCATCCTGGCGCCCCGCCGGGCAGACCGGCCGGCGGCGCATCTAACGTCCACTCGCGGCGCTGTTCCCTCCCGGGACGACCGCTGCCCCTTCTGCCCCGGCAACGAGCACATGACCCCGCCCGAGATCAGCAGGGTCACCGTGGATGGGACATGGGAGCAGCGCGTCGTGCCCAACCTCTTCCCGGCCCTGGAGCCGGGGGGGAGCCTCGAGCGACAGGACGCGGCGGGTCTGTTCGGCGAGATGGGCGGGGTAGGCTCGCACGAGGTCATCGTGGAATCCCCCCTCCACGATGAGCGGATGGACGAGATGTCGCTCGACCGGATGACCCGGGTGATCGGGCTGTGGCGCGATCGCTACGTGAGCCTGAAGGCGGACCCCGCCACCAAGGGCGTCATCGTCTTCAAGAACTTCGGCGAACGGGCGGGGACCTCACTGGTCCACCCCCACTCGCAGATCGTGGCCACCCCGGTCTTCCCTCCGGACTCACTCCGGCGGTACGCCGTAGCCACCCGGTACTACGACGACACGGGCCACTGCGTGTACGACGACCTCCTCGAGGCCGAGATGCGGCGTGAGGAGCGGCTCGTGGGCAGGGTGGACGGGTTCGCCGCGGTAGCCCCCTTCGCCGCTCGAGTGCCGTTCGAGACCTGGATCATGCCCCTCCAGCACCAGACTTCCTTCGGCCACCTCCGCGACGACCTGGTTCCCCCCCTGGCGGAGCTGCTGCGAGGGATCCTGGGAGCGCTCCGCCGCGTCGCCGGCGATCCAGACTTCAACGTCGTGGTCCTGTCTGCGCCCTCACACGAGGAGTGGAAGCCGTTCTTCCTCTGGCACGTGCGGATCCTGCCCCGGCTGGCCACGGCAGCGGGCTTCGAGCTGGGGTCCGGCATGTACATCAACACGGTGTCCCCGGAGGCATCGGCCCGGCTGCTCCGAGAAGCCATGGCAGGGGCCCGCGCGGGCTGACCCCTTCCATCCCCTCCTCGCTCGCCCCCCTCAAGGCCCCCCCGCCGGGCGGCCGATACCCGAAACACGATGCGCTCCGGGACTCACCATGCCATCAGGGGGACCGTCTTGGCGGTCGTCGCCCTGGCCTCGACTCTCCTTTCCGCCGCGCCGGCAGCCGCGGCCTTCTCGGATGTCCCCACCGACGACTGGGCGTCCTCGGCCATCTCATACGTGGCCGAGCACCGGAACTGGATGCGGGACTTCGGATCTTCCGAGTTCAGGCCGGAGGCACGGCTCCAGCGGCGTCACCTGGCACGGGCGGCCGTCCGCGCTTTCGCCTCCGCGGAGGCGGCCGACCCGAGCATCACGTTCACCGACCTCTCCACGGACGATGCCTTCTTCAGATTCGCCAACGTGGCCGTGAAGCTGGGATGGATGAGCGCCCCCGACGGCGCCTTCCGCCCGGGTGGGGCGGTGACGAAAATCGACCTCGACCGGGCCCTGGTGGGTGCGCTGGGGCTCACCGAGGAGATCGCTGGGCTGGCGGACATCCGGACCGGGGATGGTTACCGATTCTCCCATCCGGAGGGGTTCTCCGTGCTCACGCTGGCCCAAGCGCTGCAGCTCCACCACAACCACCCCGGCGGTAGCGAAGCTCGAGAGCTCCTCCCGGCGTCGAGGGTCCGTCGCGCCGATGCCGCGTGGGCCCTGCGGCGGGCTCACCGTGTGCTGGTAGCGGAGTCGTGGCGGCTCTCGGCGGCATCGCGCTACCGCGACGTGGTGCTTCCCCCGATGGGTGAAGCGCGTCGGGCAGCAACCGAGTTTGCCCTGGCCCACGTGGGGTGGCCCTATGTCTACGGGGGCGAGTGGGGCAGGAAGACCCCCGACGGGTACTGCTGTGGCGCTCAGGCCAAGGGCGGGTTCGACTGCTCCGGGTTTGTGTGGTGGGTCCTCAAGGCGCCCGGCGGGGGGTGGGACAACACGGAGTTCCGCCCCTACCAGGGCTGGCCCCTCGCCCAGAGATCCTCCAGCGACATGGCCAGGGCCACCCGGACCCGGTTGCGATGGCGCGATACCCGTCCCATGGACGTGATGTTCTTCGATCCCTCCGGGGGAACCGGCTGGGCGGGGGTCAGCCACGCCGGCCTGTACCTGGGCAACGGATGGATCATCGACTCGTCCAACGGGGCGGACGGCGTGGCGATCAGCTGGGCCTCGGAGGGGTGGTACCGGGATTCGTTCGTCTGGTCGCGGCGGGTGATCCGCTAGCCGATCCCGCACCCGGTATCTGCTACTTCTCGCCCAGCACTTGCCTGACCTTCGCCAGGAGCTCCCCGATGGGGAACGGCCGGCGGAGCTCGGCGTCCACCGGCAGGAGGGCCAGCTTCCCGGTCTCTCCATGGGCCGCCATGAACACGATGACCCTGAGGTCCTTGAGGTCGTCCTGGGAGCGGATCTGGCGAAGGGTCTCCCAGCCGTCATCGGTGCCAGGAAGCTCAGCGTCGAGGAGGAGAAGGTCGTACTTCCCTCCCCGGAGCTTCTCCAGCCCGGCCTTCCCATCGGAAGCCTCGTCCACCACGTAGCCCTCGAGCTGGAGGCGGAGGACCGGCTGGCGCATGTGCTCGGGCCGATGGTCGATGAGGAGAATGCGCTTCTTGGCCACGGTTTCAGCGTACCCCCTTGCGGTGACGGGGACGCTCGAGCCTACCCTGGGCTCTCGTCCTCGAGCCGGTCGACCTGGACTCCCTGCTCGGCGAGCCAGGCCAGGGCATCCTCCAGCGATCGGTCTTCGCCGTCGAGCTCCAGGATCACCCAGGCAATCCGCTCGTTGATGTTCGCCCGTTTGATGTTCGTCATCAGCCCGAAGTCCGTCCCGAGCTTGTGGATGACGGGCTCGTCGACGAGCTGTGGCGGAAACGTGAGGTGGAACCGCCCGCTTGCCATGCCTCGGATTGTACGGCCGCCCTGGGTGCGACGGCGGTCAGCCGGCCGTCACCGTGAAGAGGACCTCGGTGTCGATACCACGCGTCTCGCTCACAACCGCGAAACGTGTGCCACCTGGCATCCGGCCGACCTCGTCGGAACGTTTCGTGCTCACGGCCCCGAGGAAGTCGCAGGCGGAGGAGAAGAACCTCATATCGAGATCGTAGGCTCCAATGGCGTTCTCGCCCCGAGCGCTCGCCAGCGCTCCTGCCTCGGGAAACGTGGAGGGAATCTCGAACACCCACCCATCGATGCCCTGGGACGCCGGCGTGCTGCAGGACAGGAGGAACTCGTTCAGGGTGACCCCTCCGCGGTCGGGCCCGAGGGGGTTTCCCGCCTTGATCCGGCCGACCGCCGAGAACTTCGCGCGTGCCGGGCGCTCCTCGCGGGGGGTCTCCTCGTCGCCGCGATCTTCGCCCTTGGAGCCAGGGGGAGGCTGGTCGGCCGGTGCAGGCCCGGATCCGGTTCCCCCAGGAGCCTCGACGCCATCGGGCGGACCCGACCGGGGCCCTTCTCGGCGCTCCGGGGGCTCCCGACGATTCACACGCGCCGGGAATCTGTGTGAGACGCCGCCGTCGCTCGAGGCCTCGACGCGGACCCCCTCCTCCAGGCGAAGGGGAGCGCCCGGCATGGCGACGGCGGCCACGATGACGACCGCCGTCGCCGTGTGCGCGGCGGCCCGGCCAACCCGTTCCGCCACTCCACCCAGCCATAGCCGCCCCACGACGGGAAGCTGCGCCAGGAGCCCGGCGAGCCCGACGGCCCAGACCAGGCGGCCGAGCGAGATGTCCAAGAACGCCCGCACCAGTTCGGGGTCGAAGTGGGAGCCGGCGTTCCGAGCCAGCTCCCACCGAGCGGCCGGCGCGGTCATGGGTTTCTTGTACGAGCGGGCCGCCGTCATGACCTCGTATGCGTCCGCGACCGCCAGGATCCTTCCGCCGAGGGAGATCTCCTTGCCAGCCAGACCGTGTGGATAGCCCTTCCCGTCGTACCGTTCGTGGTGGTGCTCGATGGCGCCGGCCCACGGGCCCAGCCAGGCCAGGAGAGGGCCGGCGATCCGTGCGCCTTCACTCGGGTGCCGGCGGAGGACCGCCCACTCGCGGAGGTCGGGGCGGTCCGGCTTGTTGAGGATCCGTGCCGGGACCGAGATCTTGCCGATGTCGTGGAGTAGCGCGCTCCACCGGAAACGGTCGCGCTCGCCCTTCGGCACCCCCGCCTTCTCGGCCAGCATGTCCGCGAGCACGCGGACACGCTCCGAATGCCCCCTAGTCTTCCGGTCGTGGACGCCGAGGGACAGGATGAGGACCAGGCCCCGGTGGGCCGCACGAGTGGGCTCGTCGTCGATCCCCAGCTCTCGGGCTTCCTGGAGCCGGCGTTCCAGATCGCGGGTCCTGGCCACCTGCTGCGCAACCGTCAGCCGAGACGGCGCCCTGTCCGGGAAGACCAGTGAGAGCTCGAGCAGTGCGGCGAGCGGCAGCCACCGCCGGGCCGCCCGCTCTACCACCAGCACGGAGCCGAGCGCTCCGGCGATCACGGCGAGCCACCACGCGATGCCCGCCACCAAGCCGGAAGGCCTCGGAAGCAACCGGCTGACGAGGACGGCCCCGGCCATGCCGGCGGCCACCGGGGTGGCCAAGAGGGCGAACCGGAGGAACAGGCTCGAGAAGGGCCGGGCTTTCCACCCCTCGCGGGTGGCTGGCGAACGGTTCTTCCTCCCGGGCAACAGACCGACCCCGATCCCCTCGGTGGGCGAGGGCATCGGGTGCCGTTCCGTTGCCTCCGGAAGACCCCCTAGCGGATTCGGGTACCGATCGTGGTTCGGGGGCGGTCCCCGCGCTCTGCCCCCAGGACGCGGGGAACCGTCCCCAGACCAAGCACCTCGTCCTGCCCAAGAGATTCGCGGCAGGAAGCCAAGCTCCTGCCGACAAACCAAACTCCAGGAGCCCGTATATGCCGAGGGGCCGGGTTCAGACCCGGCCCCTCATGCTGGGAGCTCTCCGATCCCTAGAACTCGTCCATGCCGCCTCCGCCCGGCATGGGGGGTGCCTTCTCCTTCTCTGGCTTCTCCGCCACCACCGCCTCGGTGGTGAGGAACAGCGCCGCGATGGAGGCGGCGTTCTGGAGCGCCGACCGCGTCACCTTGGTGGCGTCCACGATGCCGGCCTTGAACATGTCGACATAGTCCCCGTTGGACGCGTCGAGGCCCCATCCTGGGTCCAGGCTCCTGACCTTCTCGACCACCACGCCGCCCTCGAGGCCGGCGTTCACGGCGATCTGCTTCAGGGGATCCTCCAGGGCCTTGCGCACGATTCGCGTCCCGGTGGCCTCGTCACCCTGAAGGTCCAGCTTGTCCAGTGCCGACTGCGCGGTCAGCAGGGTGACCCCGCCGCCGGGCACGATCCCTTCCTCGACGGCCGCCTTGGTAGTCGATACGGCGTCCTCGATGCGGTGCTTCTTCTCCTTCAGCTCGACCTCGGTGGCCGCACCGACCTTGATCACCGCGACGCCACCGGCCAGCTTGGCCAACCGCTCCTGGAGCTTCTCGCGGTCGTAGTCGGAGTCCGTCTTGTCTATCTCGGCCTTGATCTGGTTCACCCGGCCCTTGATCTCGTCCGCGGAACCGGCCCCGTCCACGATCGTGGCGTCGTCCTTGGTGACCACAATCTTGCGGGCCTTGCCGAGCATGTCGAGCTGCGTGCTCTCGAGCTTCAGGCCGACCTCCTCCGAGATGACCTGGCCGCCGGCGAGGATGGCGATGTCTTGCAGCATGGCCTTCCGGCGGTCGCCGAAGCCCGGGGCCTTGACCGCCACGGACTTGAAGGTCCCCCGGATCTTGTTGACGATCAGGGTGGCCAGGGCCTCGCCCTCCAGGTCCTCGGCGATCACGGCCAGGGGCTTCCCTGTCTGCATGACCTTCTCCAGGATCGGCAGGAGGTCCTTCACCGCGGAGATCTTCTGGTTGGCCAGCAGGATGTAGGGCTCCTCGAGCACGCACTCCATGCGCTCGGGGTCGCTGATGAAGTACGGGGAGATGTAGCCCTTGTCGAAGCGCATCCCCTCGACCGTCTCCAGCTCCATGCCGAAGGTCTGCGACTCCTCGACGGTGATGACCCCGTCCTTGCCCACCTTGTCCATGGCCTCGGCGATCTGCTCCCCGATCTCCGGGTCGCCCGCCGAGATGGCCGCCACGTGGGCGATTTCGTCCTTGTCCTCGATCTCCTTGGCCTGGGTCTTGATGGCCTCCACGGCGGCCTCGACTCCGGCCTCGATGCCCCGCTTGAGGGCCATCGGGTTGGCCCCGGCGGCCACGTTGCGGAGGCCCTCCTTCACCATGGCCTGGGCCAGCACTGTCGCAGTGGTGGTGCCGTCGCCCGCCACGTCGTCGGTCTTCTTGGCGACCTCCTTCACCAGCTCCGCCCCGACCTTCTCCAGGGGATCCTCGAGCTCGATCTCCTTGGCGATGGAGACACCGTCGTTCGTGATCGTGGGCGCTCCCCACTTCTTCTCCAGGACCACATTGCGGCCCTTGGGCCCCAGGGTGATCCGGACCGCGTTAGCCAGCTGGTCCATCCCCCGCTCCAGGGCCCGGCGGGCCTCCGCTTCGAACTCGATGATCTTCGGCGCCATACGCTCCCTCCGTCTCTCAGATCCTCATCGGTTGCTAGCACTCTCGACCCGAGACTGCTAACAGATTGTATAGCGAGCCGGGTGGGATGGCGCAAGAGGCGAGGCCGCCTTGAGCCTAGACGGGAACGTGACCCTCGGGAGAGGGAGTGGCGACCAATCCCGCCTTGGCCAGGCGGTCCAGCCAGGGCCTTGCCCTGAGCCGGGCGAACAGCTCCCTGGCCTCATCGAGGAGTGGCTGCGCCGAGTCCGTCCTGCCCTCCTCGAGCAGCCACTCCCCATGCTCCAGCAGGGTGATGGCCAGCCAGAACGGGGTCCCGACCTCCCGAAAGAGGCCCTGGGCCTGCTTGAAACCGGGCTCGACCACGTCGTCGTCGCCTCGTGCCGACGCCAGGCGGGCTCGGAACCTGGCGATTTGAGCTCGGAGGGAGGGGGTCATCTGTCCGGGCGGGAGTCCCTCCACCTCGGCCACCAGCGCCTCGCCCTCCTCGAACTTCCCGAGCTCCAGAGCGGCGGCCATCGCCGCCGGGAAGCTGTATTTCACCGGGAAATCTGCCCCGCGCATGGCTCCCTTGCCCATCTCCAGGGCCTCGTCGTGCCGGCCCTGGCTCGCCAGCAGGACCGCCCTGGCGGCCCAATAGACCGGGCGCTCCACGACCTCGGCGGACTCCCCCATATCCCGGAGGATCTCCAACCTGGCCTGGGCACGGTCCACGGACCCGCGGTTCACGAGCAGATGAACCTGTGTATGGAGGGCGCGGCCAGCCGCGAACCGGGCCGCAACGACCTTGTCTGGGTCCGGCATCTGGTCCAGCCGGAGCTGAGCATCGTCCCATGCCCCCATCTCCCAGAGGCTCAGGGCTTCCCCGTCTGCCAGGAGGAACCATTCCCAGAACCGATCTCCCCTCCGCCTGGCGAGAGCCAATCCTTCGCGGGCATGCTCGAGGGCTTCGGCGAACTGGTCCAGATTGCACTCTCGGACGGCGAGGTTCCCGTAGGCTCGCAACGCAGCGACCGGCAGGTCGGCTTCGACTGCGATCTCGAGCGCGTGCCTCAACAGTGCAATGGCCTCCTGCCGCCTCCCGCGGGCCCACAAAATGAGCTGCTTGTTGTTCAGCGCGTGGGACAGCACATCCGGGAGCGACAAGGCTTCGGCGATGTCGAGCGCCAGCTCCACGCGCTCGGCCGCCAGATCGAACTGCCCGGCGAAGGCGTGCAGCCGTGCCAGCTGGGCGGCCAGCGTGGCCAGGTCCTCGTCCGGCTCTTCGCCGGCCAGGACGGCAAAGGAGGCTTCCATCCGTTCGAGCCCCTGCTCGATGTGCCCCTGATCCCACAGGATCTCGGCGAGGCGAGCGGAAACACGAGCGGCCGGATGCGTGCGGCCTCGGGACTGGAAGAGTCGGATGGCCTCTTCGAAGCGGTCCACCGCGGCGCCGGTCTCGCCGGTGGCCCGGGCCATCTCCCCGGCGCGCTCAGCGAGCTCCGCCCGCTCCACGGGGTCGTCCGCGAGTTCCTTGGCTTGGTCGTAGTACCGCTGCGCCTCAGCGTTCGCCGCCAGGGAAGCGGCCCGCTCCGCCGCCCGCATGAGGGTCTGCCGGGCGCGAGCCTTGATCTCCCCTGCATCGGGCGCCTGAGGCGCCGCCAGGTACGCATCCAGATAGTGGGACGCCACCACCTCGACGATGTCCTCCTCCTTTTCCGCACGTTCTTCGAGGTGCCGAGCCGCCTCCAGGTGACGGGCCTTCCGGTCCTTGACGGAGAGCGTCTGATAGGCGACCTCCCTGACCAGGCTCTGGAGGAACCCGTACTGGCCCCGTTCGGGCGATCGAGGGTCGGACTGGACGGTCAGGAACTCCCTGCGCAGCAGCGAGGCGAGAACGGGATCGAGATCGCGGCCTGGCATGTGCCCGATCGCTGATAGGGCCTCGCGAGGGAACGTCTTTCCCAGCACCGAGGCATTCACGAGCACCTGGCGCTCGGCGCCGGGAAGACCGTCCAGCCTGGCGGCGATGAGAGCGTGCAGCGTCTCGGGGACGTCCAGGACATCGATCTGTCCGGTCAGTTGGTACCGATCTCCCGCCGTCATGACCAGCCCGCGGTCCAGGAGCATGCGGACCGTTTCCACGGCGTATAGGGGGATGCCCTCGGCACGGTCTCGGATCCGACCGATGAGCTCGTCCGGCAGGCCGGGGACGAGGCCACGAAGGAGCTCATCCATCGCTTCTGGCGAGATGGCCTCGAGCGTTATGGAAGTGAAGCTCCGCTTCCCCGCCCCCCAAGTGGGGCGCCGGTCGAGCAACTCGGGACGGGCCAGCGTGAGAACGAAGAGCGGGAACGTTCGGGACCAGTCCAGGATGTGCTCGATGAAGTCGAGGAGAGCCGCATCCGCCCACTGGAGGTCCTCGAACACCAAGATGGTGGGGTGGGCCTCGGCCATCCGCTCGAAGAAGAGGCGCCAGCCCGAGAAGAGGTCTTCCCTGTCCGCGGCAATCCGGTCCTCCAGCCCAAGGAGGTGCGCCAGCCTCGGCTCGATCCACCGCCGCTCGTCCGGGTCGGAGACGTAGGTTTGGATGGCCTCCTTGAGCTTGGACCGAGCCGAACCCGGGGCCTCCTCCTCCGCGATCCCGGCGCGCATCCGGACCATCTCGCCGAGCGCCCAGTACGTTACTCCCTCGCCGTACGCGAGACAGCGGCCGCGATGCCACCAGATCGTCTCAGCGAGTCCGTCGATGTACTTCTCGAGCTCCCAGGAGAGCCGTGACTTGCCGATGCCCGCGATGCCCGCGACCGAGACCAGCCGGGCTCTCTTCTCTCTGACCGTAGCGTGAAAGAGATCCCGAACGAGCCGAAACTCCTCTGCTCGTCCGACGAACGGCGCTTCGAGACCGGCCGACTTCCCGAAGCCCCGTCTGCCCGCCACCACGCGAAGGGCGCGCCAGACGGGTACCGGGATCGACTTACCCTTGATGATCTGGGCCTGGACCGGCTCGTACGCGATGGCCGCCTCGGTCGACCGGCGTGTCGCCTCTCCCACCAAGACCGTGCCGGGCTCGGCGGCGGACTGCACCCGGGAAGCCGTGTTGACGAGGTCCCCGGCGACCATGCCCTGGCCCTCCGCGCCAACGGTAACGGCGGCTTCGCCGGTCATGACGGCGACTCGAACGACGAGCGTGCCGGGCGGGAGGGCGAGCTCTTCGTTCAGTCCGGCCACGGCGTCGACCATCGCCAGACCGGAGCGCGCCGCTCGCTCGGCGTCGTCCTCGTGGGTGGTCGGGGTTCCCCACACGGCCATCACCGCGTCTCCGATGAACTTCTCCACCACACCGCCGTGGCGCTCCACCACGTCGCGCATCCGATCGAAGTAGGCGGAGAGGATCTCCCGAACCTCCTCGGAATCCTTCGACTCAGACAGCGAGGTGAATCCGACGAGGTCCGCGAACAGAACGGAAACTAAACGCCGCTCGGCCGCCGCCGGCTCTGGCCTGGCGGTGTCTCTCGCGGCGGCTGCCTCCGCCTCCAGAGCGGCTCCGCACTCTCCGCAGAACCGATCTTCGGGCTCGTTGGGCGCCCCGCAGGCTGCACAGGCCTGGGCCAAAGCCGTCCCGCACTGCGAGCAGAACTTCCGCCCGGGCTTGTTCTCGGTCCCGCACACCGGACAGGCCACTGACCCTCCCACGAGGTACGGAGCGCACGCAGAGTAACGCCGCTGCGTGCGCCAGTACAGGGTCGATCTCCTCCACTTTTATCCCGAATAGACGAAAAGATCCAAGTACGAGGGAGTTGTTCCGCGAGGATGCTTGCCAACCGTTCCGGGACCCCCCACGATTGTGCGTAGGGCCGTGCCTGTGCGGCCCTGAGAAGGGTCAGGGCCGGCGGGCCCGAAAGGAGGTACGGATGGCCCAGTACGAGGCTTACTGCGTCAAGGACCGCAAGAAGGTCCAGTTCGAAGGCGAGGTGGTCACTCTCAAGAACGGTCGGAAAGCCGCCAAGGGCAAGTGCCCGGATTGCGGGACCACCGTGATGCGGATCCTGGGCAACAAATAGCCTGGCTCCGAGCCCGTGCTACGCCTCCTCGGAGGCGGCGGGCTCGGTCTCCTCGTCGGAGATCGGTTCCACCAGGTCGAGGAGCTCCGCCCTCAGGAGCTCGGCCATCCGGCGCTCCCGGAGCTCCTCCCTGGGGGAGAGAAGGACCTCCTGCACCTTCACCACCAGCATCTCTGGGTCGAAGGGCTTGGTCTGGTACTCATCCACGCCCATCTCCCACCCCCGGACGACCTCCTCCTCGTCGCTCACGGCGGAGAGGACCAGGACCTTCGTCGAGTCGCGCAGCCCTGAGCGGTTCATCTCCTGGAGGACGTCCCACCCGGAGGTGTCCCCCAGCATGAGGTCCAGGATCACGAGCTCGACGGCGCCCTCCCGATCACGCAGGACGCGCAGCGCCTCATCGCCCGATCCCACCTCGGTCACGTCGTACCCGTAGGTGGTGAGGGCGGAGGCGATTGCGGCCCGAACAGCGGGCTCGTCCTCAACGACGAGGATCTCCATCCACAGGCAGTATCGGCGCTCGGGTGCGGGAGATTGAGAAGAAATGCCCTAGTTAGCCCCGGCCGGCCGGAAGAGGTCTTCCGGCGACCACACGGGGTTGTCCGGCGCCATGCGCCGATGCCGGAGGGCCAGGGCGGCCACCGTGGTGCGCTCGAAGACGTCGCGGATCGCGGAGTGGACGTCCACCCACAGCTCCTGAAGGCCACACCGCCCGTCCTGGAAACAGGTGTGATCGGTAGGGTCCAGACAGTACATCGGGTAGAAGGGCCCCTCCATCACGTCCACGACCTCGGACACTCGGATCGTCGAGGGGTCCCGGGCAAGCCGGCACCCGCCCCCCGCCCCCCGGAACGACTCCACCAGGCCGGCCTTGTGAAGCACGGAGAGCTGCTGCTCGAGGAAGCGGAGAGGGATGCCCTGGGCCTCGGCGATCTCACGAGCGGGGACCCGGCCCGGCCCATAGCGGAGGGCCAACTCGACCACGGCCCGCAGCGCGTACTCGGTCCTCTGCGAGACCTTCAGCAATGGCCTGCCTTTCTGGTCTCTGGTCGAACGTATCCCCGGCTTAGGGGCACTGTCAACGCAGCCGGACGCGAGAAATTATACTGCAATGGTAGGATTCACCTCTGGAGGAAGTCCAGGCACCCTCCCACATGAAGCAGCGAGACATGAATCGTCCCAACGCGGTCCTGGTGGATCCTCGTCTCCCCCGGCTGGGGCAGGCCATCACCGGCACGCTGCTCGGTCTGGCGTTCGTCCTGCGCTGGCCCGTCGTCCTCCCCATCGTGGCCGCAGTCCTGGCGGGCGCGTCCCTGCTCGGGCCGCGGGCGAACCTGTACGCGCATCTCTTCCGGTGGGTGAAGCGCACGATTCATCTCGGTCCGCCCGCCTATCTCGAGGAAGCCGCTCCGCCGCGTTTCTCCAACACCGTGGGGTTTGTGTTCACGGCGGCAGCGACCGCGGCCCTCTACGGGTTCGGGGCGGATGCCCTGGCCTGGACGCTCGCTCTGATCGTCTCCGCCCTGGCTCTGCTGGCCGCCGTAACCGGCCTTTGTGTTGGTTGCGAGTTGTACGTGTTGGCTCGGCGATTCGCGACCCGGGGTCGGATACGGGGGCGGCTCACGGCCCCCAGCCCCGGAGCCTGAGACGTGCTGCTGCGACTATTCCTGCTGGCCTCTGGGGTAGGTGCGCTGTACGTGGGGTGGGTGCTCTGGCGGCGGCCTCCCCTTCGCCTCTGGAGGCTGGACCTCCCGTCGATAGGCGTGGGAGGACCCGCGGTGGTCCAGTTCACCAGCGCCACATGCGGACCGTGCAAGGTCGCGGCGCCCCGGCTGGCTGAGGCGGCCAACCGGGCGGGATTGGGGTTCGTCCAGGTGGACGTGGGCGAACGACCGGAGGTGGCTCGCCGGTACGGGATCCGCACCCTGCCTACCATCGTCGTGGCAGACCCCGGGGGCAAGGTGGTCGGTACCTGGACCGGGCTTCCCGGCGACGGCGTCCTGGAACACGCGGTCCGCCTGGCAGCGAAGTAGCTCCTCCGGGGCCCCACGGGTAAAGGGCCCTCCCGCTTGGCCCTTTGCACCGCGGGTATCATCTTCTGGTGTCCGATTGGTTCGTTCGGCGGACCTTCCACCACTCCCGATTCCAGGATCTCCCTGCCCTCGTTCGGGCCAAGGAGGCCGGCGGCCATATGGTCTCCGTCTGCATCCCCACCCTGAACGAGGGGGCTACCATCGGCCCGATCCTTCGGCAGATCCGCGAAGACCTGATGGACGCGGTGCCCCTTGTCGACGAGCTGGCGATCATGGACTCCGCCTCCGAGGACGACACGGCGAAGGTGGCCCGCGAGTGCGGAGCCGACGTGTATCAGGACCGGGACGTCCTCCCCCACCTCCAGCCCCTGGGGGGCAAGGGGGAGGCCCTCTGGAAGAGCCTCTTCGTGATGAAGGGGGACCTCATCGCGTGGTGCGACGCGGACATCGAGAACTTCGATCCTCCGTTCGTCACCGGCGTGCTGGGCCCGCTTCTCACCGACCCGGAGGTCGGGTACGTGAAGGCCTTCTACGACCGACCGGTGAGGTCGGGTGGTCAGCTGGTGCCCGGTGAGGGTGGCCGGGTGACCGAGCTCGTCGCCAGGCCGCTCCTGAACACGTTCTGGCCGGACCTGGCGCCGCTGGTCCAGCCTCTGTCCGGCGAATACGCCGGACGGCGAACGCTGCTTGAGCAACTGCCATTCTTCTCCGGCTACGGGGTCGAGATCGGGCTGGTGATCGACGTTGCCGAGCGCTTCGGGCTCGAGACTATGGCCCAGGTGGACCTGGGCAACCGGATCCACCGCAACCGAGAGGTACGGGAGCTCTCCCGGATGGCCTTCGCCATCCTCCACGTGGTTTTCCAACGCCTCCAGTCCACCGGGCGGCTGAACCTGAATATGGAGATGGGACGAACCCTGTTCCAGTTCGTTCGTCCCAATGGGGAGCTCACGGTGGAGGCTCAGCCGATCGAGATCGGCGAGCGGCCGCCCGCGACCAGCCTACCGGAGTACCGCTCGTCCCGGTGAGGCGTGCCGCCGATCACCTGCCACGGCTCGCTGGGCGCGTCGACCTTCGGGTCGTGTACGCGGATCTCGACGGAACCCTGCTGGGCCCCGGCGGCTCCTTGTTCGCCGACGCGGACGGACGGGTATCCATGCGAGCCGTGGAGGCCGTGGCCGCCCTGCACCGAGCGGGCGTCGCGCTCGTGCCCATCTCCGGGCGGACCGTACAACTCGTCCGGGAGGCGGCCCGCCTGCTCGGGTCGCGCAGCTACATTGCCGAGCTCGGGGCAATCACCTCCTTCGACGGGGAGTTCGCCCACGACTTCGGGCCGTTCACGGGGACGGGAACTCCGTTCCAGGCCATGGCCCGGTCGGGCGCCGCGGCCGTCCTGCTGGAGACGTTCGAGGGAACGTTCGAGCCGCACGCCCCCTGGGCTCACCTCCCCCGCGAGGCAAGCATGCTCTTTCGGGGACAGGTAGACCTGGCTGAAGCCAGAGCGCTGTTGGACCGGTCGGGGTTCGACTGGCTCTCGCTCGAGGACAACGGGATCATCCCGCGATGGTTGCCCGGGTCGGAAGCAGACCGGTTCCCGGGACTGGATGTGGACGAGGTCCACGCCTACCACCTGGTTCCCCGGGGCGTGAGCAAGGCAGCGGCCGCGGCGGCCGACCTTGCCCGGCGTGGGCTCGGCCCGGAGGCTGCCATCGGCGTCGGGGATTCCCCCGCCGACGCCGAGCTGGCCCCGCACGTGGCCGCAGTGCTTGTCGTGGCCAACGGCCGACGGGCCGTGGAGGCGACCGGCGCCTGGCCGGACAACGTCTACGTGACCGACGCCTCGTACGGGGACGGCTTCGCGGAGGTGGTGTTCACCCTGCTGCGGGCGTAGTTGGGCGCCCCTCGGGGCCGCACTGGCGTTGAGACTAGACCGGGCGGGTGGGCTGGTCGGCTCCCGAACCGCGCAGGCGGCGCCATCGTCGACGAACGGCCCGCAGCACGCCTCCCAAGACTCCCTGGCCGTTCGAGCTGGACCCCACCGCAGTCGGCCGACCGGACCGGCCGCGGGCGACCCTTCCGGGCGCCACCTCCGTTCGCCGGTCAACTGGCTCGGTGACAGGCGGGCCGGCTTGGGCGGGCTCCGCCTGGGGAGTTTCTGCGCCCACCTTGCGCGGAGGCCACGTAATCCGGGTGTCCCAGGCATGCAGCAGGAGGATCTTCGCCGCCGCCACCGTCGGCACCGCCAGGAGCATGCCCCACAGGCCGAGGAGGGTGCCCCCCGCCAGCAGGGCCAGCATCACGGTGACCGGATGAAGCTTGACCGTCCGAGCCACGATGTTCGGACTGAGGATGTGATTGTCGATCTGCTGCACGACGGCCAGGCCGATCCCCGACCCGATGGCCAGCGTCCACCCCGGATCCAGATGGAAGAGCCCCCCCGTGGGTGCGCTCGCCGTGAAAGCGATGAAGGCGGCCACGATTCCCCCGATCCAGGGGCCGATCAGCGGGATGAGGTTGAAGAGACCGGTGACCAACCCCACGATGGCCCAGTAGGGAAGCCCCACCGCCCACAGCACGATCGCCGATGCCAACCCGACGAAAAGAGATACCAACAGCTGGCCCCGGAAGAAGCCACCCACGGCCCGGCCCAGCTTCTCCATCACCGACAGGAAACTGGCGCGGCGGCGCTCGGGGACCATGGACACGACCCCCCGCTGGATCTTCGGGAGATCGACGAGCAAGTAGAAGGCGAGGATGGGGCCGAGGATGACCACCAACACGAAGTGGAACACCCCCCGAGTCAGCGACAGCAGGCTGCCGAGGTAGTCGAGGACTGCTCTCTGGCTCTGCGCGTTGAGCGCCGCCTCGGCATCGATCCGAAAGTTGAACCGCCGGGCCAGGCTATCGAAGCTTTCGACGGCCCGATCGACAAGGCCCGGCAGAGACCTGGCGAAACCGGTGACCTGGTCGGCCACGAT
>DASYVD010000045.1:0-2173 GCA_036000545.1 Actinomycetota bacterium | reverse complement strand
GACATTGGTCGGTTCGCCACCTGACACTCCATGCGTGTACGCCGACGTGAGCTTCTCCCCTAGCCCAGTGCTATGGGTGGCTCTTGCTGCAGTCGTTCTGGGAGCGGTGGCCGCCTGGCTCTGGGTCAGACGCTCCCGCTCAGCCAGGGGTCCTTCGGCCAGACAAGCGGTGTTCTCTCTCCTGGGGGATGTGACTGAAGGCGCCCTGCCCGTCGGATGGACTGATGAGCAAATCGTGGTCCTCATCGGTGACGTGCGGCTGAACCTGCGCACCCGGCCTCCGGGAGAGGCAGCCATCCTTCGCGTCTTCCACTTGGTTGGAGATGTCCAACTGCACGTTTCCCCTGGCACCCGGGTGACCACCAGCGGAACCACGCTCCTCGGGGATCAGCGCGTCGACGTGGAACCCGGCGAGGGTCCCGAGGTCGAGGTCCGCGCGTGGGGGCTGTTGGGCGACGTTAAAGTCCACGACTAACGGCCACCGAGGAGGGCTGCCCCGATCGCGAAGGTGATCGCGTTCGCCAGGAGCGCCCCCCGGATCCCGACGGAGTCTGCCAGCACCCCGCCCATAGCGAGGCCAATCGTGCCCTGCAGGTTGAGCGCCATCCCCATCCATGCGTTCGCCCGCATCAGATCCTCCCGCCCCACCAGGAGTGGGATAGCGCTTCTTCCCGCGGGCGCGAAGACCGTGTGGAGCACCGAGGCCGTGGCCACCAGGGCAAAAAGAACGGGCAACGGCGGAAGGAACGCGGCGATCGCCGCATAGGTCACCGCCTGACCGATCTCCGCCGCCACCATGAGTCTTCGCTGATCGACTCGATCAGCGATGGCGCCGGAGGCGGGCCCAAGCAGGCTGGGCACGGTCTCCGCCAGAAGGAGCGCGCTGACGGCAACACCGGTTCCCCTGGTTTGCTGGACATACAGAACCAGGGCCACGAGGGCGGCGCCGTCCCCAAGATGGGAGATTGCCCGCGCGGTCCAGAATCGCCCGAACGCCCCGCGCCGCCGAAGAAGCCATCGACTCTCTCGTCCCTCGAAGGCATTGGCTCCGCCTCCGCCCATGTTGGGCTCAGCCTAACTGGCCAATTCCCACGGAGGATTCAGGTGAGGCGGGATTACCTGTACGGGCTAGGGAGTAACTTGAGGAAGTCGTTTGCCCAAGCCTGCATCCCGGGTCCGCTGAAGCCGCCCAGAGACTTCTGGATTCCCCGGAGTCGGGGTAACCAGGATGCCCACGGATGCGACTATCGGTGCGATGAAGGCGAACCTCCCGACCGACCCCACCGACGCCGCACTCGTAGAGTCCGCCCGAAGAGGCGACCGAAAGGCATTCGCGGAGCTTCTCGAGCGTCATCGGGACATGCTCGTCGCGCTGTGCCGGCGGGCACTCAGAGGTTCTCAGTGATCGAGGACGTGGTCCAAGATACGGTGCTCGCCGCCCTGCTCGGGATCGGCACCCTTCGGGACCCCGAGCGGTTCGGGCCATGGCTGTCCGGTATCGGGTTGAACATCTGCCGACGATGGCAGCGTGAGCGGTTGGATCGGTGCTGGTCGTGGGAGGCCGTGGCGGGCGGGGTTCTCGCCGACCGACTGGTGGATCCTCGGCTCGATCCCGCTGAGATGGCGGCGGAGCGAGAGTTCACCCGTCAGATCCGGGGTGCCGTGGAACAGTTGCCCTCCGGCCAGCGAGACGCCGTCGTGCTGTTCTACTTCTCGGGCCTGACCCAAAGGGAGATGGCCGTGCTGCTGGGTACCGAAGTGAGCGCGGTGAAGGCTCGGCTGCACAAGGCCCGGAAGAGCCTCCGGCAAAGGCTGTGGTCTGCATGGAAGAAGGAGGAGGAGATGGAGACGGTCCAACAGGCTGGGATGGTCCGGATGCGGCCGGGCGATGTGGTGCGGCTGCCGGCCGAAGGCGATAGGCCGCCCGAGTTCGTGATCATGTTGGAGGAGGTCGACGGGGACCGCCAGTTGCCGATCTGGGTCGGCCAGAGCGAGGCGACCTGGCTAGCGATGGCGCTGGAGGAGGTGGAGCTTCCCCGCCCGGGACCCTACGCCATGGTCACCGGCTTGTTGTCGGGTCTTGACTGTCGCGTTCGCGAGGTACGGATCGAGCGTCTAGTGGAGTCGACCTATTACGCGGTCATCGTCGCCGAGCGAGAGGGGTCGGTGGCAA
>DASYVD010000044.1:0-11142 GCA_036000545.1 Actinomycetota bacterium | reverse complement strand
GCCTGCGGGCGGGCTGCCGACGGCCTCATCATGCAGCTGGCCGATCCCTACATCCTGGAGTGGTCGCTGGCCTACGTCCGGGAGGGAGCCGAGGAAGCGGGGCGGCGATTCGAAGACATCCAGATCCAGGTGGCGGCCCCGGGCTACATTACCGACGATGTCGCCAAGGCTCGGGAACAGGTCCGGTGGTTCCCCGCCCTCGTGTCGAACCACGTCGTCGACCTGGTCAGCCGATACAGCACGACCGATCTTCCTCAGGAGCTCACCGACTACATCAGGGCCCGCGAGCACTACGACTACTCGGAGCACGGGCGGACCGGTGCGGACCACGCCGCCTTCGTCACGGACGAGGTGGTGAACCGATTCTGCGTGATCGGGACTCCCGACCAGGTGGTGGCGAAGCTCCGGGAGCTCGAGGCGCTGGGGATGACCCAGTTCAACATCTATTCGATGGTTGACGACCCGGGACCGGAAGGGATCATCCGGGATTTCGGCGAGCACGTGATCCCGGCGTTCCGCGCCCCGTGACGGCAGACAGGAGGTGGTGAGGGTGACGACGGTACGGGCGGCGGTGATCCAGGCCCACGCCAACATGTCCAAAGAGGAAGCCGTGGAGAAGCACGTCGAGCTGATCGGCAAGGCCGCCGCGGAAGGGGCCAAGGTCACGTGTCTCCAGGAGATCTTCCACGGTCCCTACTTCCCCGCAGAGCAGGACCCGAAGTGGTACGCGACCGCCGAGCCGGACGACGGGCCCACGGTCACGAGGATGCGGGAGGTAGCCCGGGAGCACGGGATGGTCCTCATCGTCCCGTTCTTCGAGGAGGCCCAGACGGGCGTGTACTACAACAGCGCAGTGGTCATCGAGGCCGACGGCACGATGGTGGGGAAGTACCGCAAGGCCCACATCCCGCACGTGGGGCCGTGCTTCTGGGAGAAGTTCTACTTCAAGCCGGGGAACCTGGGCTATCCGGTGTTCGACACCTCGGTCGGCAAGGTGGGCCTGATCATCTGCTACGACCGGCACTTCCCCGAGATCGGGCGGGCGCTGGGGCTGAAGGGCGCCGAGCTGGTGTTCAACCCCTCCGCCACGATCGAGTCGCTCTCCAAGTACCTGTGGGAGCTGGAGCAGCCGGCCCACGCCGTGGCCAACGGGTACTGGATCGCGGCCATCAACCGCGTGGGAACCGAGGAGCCCCTCTCCTCCGGCAAGTTCTACGGGTCCTCGTACTTCTGCAACCCGCGAGGGCAGATCGTGGCCAAGGCGTCGGACACCGAGGACGAGGTGCTCGTCCACGACATCGAGCTCGACCAAATCCGCGAGGTCCGGAACACGTGGCAGTTCCTCCGGGACCGGCGGCCGGAGACCTACGAGGAGCTCACGGAGCTTCTGCCGTGAGAACCCTGGTCAAAGGGGGGACGGTGGTCACGGCCACCGAGACCCTGAACGCCGACGTCCTCATTGAGGAGGAGAGGGTCTCGGCCATCGCCCTGAACCTCGACGTCGAAGCAGACACGGTGATCGACGCCAGCAACAGGTACGTCATGCCGGGCGGGGTGGATCCACACACGCACATGGATCTGCCCTTCGGCGGGAGCTTCTGCTCGGACGACTTCTCCACCGGAACGCGGGCGGCGGCGTTCGGAGGGACCACCACGATCGTGGACTTCGCTCTCCAGGACGCCGGTGAGGGCCTCCGCCAGGGGCTGGACCGGTGGTTCGAGAAGGCTCAGAAAGCCCAGACCGACTACGGGTTCCACATGATCGTTCGCGAGGTGAACGACCAGGTGCTCAAGGAGATGGACGAGCTGGTGGGGGAGGGCGTGACCTCGTTCAAGCTGTTCATGGCGTACCCCGGGGTGTTCATGCTGGACGACGCGTCGATCTTCCGGGCCATGCAGCGTGCCGCCGACAGTGGGGCGCTGATCATGATGCACGCCGAGAACGGCGGGCCCATCGACATCCTCGTGCAGCAGTACCTTGCCCAGGGGAAGACCGATCCGGTGAACCACGGTCTCACCCGCCCCGCGTCCATGGAGGGTGAGGCAGTCCACCGCGCATTCAAGTTGGCGGAGCTGGCCGGCACGCCGGCCTACATCGTCCACCTCAGTTCGCGCGACGCTCTGAACGCCGTGCGCGAGGCCCGGGACCGGGGCCTCCCGGCGTTTGCGGAGACGTGCCCGCAGTACCTGTACTTGTCGCTCGACGACCTGGCCCGGCCGGGGTTCGAGGGGGCCAAGTTCGTGTGCTCTCCGCCGCTCAGGCCGAAGGACCACCAGGAGGACCTGTGGACCGGGCTGGTCCAGGACGACCTCCAAATCGTGGCCACCGACCACGCCCCGTTCAACTACAAGGGGCAGAAGGATCTGGGAAAGGGCAACTTCGCCAAGATTCCCAACGGACTCCCCAGCGTGGAGGACCGGTTCACCCTGCTGTTCCAGGGCGTGAAAGACGGCCGGATCGGACTGAACCGGTTCGTCGAGCTAGTGGCGACTGCTCCCGCCAAGATGTTCGGCCTGTACCCACGGAAGGGCACCATCGCCCCCGGGTCGGAAGCGGATATCGTGGTGTTCGACCCCAACCACGAGCGAGTAATCTCAGCCGAGAGCCATCACATGAACGTCGACTACTCCTGCTTCGAGGGGATGAAGGTGCGGGGCCTTCCCGAGGTCGTCATGCAGCGTGGCAAGGTCCTCGTGGAGAATGGCGAATGGCACGGCAAGGAAGGCGAAGGACAGTTCGTTCCCCGAAGCCGGACGACGATGTAAACGGTGCGAGAGGAGTCGCGGTGACCCAGACGGTGCAGAGCTTCATCAGTGGACGGTTCGTCGACTCTTCCTCGGAGGAAGTCGATCCCATCCCCGATCCGGCAACCGGCGAGACCATCGCCATGCTCCCGTACTCGACTTCAGAAGAGATGGACGATGCCATTTCGTCGGCTCGGGAAGCGTTCCCCGGATGGGCGAACACGCCCGTGCCGGACCGGGCCCAGGTGCTTTTCCGGATGAAGGCGCTGATGGAGGAGCAGTTCGAGGACATCTCCCTCCTGGTAACCCGGGAGAACGGCAAGACCCTGGACGACGCCCGAGGGGAGGTCCGCCGGGCCATCGAGGTTGTGGACTTCGCGTGCGGGGCCCCGACCCTGCTCATGGGGACGAACCTGGACCAGATCGCCGAGGGCATCGACGAAGCGCTGGTCCGGTTCCCCGTGGGCGTTGTGGCCGGCATCACCCCATTCAACTTCCCGAACATGGTGCCCCTGTGGATGATCCCCGTCGCCCTGGCGTGCGGGAACACGTTTGTGATGAAGCCATCCCAGCGGACGCCGCTCTCGGCGATCCGGATCGCAGAGATCCTCCAGAAGGCCGGGCTCCCCGAGGGCGCCTTCAACGTGGTCCATGGGGCGAAGGACGCGGTCGACCGGCTCCTCGAGCACCCGGACGTGGACGCGGTCTCGTTCGTCGGCTCGGCCGGCGTAGCCAAGTACGTCTACGCGACGGCCGCGGCGGCGGGGAAGCGGGTCCAGGCCCTGGGCGGAGCCAAGAACCACCTCCTGGTGATGGACGACGCCGACCTTGAGCGGTCGGTCCCGGCCATCGTGTCCTCCGCGTTCGGCAACGCGGGGCAGCGCTGCCTGGCGGGGAGCGTCGCCGTCGGCGTGGGCAAGGTCGGCGACACCTTGGTTCGGGAGCTCGCCGAGGAGGCCGGGCGGCTCAGGGTGGGACCGGGAACCGATCCCGACGTCGACATGGGCCCGGTGATCCGCGACGAGCGCCGGAAGGAGCTGGTCGGGTACATCGAGGAGGGCCAGGAGGTCGGGGCGAAGCTCGTGGCGGACGGTCGCGGCGTGGGCCCCTCGGACGGCTTCTTCCTCGGCCCTACGATCTTCGACCAGGTCACGCCGGACATGCGCTTGTGGAAGGACGAGCTGTTCGGGCCTGTGCTCTCGGTGGTCCGGGCCTCCGACATCGACGATGCCCTGCGGGTCACCAACAGCAGCACGTACGGGAACATGGCGTCGATCTTCACCACCTCCGGCAAGAACGCGAGGGAGTTCCGGCGCCGAGTGGAGGCGGGGATGCTGGGCGTGAACATCGGGGTGGCCGCTCCGATGGCCTTCCTTCCGTTCACCGGATGGAAGTCCTCGTTCTTCGGCGACCTTCACGCGACGGGCCGCGATTCCGTACGCTTCTACACCCGTCAGAAGGTCGTCACCACGCGCTGGTTCTGATCGCTTCAGGCAGCGGCGAGTGGCCACACCTCCCCGGTCACCCGAGACCCTGGTCCGGGTCATAGAAAGGGAGGGGGTGGGGGACCGGCGCGTGCTCGACGCGTTCCGCCGGGTGCCCCGGAATCGCTTCGTGCCGCCGGAGTGGGAGGAGCGTGCCTACGAGGATCGCCCCATCCCCATCCCTCACGGTCAGGTGACCACCCAACCCTCCCTGATCGCTCGGATGGTCGCCGGGCTCAGGCTCGAGGGACACGAGCGGGTGCTCGAGGTGGGCACCGGTCTCGGGTTCCAGACCGCCATCCTGGCGGTGCTTGCCCGGGAGGTGTTCTCCATCGAACGGTTTCCCGACCTCGCGGAGTGGGCCCGCCGCAACCTTGAGGCCGCAGGGTTCGCCGGGGTGACCGTGGTGGTGGGGGACGGAACGAAGGGGCTCCCCGAGCGGGCTCCGTTCGATGCCACCGTGGTCTCGGCGGCGGCCCCGGCTGTTCCCGGGCCGCTGGTCGAGCAACTCGCCGAGGGAGGTCGTCTGGTCCATCCCCTGGGCCCGGGTGGGGACGAGACCGTGATCGCCTACCGGAAGGACCAAGGCCGCTTGGTCGAGAAGGCCCGGCTTACCCCCGCGACGTTCGTCCCGCTGGTGGGGGAGCACGGCCTCCCCGAGGATCGCTCCCATGGCCGATGAGGACTTGGCGGTGCCTCCCGACCCGCCGGAGACCTTCGACCCCTCTGGCGCCGAGCCCGATCCGCTGGCCAGGTTCCAGCGCTGGTGGGACCAAGCGAAGGCCGTCGCTCTCTCGCCCGAAGTCGCCGATTCCATGTTTCTGGCCACCGCCGATCGAGAAGGCCGGCCCTCGGCGCGGATGGTGATCCTCAGAGGCTTCGACGGAAATGGATTCGTGTTCTTCACCAACTACGAGAGCCCCAAGGCTCGGGAGCTCATTGAGAATCCCCGGGCCGCACTGGTGTTCTACTGGGCCGACGCTCACCGCCAGGTCCGGGTGACCGGTCCGACCCAGATCCTTTCCCGAGAGGAGTCCGACTCCTATTTCCGGCAGCGCCCTCCCGGTCATCGCTTGGCGGCGTGGGCGTCCCCGCAGAGCGAAGTGATCCCCGGCCGCGCGGCACTCGAGCGGCGGTTCGAGGAGGCCCGGGCCCGCTTCTCCGACGACATCCCGCTTCCGCCGTTCTGGGGAGGCTTTCGCGTGGAGCCCGAGGTGATCGAGTTCTGGCAGGGCCGAGAGGACCGCCTCCACGACCGGGTGCGCTACACCAGGCAAGACGAGGGTTGGGTCACGGAGCGCCTGGCTCCCTGAAACGGGGGTGAGTCACCACACGTACGGCACGAAGCGCCGGCGGACCCGTCGCGCGTAGTCGGGATAGTTGGGGTAGCGCTGAGTCAACCAGTGCTCCTCGAGGTTCGCCTTCAGGGAGAAGAGGATCGCCAGCGCACCAACAGGGATCAGCGCCCACGGACTCATGACGAACGACCATGCGAAGGCGATCAGGATCACCCCTCCGTAGATGGGGTGGCGCACTTTGGTGTAGAGGCCACGCTGTTTGAGTACTGCCCGGCCGTGGGGTCGCGGCATCGGCGTCACCGACTGGCCCAGTGAGCCGATACCCCCGGCCGCGAGCCCTGCTCCTGCGGCTCCGAGCGCGACCGCCGCCACGAGTCGGTGCAGGCGGGCCTGCTCCGGCCACCGCGGACCGAGCAGACCGGCTGCGATCACGACGGTGAGGAGGGCGAACTGGATGAGAACCCACCCCTCACCGCGAGGGCCCAGGCTCGGCAACCGGGAGCGATCCTCTGGGAGGTGCGTCACCTGACCACACACCCTTCGACGATCCCGCGGGCCCGGCCGGCCAGCTCCGCGGCCAAGGGGTCGCCCTCGGCCAGACGCCCCTCCAGCACGACGAGGGTGTCGTAAAAGAGTTCCCACCCCTCTCGCTCGACGCGGTAGCACCGCGCCAGCTCGCTCGGGTTTCCGTCCACGAATGCGAGCGTCTGGCTCAGCCGCTCGGCTCCCAAGGTGAGGAGCCCCTCCGCCTCCTCGTGTTCACCCTTGGCGAACATGGCCCCCGCCCTGAGCGCCAGGCGGAGGAACATGACCGTCACGGGGATCTTGGAGATGAAGCCGCCGGTGAATGGGTTGGCCATCGCCTTCAGCGCCTCACGATCCTCCGTGAGGACCCCGGCGAGCCCAGAGAAGAGCAGGATGCGCTCGTAGTCGCCGATCAACGTGGGGATGCGGGAGGCCTCGATCGCGGCCCCAGCGAAGGCCTTCTTGTCGTGGCGCTGGATGAGCTCGCGGTTGTGGACGTAGGCGAGGCGCGGTTCGGGCTCGCCGAAGAGGGAGAGCACATACGCTTGATCCTCGGCGCGGCCAATGAACGACGGCGTGAAAGGGCGGTGGCGCCGCAGGCTGTCGACCAGGATGCCGGCGGTGCCTCCATGCACGTGGACGCGCTCGAGCGCCGTCGCGACCCCGTCAGGACCGCCGGCGCCGTAGCGAGTCGACGCCTCTCCCAGCGTGGACAGCCCCTGGGGGAGTGCGCTGAAGAACACGAACTCGTCGGCCTCCGGGGGGCGTTCGGGGAAGGGCACGTCGGGCGAGAACAGCCCCTCGCCCATGTCGGCCTCATTCACCAGCGCCCCCGCCATGGCCCCCAGCTCCAGAGAGCGGCCCTGTCCGTCGAGCCCGGTGCCGCCCCAGAGCGGATAGATGAAATGCTCGAGGAGCGACTTCCCGGTCGCGGTCACCAGCTCCTCCTGGGGCCAGCTGTGGTCAAGGTCGGTTTTGAACGTGGCCACAACGTCGGGGTCGACCAGTACGTGCCAGAGGGCGGCGATAGCCTTGCCGAAGCTGTGGTGACGCCCGTAGCGGCCGCGTACGCCGAACACGCCGAGGATCGACCCTGCATCCTTCCGGCCGAGGAACGCTTCGGCGGCCGGAGCGAGGACGTCGCTCACGAGCCGGGCCGGGTCGGCTTCCGCGAATGCGTACAGCTCCGCATGCTCCAGCTCGCCCATCCTGCGGACCTCGTCGCTGAGGTAGCGGCGAGCGACCCCTTCGAGGGCGTGGTGGGTCGTGGAGATGGAGAGGACCAGTCGCAGCCGTTCGCCGGGCGGCATCGTCCCGCGGCGTTTCTCGAACGCTACTCCGCGATCCACCGCGCGCAGGCCGTAGAGGAGCTCGCTGGCGGCGGGCTCGACACCGATCTGGACCGGGTGGTCGTACCAGAAGAGCTGCGGCTCCCGTTCAGCCTGATGCAGCCCGCGCTTTACCTCGTCCGCGAGATCCAGATCGTCGATCTCGCGCCCCGCCGGAGGTCCGGTGAGCAGCAGGTTGGCAGTGAACAGGACCTGGCTGGCTGGATCGGTCAGCGGATCCGGGTTGGTCCCGGTGACCTGGATCGTGCGACGGCGACGGACCTCCTCCACGCGCGCTTCCTCGTGCCCGCGGATCCCGGTTGCTTCGGGAAAGAAGACGCCCCACGTGCGCTCGGCCAGCTCCTCCGCTGAACGTCCGGCCCCGTCGCCGGCGAGGTACGCGGCCAGATCGTCGAGCCGTTCGGAGAAGCCGGCGTCACGCTCCGCGATGTCCCGCGCCTCGTTCTCGATTCGCCGCAGCCCTTCGGTGTAAAAGGACGCCACCGGGTCGCCAGAATCGGCCTTGCCGGCCAGATGGTGGGCCGCCTCCCCCGCCCGGGGGTGCCCGGGCCCAGCCGCGGCGAGGAGGAAGGCCGCGTTGAGCGACTGAGCCGCGCTTTCCTCGTCTCTGGGTTCGAACTGGCCGCCGACGTCGACCACCGGCAGCGCTCCCGGCTCCGACCGCGGCAAGATGAGGGCCGCCACGATCTCCGAGAGCCTGTGCACGGCCGCTCCTGTTGTCATTCCTCAGTCTGCCACCTGGCAGCGTCCTTCGGCCAGGCGGGAATGCAGCACCTGATCAGCTCCGCTCCGAGGGGCTGCTGCCCACCTGGACCCCTCGTCCCCGGGCCGCCAATGCTACCTTGCGCGATGCTCCTCCGTTCTCACGCGCAACTCCCAGGCACGGCAAGGCTCGTCCGGCGGCTCCGAGGTATCGTCCGGACGTGGCGGTCGTGAGGCGGGTGGCGAGCGGCGACCTCCGAGGAGACGAGATGGCCTCCCTCCGAGCTCTGTTCCACGCCTCCTGGCAAGACGAAGACGACGAATTCACCGATGAGGACTGGGACCATGCATTCGGTGGCCTGCACTTCGTCCTGGAGGAGGGCGGAGCCGTCGTGTCACACGCGGCCGTCATCGAGCGCCGGTTGCACACGAGCGGGCACGACCTGGCCACCGGGTACGTCGAGGCGGTGGCGACCTCGCCGGAGTATCGGGGACGGGGGTGGGGGTCGGCGGTCATGAAGGAGGTCGGAGAGTACATCGATCGAACATTCCAGCTGGGCGCGCTGGATTCGGGGAGGCAGTCGTTCTACGAACGGTTGGGATGGATCGTGTGGAAGGGTCCCACGTTCGTCCACACGGACAGCGGGCTCGTCCCGACGCCCGAGGAGGACGGCTACGTGCTCGTCCGCCTGACGCCGACGTCCCCCGACCTCGATCCGTCTGCCCCGATCAGCTGCGACTGGCGGCCGGGGGACGTGTGGTAGGGACGGCTCCGGGGACCGAGCCGCAGATCCGTCGGGCGTCGGTTGGCCCAACCGTACACGGGGGCCGCCCCCCTTGGCCCAACCGGCGACGCCGCGGCGTTGGACGATTTGGATAGGCTTCGCTGAGAGAGAACCACGCTGAGGAGGAATCAGGCATGGCCACGACGACGCAGCGCCGACAGATGTTCATCGGAGGCGAGTGGACCGACGGGGCGGCCGAGGAGGGCCTCCCCGTCGTCAACCCGGCGACCGGGGGGACCATCGCCGAGATCCCCCGGGGGACCGAAGAGGACGTCGACCGGGCCGTCGAGGCCGCCCAAAAGGCCTTCGACGAGTCCTGGTTCGACACGACACCCGGCGAGCGCAGCGCGATGATGCTGAAGCTGGCCGACGCCATCGAGGAGAACGCCGATGAGCTCGGACGGCTGGAGTCGGAGAACGTCGGGAAGCCCTCCTCGTGGGTGGTCTCCGACGAGATCATGGTGATCGCGGAGCAGGTTCGGTTCTTCGCCGGGGCTGCCCGAATCGTCGGTGGCCTGTCGACGGGGGAGTACTACAAGCAGGACGGCACGTTGTACACGAGCTGGCTCCGACGTGAGCCGATCGGCGTGGTGGGGCTGATCGCTCCCTGGAACTACCCGCTGTACATGGCGATGTGGAAGTTCGCCCCGGCGCTGGCCGCGGGCAACACAGTTGTGCTCAAGCCCTCGGAGTGGACGCCCCTGACGCTGCTGCGCATGACCGAGCTGGCCGCGGACATCTTCCCGCCCGGCGTGTTCAACGTGGTGCTCGGCGACGGGGTACCCACCGGCCAGGCCATCGTCAAGCACCCGGGCGTGGGGATGGTCTCCCTCACCGGCGAGGTAACGACGGGAAAAGAGGTGGCCAGGGTCGCCGCGGACACCCTCAAGCGGGTGCACCTAGAGCTGGGAGGCAAGGCCCCAGTGGTGGTCTTCGACGACGCGAATCTTGAAAGCTCCGTGGAGTGGATCAAGGTCGCCGGCTACTTCAACTCAGGCCAGGACTGCACCGCGGCGACCCGGGTGCTCGCCGGAGGAGGCATCTACGAAAACCTGCTCTCCGAGCTGGTGCCGGCCGTTGAATCGCTGAAGGTCGGCGACCCGTCGGCGGCGGACACGGAGATGGGTCCGCTGGTCTCCAAGGAGCAGCTCGAGCGAGTCACAGGGTTCGTCGATCGCGCCCGTGACGCCGGGGCCAAGGTCCTGACGGGAGGCGAGGGGATCGACGGCCCGGGCTTCTTCTACAAGCCCAGCGTCATCACCGATATCGATCAGAGCTCGGAGATCGTCCAGCGCGAGGTGTTCGGCCCGGTGGTCACGGTCCAGCGGTTCGAGGACGACGACCAAGCGATCGCCTGGGCCAACGACGTCGACTACGGGCTGTCGGCGTCGGTGTGGACGCGGGATATCGGCCGGGCCCTGAACGCCTCGCGGAAGCTCCGGTTCGGAACCGTGTGGATCAACACCCACATCCCGCTCACGCCTGAGATGCCTCACGGCGGCTACAAGCAGAGCGGGTACGGAAAGGACATGAGCATCTATGGGATCGAGCACTACACCGAGCTCAAGCACGTCATGGCGCCGATCGACTAGGGGGTCCAGGGGGAAAGTGGCGGGGCCCCCGCGGATCGCAGCGAGCGAAGCGAGCGAGATCCGTGGGGTGCCCAGCAGCCCGGCGGAGCGAAGCGGAGCCGATCAGGCTGCTGCATTCCCCCTGGCTGAAGGACGCTGCCGAAGGCAGCGGACTGAGGAGGAATGACCGAGCAGTAATGACTGAAGGGGGAATGAGCGAGGTGAGCGCGAGGCCCCAGACGAGGCCGTTCCTGGTGGCCGGGGAGTGGCGCACCGGCGACGAGGCCTTCGAGGTGAAGAGTCCCTTCGATGGCTCGGTCGTGGCGAAGGTGGGCGTGCCGACCGACGCCGACATCGAGGAGGCGGTGGACGCCGCGGAGAGGACCTTCGAGAAGGAGTCACGCACCCTCCCCGTCCACGCCAGGGCGGAGGCGCTCCTGCACATCTCCACCCGGATCAAGGAGCGCCTCGACGACGTGGCCCGGCAGATCGCCCAGGAGGGCGGGAAGCCCCTCAAGTGGGCCACCGTGGAGGCCACCCGAGCGGTCTCCACCTTCCGGTGGGCGTCGGAGATCGTCCGCTCCTCGGAGGGGGAACTCCTCCGGCTGGACACCGACCCGGCGCTCGGGAGCCGGCTCGGGCTGGTCCGGCGGTTCCCCTACGGTCCGGTGCTGGGGATCTCT
>DASYVD010000043.1:0-51353 GCA_036000545.1 Actinomycetota bacterium | reverse complement strand
CTCCCGCTCGCTCATGCCACCCCACACGCCGTACCGTTCGTCGCGGCGCAGCGCGTAGTTGAGGCACTCGATCCGAACCTCGCACTCCGCGCAGATACGTTTCGCCTCGCGCGAGGAACCTCCCTTCTCGGGGAAGAAGACTTCCGGATCGAACTCTCGGCACCTTGCTCGCTCCTGCCATGGCATGTAGTGGTGCACGCCGCCCTCCCCGAATCACACCTGTGTAATTCTGGAACGAGCGCAGCACCTTTGTCCAGTCCTGATGATGACTTTTTTCAAAGAGGAAATCGAGCGTTGTGGAAAACTTTTTCGCCAAGTTTTCGCGGAGTTGATCGCGCTCGTCAGTTCACGCCACGTCTTATCGCGACGACACGACCCGACCGTTCTCTCGGACGACGCGTTCGTACGTCGTGCTGCGCTCCACGGGGATGCGGCCGATCGCGCGGATCGCTTCCTCGAGCTCCCACGGTTCCTTGCGGATCCCCCACTCAGCGCCGGCCATGCGAGAGATCGTTTCCTCCATCAACGTTCCACCGAAGTCGTTGGCCCCGCCCTCCAGGATGAGTTTGCACGCGTCGAAGCCCATCTTCACCCACGACACCTGCACGTTGGGGATCCTGCCGTGGAGCAGGATGCGGGCCACGGCATGCATCCGGCGGTTATCGGCGAACGTCGGGCCAGGTCGCGCCTTGCCCGCGAGGTAGATCGGCGCGTTCTGATGAACGAACGGGAGCGGCACGAACTCCGTGAATCCGCCGGTGTCGCCCTGGATCCGGACCAACCTGCGCAGGTGTGCCACCCAGTGGGGCGGGGCGTCGACGTGGCCGTACATGATGGTCGACGACGACCGGATCCCCAGCGAGTGTGCCGTGCGGACAACCTCCTCCCAGGTGTCGGCGGGGAGCTTTCCCTTGGTGAGGACCCATCGCACGTCGTCGTCGAGGATCTCGGCGGCGGTCCCGGGGATCGTCCCGAGGCCGCGGCCCTTGCACTCCTGGAGGAACTCCCGGAACGAAATCCCGAGGCGGGCCGACCCGTTCAGCACCTCCATCGGGCTGAACGCGTGCACGTGGATCCCCGGGACCCGGGCCTTCACCGCCTCGAGGAGCTGAAAGTAGAACTCCCCGGGAAGGCTGGGGTGGAGCCCGCCCTGCATGCACACCTCGGTGGCCCCATACGTCCAGGCCTCCTCGGCCCGGTCGGCGACCTCGCCAAGGGTGAGGGTATACGACTCCGGGTCCACCTCCCGCTGGGCGAATGCACAGAACCGGCACCCCGTGTAGCAGACGTTCGTGAAGTTGATGTTGCGATTGACCACGTAGGTGACGTCGTCGCCGACCGCATCCCGCCGCAGGCCGTCGGCCACCCGGCACAGGGCCTCCAGGGCCTCACCCTCGGCCTGGAACAGTGCCACAGCCTCGTCGTCCGTGATGTCGTCGGGGCGGCCCGACTCGGCCTTGCGAAGCCCGGACTTGATGGCGGTGTCCAATCGAGCCGGATCAATTCTGCGTCGCGACCACGCCCGGGTCGCCTCCACCTCGATGGCCTCCCAGTCGCCGTGAACGTCCAGCGTGTCCGGCCGCTGACCGTCGCCGTCGCGCTTGGCGAACGTGAGCGGGATGAGCCGGGGCTTCCATTGAACGTCGGGGTCCTGCCACGCGATCGGCTCCGGACGCTGCCCCTCCCGCGCCAGGCCGTCCTTGCCGAGCAGCGCGGCCACCGGTTTCTGCATCTTCCCGGCGAGCCACGGGTCAGGGCGCGTCGCGTATTCCGGATACACGCACAGCCGCTCGCGGAGCTCGAACCCCTTCTCCTCGGTGCGGCGACGAAGGTCGTCGAGCTTCGGCCACGGGGCCTCCGGGTTGACGTGGTCGGGCGTCACCGGCGACACGCCGCCCCAGTCGTTGATGCCGGCGTCGAGGAGGCGAGGATAATCGGGGTCGGACAGGTTCGGCGGCGCCTGCACGTTCACCCGGGGCCCAAGCACGACTCGCGCGGTGGCCACCGCGGCGAGGAACTCCTCTTCTTCGGGCTCGGGATGACGATGCATCGCAGTGCGCGGCTTCGCCTTGAAGTTCTGGACGATCACCTCCTGCACGTGGCGGTACTTCCGATGAAGCTCACGGATGGAGAACAGCGACTCGGCCCGCTCCCGAGATGTCTCGCCGATGCCCACGAGGATCCCGGTGGTGAATGGGATCGACAACCGCCCAGCGTCCTCGATGGTTCGCAGGCGGACCGAAGGATCCTTGTCGGGCGAGCCGAAGTGCGGCATGCCCTTCTCCATGAGCCGGGGCGTGGCGTGCTCGAGCATGAGCCCCATGGACGCCGAGACGTGTTTCAGTCGCGCCATCTCTTCCCACGTCATCACCCCCGGATTCAGGTGGGGGAGCAACCCGGTCTCCTCCATGACCCGGATGGACATCGCTCGCACGTAGTCGAGGGTCGAGTGGTAGCCCCGCTCCGCCAGCCACGCTCGCGCCATCGGGTAGCGATCCTCCGGCTTGTCGCCCAATGTGAACAAGGCCTCTCTACATCCGACCCTTCGCCCGGACTCGGCGATCGCCACGACGTCCTCGGGCGTGAGGAACGGCTTCTCCAGTCGGGCCGGCGGCTTGGCGAACGTGCAGTAGTGACAGTGGTCGCGGCACAACATGGTGAGCGGGATGAACACCTTCCGCGAGTAGGTGATGGTGCGCCCGTGGCCGCGGTCGCGGAGCGCCGACGCCAGCCGCAACAGGTCGTCGAGCTGCGGGCCGCGGGCCGACAGCAGCGCCGTGGCCTCGTCGACAGCGAGGGACTTGCCGGCGGTGGCGCGCGACAGCGCCCGCGCGATCGCCCGCTCAGTGAGCACGACGCCCCAGCCTACGCCAAACCACCAGCTCGGGCGCGGCGTTCCAGCGACGACGAACGGCGGGCCGCCACCCAGGCGAGGAGTTCCTCCCTCCCCAAGAGGTTCAGAACCCGCTCGGGCGGGACGCCCGCGAGGATGACCGTGGCCACGCCGATCTCCACGAACCGAAGCTCGTCGCGACGGTGAGCGTCGGTCCCGACGGAGATCCACGTCCCCTGGTCGCGAGCCAGAGCTGCCAGGTCGACGTCGAGGTCCTGCCTGTCGGCGAACGCGTCGATCTCGACGGCCACTCCTACCTCCGCCGCCGCGGCCAGCACCCGGGGCCAGTCGGCAGGGAGACCGAGCCGCTGGTTGAACTTCCTCCCTCGCGGATGCGCCAGCACGTCGATGGCCCCACCATGGAGGGCGGCCAGGTACCGTTCGGTCTGGTCGTCCGTCTCTCGAAGCTTCGAGTGGAAAGCGCCGAGCACGAGCTCCCTGCTCGCGAGCCAGGCGGGGCCCATGTCCGGCTCCCCTTCCGGCGAGAGATTCGCCTCGATCGCCCGCAACGCGTGGATCGCCTCACTCCGAGACTCGAGCTCCGCGTTCAGCTCGTCGATCTCCCGGTCCTGACGGGCGAACCCGTCCTCGTCCATTCCCCGAGCGATCCTTAGGCCCTTCGAGTGGTCGGTGACGGCGACGTAGGTGTGGCCGTGCCCCCTGGCCGCTTCCACCATCTCGGAGAGCGACGCCCGGCCGTCGCTGTACGTCGTGTGCATCTGGAGGTCGCCGCGAAGCCCCGCCCGGAGCTGGGGGTGTTCGGCGACGATCCGACGGGCGTCCGCCAGCGAGAGGAAGCCCCGGCGGAGGGGAGGCGGATCAGGCTCTTCCGGCGGGTCGTCGAGGAGGGCTTCGATCCGAGCCGCCACCCACGGTCCCACCGCCCGAAGCTCGGTGAGACGATCCTGCTCCGCCAGCACCGCGGCCTCCTCGTCCCACGAGAGTGCGGACCAGGCGGCTCGTCGCAGAGAGCGGGCCCGATGCCCTTCCTCCCACTCCGACCCCACAGCCAGCAACTCGGCGAGCTGCGTGTTGGAGAGTGTCGGCTCGTCCACGGGAAGGATGCTACCCGCCTTACGGCGCAGCGAGGTTGGACGTAGGCTTCGGCCATGGGGGTGGTGGCCCTGGCCGGCGGGGTCGGCGCCGGGAAGTTCCTCCGGGGGCTCGTCCGCGTGGTGCCGCCCGAGGACGTCACCGTGGTGGTCAACACCGGGGACGACCTCCGTCTGCACGGCCTGCACGTTTCCCCTGACCTGGACTCCGTCCTGTACTGGCTGGCCGGCGTGGCCGACCGAGAGCGCGGGTGGGGCCGGGCCGAGGAGACGTTCCGGACCCGTGACGAGCTTGGGAGGATCGGGGGCGAGGCCTGGTTCGCCCTGGGCGACCTCGACCTGGCCACGCACCTCTTCCGCGGACACCTGCTCTCGGAAGGTCGGAGCCTCACCGAGGCCACCGAAGCCCTGTGTCGGGGGTTCGGAGTGCGGACGCGCCTCCTTCCGATGTCGGACGACCCGGTGGCCACCCGGGTCCAGGCCGTGGACGGCTCGGGGACCGCCCTCGACCTGCACTTCCAGGAGTACTGGGTGGCCCGGGGAGCGGAGGACGAGGTGAAAGGGGTCGGCTACGCCGGCGCGGCCGCCGCCCGCCCGGCCCCGGGCGCCATCGAGGCCATCCTCGACGCCGATGCCCTCGTGGTCTGCCCGTCGAACCCGGTGGCCAGCATCCTTCCGATCCTGGCGGTTCCCGGGATGGCCGACGCCGTTCGGGCCCGGAGGGACCGAGCCGTGGGCGTGACCCCCATCGTCGCCGGCGCCCCTCTGCGCGGGATGGCCGATCGTCTGATGCCGGCGGCCGGCCTGGAGGTGTCCGCTTATGGAGCAGCCGCGGCGTACCGCGGGCTGCTCTCAGCGTTCCTGGTCGACGAGCGGGACGGGTCACTGGCCCCGCGGATCCAGGACGCGCTGGACATGCGGGTCGGCGCCACGGACACGATCATGGACGACGACGGGGATGCCGAGCGGGTGGCCAGGGCCGCTCTCGCGCTGATCGCGTCATGACTACCAGAAGCACACCCAGCGTCGAGGTCGTGCCGGTTCGAGCGATGCCCGAGGTGGTCGAAGGCGACGACCTCGCCGCCCTGATCGCGCAGGCCCTCGTCGGCGATGGCATCGACCTCGTCGACGGCGACGTCCTGGCAGTGACCCAGAAGGCCGTCTCGAAGGCGGAGGGTCGCCTGGTGCCCGACGGCGAGCGGAAGGCCGAGTGGGTGGCCAAGGAGGCTCGGCGTATCGTCGCTCACCGCGGCGGCCTGGTCATCGCGGAGACCCCCCAGGGGTTCGTATGCGCGAACGCCGGCGTCGACGCATCCAACGTGGCCGAGGGATTGCTGTCCCTCCTCCCCGAGGATCCCGACGCTTCCGCCGACCGGATCCGAGAAGGCGTTCGGGTGCACACCGGGCGGGCCGTCGGGGTGGTGGTGACCGACACATTCGGGCGCCCGTGGCGCCGAGGGCTGGTGAACGTGGCTATCGGGTGCGCGGGGATCCCCGCCCTGGTCGATCTCAGGGGGACACCCGACCACCACGGCCGACCGCTGCAGGTCACGGTGGTTGCCCTCGCCGACGAGGTGGCGGCGGCCTCCGGGCTGGTGATGGGAAAGGCCGACCGCGTCCCGGTGGCAGTGGTCCGAGGGCTTCGCCCGCCGGAGAGCGTGGAACCCGGTCGCGCCCGCGACCTCGTCCGGGCCCCCGACGAGGATATGTTTCGGTGGTCTCCCCTCCAGGCCATCTCTACCCGTCGAACGATCCGGGAGTTCGGGGAAGGCGGCGTTCCCCGTGAGGTGATCCTTGAGGCGGTCGCCTCGGCGCTCACCGCCCCGGTCCCCCACGGCTCCCGGCACCGGACCCGCCCCTGGGTGTGGATCCTCCTCGACCGAGGGCCGGCCCGCCGCCGCCTGCTCGGCGCGATGGCGGCCGCCTGGCGGAGGGACCTTGGAGCGGACGGCGTCTCCGAGGCCACCATCGCTCGCCGGGTGGGCCGTTCGGACGCCCTCTTCGAAGAGGCGCCCATCCTCGCGGTCCCCTTTCTCGCTCTGGGGGCAGCGGATCGCTACCCGGACCCTCGACGTCAGGAAGGCGAGCGAGACATGTTCCTCTTGGCCACCGGTGCCGGCGTGCAGAACTTCATGCTGGCGCTGCACGCCCAGGGATACGCCTCATGCTGGATCTCATCCAGCCTGTTCTGCAAGGAAGAGGCGGCCGAAGCCCTGGGGCTGGGAACGGAGTGGCTGGCCATGGGATCGGTGGCGTGCGGGCCCGCTCCCCCGGGCGAGCCTCCGCCGCGACCACCGCTCGATCCCTCAGCTCACGTCCGGTTCGCCTGACCCGGTCGCGTACTCCCTGCGAAGCAGCCACACGTAGCCTGGCACCGAGACCGGCCACGCAGCCAACAGAGCGACGCCCCACCACCATCGACGTCGGAGGAACGCATGGGTGGCAAGTCCCGCGGCCACCACGGCGCACAGCCACAGAGCACCTACGGCCCCCGCCACGAGCCATGCGGACGTCTCCGCCCCGGCCAGCGCCGCCACCAGCAGGGCCCCACCGCCGGCCAGAAGCACCACGTAGGCCCCTGCCAGGAGCGCCGCTACCATCGCCCGCCGCCGCTCGCGAACCGTCGTCTATAGTTAGACCTCGTTGCCCGCAACCCTCGTTCATGGCCAAGAAGAAGAAGCGCAAGCGAAGGATCCAGGAAGCCCCGGCCGCCGCCCCGACACCTCGGGCTCGTCAGGAGCGGAAGGAGGCGGCCCGGCGAGAGCGGGAGCGCATCATCCGGGCCGCCCGCCGCCGGCGGCTCATGACCCGGGCCATCCGGTGGGGGGTTGTCGTGGCGGTGCTCGGCGGAGCCACCGCCTTCGTTGGATACCGTTTCTACGAGGACCGCCGGCTCCTCGAGCGGGCCGCGGCGGCTGCGGATACCCTTGGATGCGGCGAGATCCAGAGCCTGCCCAGCGAGGGACGAGGCCACCTCCAGCAGGGGAGCAGCCCGCCCGAGTACGGAACCACGCCTGCGACCTCCGGCCCTCACTCGTCGAGCACACTCCCGTCGGACGTTCACGCGTACGACCAAGCGGTGCCCGAGCCTCTTGCGGTGCACAACCTGGAACACGCCTACGTGATCATCTACTACCGGGCCGAGGGCAATGACGCCCTCCCAGAGAACGTGCGCGCGGCCTTGGCGGAGTTGGCCCAGGGACAGGAGAAGGTGATCATGGCCCCATATCCGGACCTCTCGGAAGGCACCAGTCTTGCGTTCACGGCGTGGACCAAGCTGCAGGAGTGCCCCAGGGTGACCGACGCCGACAAGGCGGTGCTCGCCGTCCAGGGCTTCATCAAGCAGTTCAGAGGGACCAGCAACGCCCCCGAACCGAGCTCCGCCTAAGCGAGCCCAGTCAGGGAGTGCAAGCCCAGGTCGCTCCGCCATCCGTTGTCGAGCAGCTGATCGTCCCGTTGTCGAAGACCGATTGCCGCGTCTGCGTGGCGGAGTCGCCGTCGCCGTCGTCAACGCTCGTGACGTCGGTGATGGGATAGCCGAACCCGGAGAAGCCTCCGGCGGCCAGGTAGTGATCCAGGACGGGACCATGGATCTCGAACGCCTCCGCCCTGCTCGTCTTCCACAGGATCTGGCCGTTGTCGAACCATGCGCGGCGACCGCGGCCCTCGTCGATGCTCTTCCATCTGTACGGCAGGTCGAGGAAACCGCGGTGGGCCCCCTTGGCCAGGTACTTCGTGAGGATGGCTCCACGGATCCACGTCACCACGTCCTTGGCGGAGTGGAGGTAGAGGCGCCCGTTCGCGAAGGCCTGGAAACGGCCCCCGACGATGCTCCGCTGTGATCCCGTGGCGATCCCGGGCTTGCACGAGAGGTTGTCGTAGGCTCGCCGGATCCGCCCGGTGATGTTGTGGTTGGAATTGACCCAGAACCGCGTGTCCCTCAGCCCCAGCCGCGACCGGATGGTCCAGCCGGTGACCACCGCGGAGCCGTTCGATCCCACGACGGTGACCGTCTTCACCCGGCCCGACACCCCGCGCACGAAGTTCCGGAAGTCGCGCACGGTGCCGATCCCCAGCCCCAGCCGCGACGTGACGCTCGAGTCACCGAACGCCTCCGACCACCGCTCGAGCACCATTGTGCTCTCGCTCGCCGAGGTGACGCCGTACTCGGCTGGGTCGCATACGCCGCGAAGGTAAGGCTGTGGCGTCCCTCCCCACACGACCTCGTTGTTCTCCGTGTGCCCGCCGCTCGCCGAGGAGTAGTAGGCCTGGATCGTCGACCCGTCGTGCTGGGCTATCTTTCGAGCAGAGTTCCGCACCGCGGCCACCCATCGGTCGCCCATCGTGGCGACTTCCTTGTCCCATCCCACGTAGTACTGGTCCACGGTGGTGGCGAACAGCCCGCAGTTGCAGCCGGACCGCCTCTGTCCCAGCCGGGCGATCTTCTCCCAGGCGTACGAGCGTGCCGCGATGGCCTGCGCTTCCAGGGCGTCCGTGTCCCAGGAGGACGGCACCTCGGCCAGCCCGAACAGATACGGCTCGGCCCCCACGATGGCCAGCAGGTGGGCCGACCGGAGCCCCACGATGTTGAACTGGAGCCACCCGCGGCCCACCATGTGCGGCCAGCCGCCGTCGATGACGCGGATCACGGCGCCGTCGCTCCGGCGCGCCAGCAGGTGGTTCGATGGGCTTCCTCCCTGGGCCAGGAGCTTGCCCGAGGCGTCCTTGATCCTGTACACGTCCCGCCCGTCCGAGGTCCGCCGGATCAGGATCTTCCGGGTGGCGCCTTCCTGGGCTCGGGAGAGAACCCGGCCGCTCGAAAGCTCCAGACGGAACGACCCATCCTCCGCCCGGAGAACGATGGTGCCCTCGTACTGAAGGAGACCGATCCGGAACCGCTCGGCCGGCGGGGTCCGTTGGGCGACGCTGGTCCCCCGGTAGTAGTGGCGCAGGATCTGGCTGGGGCCCCAACCCTTGGTGGCCAATCCCTGGGCCCCCCACTGGCTCAGCCCGATCCCATGCCCCCAGCCGGAGCCGTAGAAGGTGAACGTCGTGCCCGCCCCGGCCGTCCCCGGAACGAGGACGAGACCGGCGCAAAGTGTCAATACGAGTGCCATTCGGCGTCGCATGGGGGGCCTCAAGCTAGCACATCGGTCTGCCGTGTCCAGGGGTTGAGCAGGGAAAAGGAAGATCTACCCCGTCATGACCTTGGTCCGGTCGGCCAGGACCGAGTCGCGAACCTTCGCCCCCGGTCCAACCTCGCTCTCCGGGCCGAGGATAGAGTCCTCCACGACGGCGCCCTCCCCCACCCGCGCCCCCCGGTGGAGAACGGATCGGTCCACACGGGCCCCCGCCCCAACGCTCGCCCCCGGCCCGAGCACCACGAGGGGCCCGACGAGGGCATCTGGATGCACGGTGGCCCACTTGCCGACGATGGGGCCCCCGGAGGGCACCTCACCGACCAGCCCTCTCAGGGCGTCGAGGTGAGCCTGGAGGTAGGCCTCCGGCGTCCCCAGATCGCGCCAGTACCCTTCCCACACGAAGGAATACACGGCCTCCCCTCGAGCGATGAGCCCGGGGAAGGTTTCCCGCTCGATGGAGACGGCCACGCCCTCCGGAACGCCTTCCAGGACCCGCGGCTCCAGCACGTAGGTTCCCGCGTTGATCGTCCCAGGGACCAGATCCGGGGGCTTCTCCCGGAAGGCTCGGACTCTCCCTTGCTCGTCCCGATCCACCAGGCCGTAGGGCCGGGCGTCGTCCACCCGCGTCAGAGCGATGGTGGCCACGGCCTTTCGCTCGCGGTGGAAGGCCACCAGCGCCGAGAGGTCGAGGTCCGTGAGCACGTCGCCGTTCAACACCAGGAACGTGCCGTCGAGCAGGGAGCGCGCTCCGACCACGGCCCCGCACGTGCCCAGGGGTTCCGTTTCGGTGATCCACGTGATCCGGGGCGGCCCTCTCCGTTCGTCGAGGAACGAATGGAACTCCCGCTCCAGGTAGGGCGACGACAGCACCGCCTCCTCCACCTCGTACCTCGCGAGATGGTCCAGGACCTGGTGGAGGAACGGCCGGTTCATGAAGGGGATCAGCGGCTTGGGAACCGTCTCGGTGAGCGGGCGCAGGCGGGTGCCCTCTCCCCCCACCAGGACCACGGCCTTCACCGGCCGGTCCCATCCGGTGGCGGGGGGTCCGCTCGCTCACTCGTACCGCGATCCCCTCGCTCCGGGCGAGCTACCCCGCCGAGCCCTCCGGTCCGGGAGGGGCGGCGCATCCGAGCGGCCAGCCTAGCCCGCAACCACAGCGCCAGTCGGACCGCGGGTTTGAGGAGGACCAGGGGGCCCCGGGCGACGTGGCGGTCGAAGTAGCGATAGATGCTCCGGGAGTGTTCCACGGCCATGCGCTTCGGCATGCTCCGGGAGGACACTCCGATCTCGTGGACCACCTCGACCTCGGGCGAGAACAGCACCGTCCACCGCGCGTTCCGCATCCTGGTGCACAGGTCGACGTCCTCGACGTACATGAAGTAGCTCTCGTCGAACCCGCCTACCTCGTCGTAGGCCTCTCGCCGAAGCAGCATGGCCGACCCGGAGATCCACTCGACCTCCCGTTCGGTGGTCCGGTCCCATCCGGCCATGGTGTACGCCCGGGTGAACGGGTTGTTCGGAAGGACCGGACCGAGGAAGGCGTGGCCCATCGACTCAATGAGACCGGGCACCTTCCGGGCGGAGGGCTGCACCGTGCCATCGGGGTTTCGGACCAGGAGACCGATGGCCCCTGCTCGGGGGCGCTCCCCGGCCACTTTCAGGAGCCCGGACAAAGTGCCGCCCGTGATCTCCGCGTCCGGGTTCAGCAGGAGCGCGTAGGGGGCCGCCGTCTCGCGTATCCCCTGGTTCGCCGCCACCGCAAAGCCCCGGTTCACCGGATTCTCGAGGATCCGCACGGCCGGATGCTCGGCCGCGACACGCCCGGCGCTGCCGTCCCTGGACGCGTTATCCACCACCACGATCTCCAGCGCCAGGTCCCCCGCGGCCGCGTACACCGACGCCACGCACCGGGGGAGGAACTCCCCCGAGTTGTGGTTCACCACCACCACGGCCAGGTCGCTTCCCTCCATCTAGGCCTGGGGGGTCCTGGAAATGAAGACGATGCCGGTGATGATGAGGAACACGCCGGCCCACCGGAGGCCCGGGACCTCCGTCTTCAGGATGAGCCGGTCGAACAGCAGGATCAGCACGTACGTCAGCGCGGCGAACGGGTAGGCGAAGGAGAGCGGCACGCGAGAGAGAACGATAAGCCAGAAGACAGCCGATACGCCGAAGAGAATCAACCCTCCCCAGACCGCGGGTTGGCGGGCGACGCGCAGAACGGTCTCCACTGGCGTCTGGATGTGCTCGCTCTTGATTTCTCCCACCCTGGTCATGCCGTACTTCAAAGTGAGCTGCGCCGCCGCGGCCAGCACCACGGACAGCACGATCACGCCGATCAGCATCAGCCTGGTCCTCCTCGTCGGTGGAAGGTGCGTGTGCGGACGGTAGTCGACATCAAGCGCGGTGCGTTTGGGCAGCTCGTCTCGATGGTGAACTTCAGGGGCCTCACTGGGCTCATAGGCCTCGCGAGCCTCGTGGGGCTCGTTAGCCTCGTGGGGCCCGACGCTGCTCACGGCGCCACCTCGCGGCGATTGACCCCCTGTGCGATGTCTCGTAGCGCTTTGACGAGCTCAGGGTCGTCGCGCACCACGACGTCACGCTCGGAGGCCTGCTCCGGCAGCCCGCCGACGGCGGACACGACCGCGGGCGTGCCGATTGCCTGGGCCCGGGCCAGCGCTCCCGAGGACCACGAGCGCCGGTACGGGAGGAGCACCGCGTCGGCCGCGGCGATCCACGCGTCGAACTCCTCGTCCTCCAGGAACCGATCGACAAGCTCGAACCCAGGGGTGGCTCCGGCGAGCCGCCGAAGCCTCGCCGCGTAGGCCAGGTTCTCTGGAGTCGCGTCCCGCACCGATCCCACCACGTACAGACGACCGGTTCCCAGGGCCTGGAACGCGTCGACGGCCCGGTCGAAGCCCTTGTGTTCCTGGAGGAAGCCCGGCGAGACGAACACCGCTTCGTCCTGGGGAAGCCTCAGGCGGCGGCGTGCGTCCTCGCGGGTGAACGGTGCCCGGATTGCCACCCCATCAACGTGGCGGACCAGCCGGGCCCGAACCCGCACCCGGTACTGGCGCTCCAGCGCTTCCTTCTCGGCGCGCGTGTGGAAAAGCAGGACCGGCGCGGCGCGGAACGCTGCGGCCAGCAGGACCTCGTCCGGCCGCCACCACCGAGGTCGGTCCGCCTCGTGGACGAGGATCTCCGTTTGCCGCCGCCGCAGGCAAAGCCACAGCAGCGCTTTCGAGGTCGCGATCTTCGAGAGGGGCGCCCGGGGCCGGTAGTACAGGGCAGGCTGGAATTGGACCACGATGCGGTCGAACCGCCGGCCCTGTTTGGCGGCGGCCAGGAAGGGCCGTCCTCCGAAGAACGGAACGCGAACGTCCCCGTCGCCGTCCCGGGGCGAGATCACGGTGACCTCGCTGCCTTCGGCGCGAAGCCGCTCGACCTGGGCCCGGGCGTACCTCCCGATCCCGCAGTGCCGCGGCGGGTAGGACGAGACCATGAGCACCCGGTTCACCCTAGAGCTCCTCCACTCGCAGCTTGGCCGGCAGCCATACCTGTCCTTCGATCCCCGCGCTGTCATCGACGTCGAACGCGTACCGCTGGTCGTGCCAGTCGTAGACCTTCCCAACGTCGCGAGAATGCACACCGACGGTGAGGTGGTACCGGCCCCGCGCGAACGGCATCGTCGCCAGGTCGAAAGTCAGACGGAGCGTGCCGTCCACCCGTCCGAGCGCGTGATCCATCCAGTCCGTCCCGGTCTTGTACACGAGCCGATCGGCGGAGTCGTACAGAGCCACCGAGACAACGGGGTCGTCGACGGGTCGGTTGGCCTTCAGGTCGACCTGGATCGACATGGGCTTCCCGGGGCGAGCTCGCTTGACCGGGCTCCCCTCCTGGTCGAGTAGCGCCACCCCGAGGACTTCGATGTCCTGCGTCGCCTCGCCTCGAACGAATGGGGCCCGCTCCTGGAGGAGGACCACCCGGAACTCCCGAAGGACGTCCCGGACGTCGCCGGCGGCCCGGATCCCACCTCTATCCAGCATCACCGCCCGGTCGCAGATCTCGCGGACCCGTTCGACCGCGTGGCTGACGAGGACGATGGTCCGTCCCTCCTCCTGGAACCGGCGCACCCGCGCGATGCACTTGCGCTGGAAGGCCTCGTCCCCCACTGCCAACACCTCGTCCACGAGGAGGATCTCCGGGTCCACGTGCACGGCGACGGCGAACCCGAGGCGCACGAACATCCCCGAGGAGTAGTGCTTCACCTGATTGTCGATGAACGGTTCGAGCTCCGCGAACCCCACGATGTCGTCGAACCGCCGGTCGGTGTCTCTTTTCGAGAGACCCAGGATGGACGCGTTGAGGTACACGTTTTCGCGCCCAGTGAGCTCGGGATGGAAGCCCGCGCCGAGCTCGAGAAGAGCCGCGATCCGGCCCCTGGTGGAGACCTGTCCGGCGGTGGGCCGGAGGATCCCTCCGACGATCTTGAGAAGAGTGGTCTTTCCCGACCCGTTGGCGCCGATGAGCCCGACCGTCTCTCCCTCCCCGACGTCGAATGACACGTCGCGGAGGGCCCAGAATTCCTCGGCGCGGGTGCGGCGCAGCCGCAGCACTCGCTCCTTAAGGCTGGAGGGACGCTCGTGGTAGAGCCGGAATCGCTTGGACACGGCGTCGATGGAGATGGCCGGCGAGGCGCCCACCTAGAGCTCCTCGGCGAAGTCGCCCGACATCCGGTAGAACGCCCGCCACGTGACGTAGAGCAACAGGAGGGAGACCGCGCCGAGCGCCGCCAGTCGCCCTGCGTACCAGGCGATCCCCGGATCGGGAAGCTCGGCCAGCGCATCGGTTGACGTTCCCCCGTACAGCGCCCGCTGGAAGGCCAGAACCACGTTGGCCATGGGGTTGAGCAGGTAGAGCTGGAGGGCCCGGGGCCCGAGGTTCTTCGCCACGAGCTGGGCCCCCTGGTAGACGATGGGGGTCACCCAGAACCATGCCAGGAGTGCCAGGTCCACCAGGTGATGGGTGTCCCGATAGCGCACGTTGAACGCCGAGGTCGCCAGGCTCACGGCGGTGAGGAACAGGAGGAGGACGGCCAGCGCCAGCGGTACCAGCACCAGCGCCGGTCCCAGGAACGGGTACGTGAACACGAGCAGCGCGGCCAGCAGGACGAGCGACTGGTACCCGAAGTTGACCAGCGCGGCGCCGATCGCCGACAGTGGAAGGATCTCCCGGGGGAAGGCCACCTTCGTCACCAGTGGGCCGTTCGCAACCACCGATCCGGTGGCTCCCTGGAGACCGGTGGCGAAGAGGGCCCAGGGCACGATGCCGGCGAGGAGGTACACGACGAAGTTGTCGATGCCGCTCCGGAGGAAGAACGTGAACACCACGTAGAAGACGACCAGGTAGAGCACGGGGTTCAGCATCGACCAGGCCACACCGAGGACCGAGGACTTGTACTTGACCTTGGTCTCCTTCCTGATCAGGTTCACCAGCACCTCGCGGTGACGGAAGAGCTCCCGGAGGCGCTGCCCGAGCCGCAGGCGGGGCGGCTCGCTCGTCCGTACCAGGACTCCGCCGTCGACGCTCATCGGGCTCGCTCCACCATCTCGCGGAGTGCCCCGTCCAGGGGCGGCAGCGGGTCCACCCCGGGTACGGGGAGGATCTCGCTGGCCAGGGCGGAGTTCCGGGGGCGGCGAGCGGGAAGCCCCAGATCGTCCGACTTCTGCTCGGTTGGCTCGCCCGGGAGGCCCGCAAGGTCGCGCGCCCGGGCGAGGAGGTCGAACCAGGTCGTGGGCTCGGGGCCGGCGAGGTGCACCAGACCGCGCAGGCCCGACGTGAGGAGGGCGACGAGCCCGCCGGCTAGGTGAGGCACGTAAGTGGGGGTCCCGTTGCGGTCCACGATCGCTTCGACGGACTCACCCGCGGCCAGCCGCGCCAGCGATCTGGAGAAGAAGTCCTTCCCCACTCCGAACAGCCACCCGGTTCGGACCACGAGGTGCTCGGGCGCCCGCAAGCGGACCTCGTCCTCCCCCGCCAACTTGCTCCTCCCGTACGCGGAGAGAGGATTGGGCGAGTCCGACTCCACGTACGGCTCCTCCTTCTCGCCGTCGAAGACGTAGTCCGTGGACGTGTACACCATGAGCGCCGCTGTCTCTCGGGCCGCATCGGCCACGTTCGCGGTTCCTTGCGCGTTCACCGCGAAGGCCCGGTCGGGGTCATCCTCGCAGGCGTCCACCCCGGTCATCGCCCCGAGATGCACCACCACGTCGGGTCTGGATCTCCGGATTCGGTCCAGCACCTGTCCTCGCTCCTCGACAGGAAGCTCATCGTGCCCAAGGCCCACGATCTCATGGTCCGCGGCCCGCTCCATGAGCGCCCTGCCCACGCCGCCTCCGGCGCCAGTGACCACGATCCTCATTCGTTGGACCCCCTCACCGCGACACCTCTCGCGGCGCCGTGACGATGGGCCCTCCGTGGGCCCGGCGGAGCCAGTCGAGGTGATCCCGGTACCACCCGACCGTGCCGGCCAGCCCCTCCTCGAAGGAAACCTCCGGCCGCCATCCGAGAGCTCTCACTCGGCCCGCGGCCACCCCGTAGCGGAAGTCGTGTCCCGGACGATCCGGCACCGAGGTGATCAATGACTCGGGCGCTCCTGCAAGACGGCAGACGGCCCGGGCAAGCTCCAGGTTGGAGAGCTCGTACCCCCCGCCGACGTTGTAGACGACGCCGGGCTTTCCCTCATCGAGCACCAGCACCGCGGCGCGGACCCAGTCCCATACGTGGAGAAACTCGCGACGCTGCTCCCCCTTGCCGTACACGGGGAGCGGTCGGCCTTCCAGGGCCGCGATGGCATACGTCGGGACGACCCGCTCGATCTGCCGCGGCCCATACGCGTTTGTTCCGCGAACCACGGTGACGTTCGCGCCGTAGGTGACCACATACGCGTGGCAGAGGAGATCCGCCGCCGCCTTGCTTGCTGCGTAAGGACTACGCGGAGCCAGCGCGTGGCCCTCGTCGAACACCCCACCGGAGGGATCGCCAGCACCGTATACCTCGTCCGTGGAGATCATCAGCAACCGGGTTCCCGTTTCCCGGCACGCTTCCAGCACGGTCTGCGTCCCCAGCACATTGACGCGAAGGAACTCCGTCGGCGCGTCGATGCTCCGGTCTACATGAGACTCAGCGGCGGCATGGACCACGGCGTCGGCGGTGCCGACGAGTTCCCCGACGGCGTGGGCATCGACCACGTCCCCCACCACGAGGCGGAATCGCTGATCCTCCTCATGATCCTCGAGGTTTGCTCGGCTTCCACCCGTGGAGAGCCGGTCCAGAACCGTCACCCGCGTGTCCGGCTGTTCCAACAGCCGATCGACCAGATGAGAGCCGATGAATCCCGCCCCCCCGGTGACGAGCACATGTCGCTCGGTCACTTGAAGGCGATGTCCCAGCTATAGGGGATGTCGGGTGAGTTCCACGCCGCCCGGTACTCGTCCGGCGCCTCGCGGTTGTACGGCTCGGTGGGGATGTTCACGACGATCGATTCTTCCTCGGAGACGCACTTCCACCCGTGATAGACGCCGGCGGGGACTCGGACCAGCTTCGCGTTGTGATCTCCGATGAAGTATTCGGCCAGCGTGCCCTTCGTGGGGGAGTCGTCGCGGGCGTCGTACAGGACCAGCTTCACCATCCCCTTCACGCAGCAGAAGTTGTCGTCCTGGACCTTGTGGAGGTGCCAGGCCTTTACCACCCCGGGATAGGTCGTGCTGATGTAGACCTGTCCGAATCGCTCGAATCCGTCGTCGTCCACCCGAAGGATCTCCATCAGCCGTCCCCGCTCGTCGGGGATGACCACGAGGTCCTTCACCCAGACACCGTCGATCTCGTCCGCCACGCGCCTGATTCTCCCCTACGATTGCTCTGGTCAGGCAGTCTAGCAAGCCCAATCCCGGCCCCGAGGCGCCCAGCCCGGGCGGGGAACCCAACAGGATCGGCGGCCGGTCTAACCGCTCAGAGATGGTTAGGGGGCAGACAGATCCAGGCAGGGCTCGACTCGAATGAATCTCGCTGGCTACGCCGCCACGGTGCTCGGCGGCGTGGTCGGCGGAGTTGGCGGCGGCTGGGCCGGTTTCGGTGCGGGCGCCTGGGTCGGGGACAGATTCCCCCACCTCGCCGAGCTCCAGGTCCTTCCCGTCTCTCTCGGGCTGATCGTGGGCGTTTCGGGCGGTGCCGCCCTCATCGTCTGGCTCTTCCTCCATGGCTTCGGCCTGGGCGCCGCCGGCGCGACGGCGGTCACGATGGGCGCCCTCGTCCCCTCCCATCTTCGCGGCGGCACCCTTGCTGTGGGGACCCGGCATCGAGACATCACAGCTCCTGGTGACGCTGATCGGCGTGACTCTGGTGTGGCCCATCCTCTCGCGCGCCGCCGCCGGCCGAATCGCCCGGACCGGCGCCAGACGCACCGGCGTGGCCGTAACCGCCATCGTCTGGATGGTGGAGCTCGCGATCTTGACCGTATGGTCGCTCAGTGTGTCAAGGCAGCCTGCGAACTAGAACACCTGGACCTGGCTCTGGTCGCCGAGCATCAGGCGGTACATGGCGGGGCGTTCCTTTCCCCGCCTCACCTCGACGTCCTTGCCGAGCAGAGACTGGGCCATCCCCCGGATGTCTTCGACCCGGCACCGCTCCATGACGATGGAGTCCTCGATCTGGCTGCCTTCGATACGGCAGCCGAAGTAGATGGAAGCGTTCGGGCCGATGATGGAGTCCTCCACCAGCGAGTCCTCGCCGATGACGGCCGGGCCCCGGACGACCGATCTGGACACCTTCGCTCCGCGCTCCACCACGACCCTGCCGACCAGGCGGGACGATTCGTCGACGTCCCCCTCCACGCGCGAGTTGAGAACCGAAAGCATCATCCGGTTCGCTTCCAGCAGGTCTTCCAGCTTCCCGGTGTCCTTCCACCAGCCGGTCACCATCTCGGCCCTGACCGAACGTCCCTGGTCGATGAGGTACTGGATGGAGTCCGTGATCTCGAGCTCACCTCGCCAGGAGGGCTTGACGGAAGCCACCGCCTCGTGAACCGTCGCGTCGAAGAGGTACACCCCCACCAGCGCCAGGTCCGAGATGTGCACCTTCGGTTTCTCGACCAGGCGCACGACTCGGTCGCCCTCCAACACCGCCACGCCGAAGCGCTCGGGCTCGGGGACGGCCGCGAGGAAGATCTGGGCGTTGGGCGAATGGCGCTCGAACTCCTCCACGAATCCCGTGATTCCTTCGAGGAGCACGTTGTCTCCGAGGTACATCACGAAGTCGTCGTTCCCGAGGAAGTTGCGGGAGACCAGCACGGCGTGCGCCAGCCCCAGGGGAGCGGCCTGTCGGATGTACGTGACCTCGAGATTCCACGCGGAGCCGTCGCCCACGGCGGCCTCGATCTCCCCGGCGGTGGAGCCCACCACGATCCCGACCTCATGGATCCCGGCTGCCGCGATGGACTCGAGGCCGTAGAAGAGGATCGGCTTGTTCGCCACCGGGATGAGCTGCTTCGAGCTCGTGTGGGTGATGGGCCGGAGCCGGGTCCCCTCGCCGCCCGAGAGAACCAACGCCTTCACGCCGACAGCCCTCCCCAGTCCGCGCCGATCACCACAGCAACGTCGGCGCCGGCGAGCACTCGAGCGCGTGCGTCGCGCTGTGGCAGGTCGGGGAAGAACCCGGAGACGGTCCGGGCCCAGGCCTCGCCTTCCGGGCGGAAGAGGATCGCGCTCCTCCGGAGGCCGGAAGGTGACTTGCGGATCCCTCGCACGATGAATCCGGCCCCGCGCAGCCGGCTCTCCGCCAATGCCGCGGCCTCCGGGTTCCCAGTGTCGAGCACCCACACCTCGATCACGCCGGGCGAGACGCTGGTCAGGGCCTGCACCGTGCCGAGGCCTCTCAGCCGCTTCCCGAGCTCGAGGGCCCGAAACAACTTGCTTGCCTCGGGCTGCTCGGCGACGACGTAGGAGATCCCATCGATGTCTTGAGGAACCGAAGGAACAACCCTGAGGTCCACCGTCCTCGCGCCGGTGGGATCCTGCTGCGCCAGCTCCCGGAGCTTCGCCCCGAGGAACAAGATCTCTGCTCCCGAGAGCTGATCGTCCGTGGTGACGTTGTCCGTGGCCAGCCGGATCAGGCTCGGCAGCCGAACCAGCGAGTTCACCGAGAGGAGCTTGTTGAGGAGCGCTCGGATGAACTGCTGCTGCCGGGCGATCCGGGAGAAGTCTGGGATGAGGTCCCCTTCGACGTGACGGGCCCGCACGAACGCAAGGGACATGTCCCCGTCGAACCGGTAGCAGCCCGCCCTCGGGATACGGAGCTCGGCGAGCTCGTCGAACATCGGGCGGTCGACACACATGCGCACCCCGCCGAGCGCGTCAACCAGCCCCTCGAAGCCCACGAAGTCGACCTCGACGTAGTGGTGGATGTTCAGGCCAGTGAACCGCTTCACCGTCCGGACCATGAGTTTCGGCCCCCCGAGGTGGAAGGCCTCGTTGATCTTCCCCTCTCCGTGCCCGGGGATCTCCACCCGGAGGTCCCTGGGGAAGTGCACCAGAACGGCCTTGTTCCGCTCCGGGTCGAAGTGGGCCAGGATGATCGTGTCCGAGCGCTGCCCCTCCACGTCCTCGGGACCGCCCTTGGTCGCCTGCTCCTTTTCCGACAGCCTGGCCCGGCTGTCGCTCCCCAGGACCAGGACGTTCATGGGCTCGCCGGGGAGTGTCTCCCGATCCGTGCCCGCAGCGGTCTGGTTGACGTTCCTCTCGACATAGTTGAGGAGCCAGATCCCAGCCAATGCGCCGACAGCCAAGAGGGCGGCGAGCGTCCCTGCGACCGCGAACCCGACCTGTCGAAGGATGAACCCCCGCCGGGACGGGCCGGTCTCACCTCCGTCGCTACCGCCGCCGCCTCCAGGCGTGGGCGGGCGCTCCGATGTCGCCGCGGGGGCGGCTCCGGCCGTAGGCTTGGGGTCGGTCATGATCGCAGCAAGGTTACCGGGTACCGGCTCGTGACGGTGACGGCGAGCACGAACGGGAAGTCGCGATGACCCAAACCCGTATCGTGTGGCGGCCCAGCCCGGACTACCTCGAGGGGGCCAACGTGACCAGGTTCATGCGCGCCCACGGCATCGAGACCTACGAGGATCTGGTCCGGCGGGCCAATGGGGACATCGAGTGGTTCTGGGCCGCGGTCGCCGAGGACCTCGGGATCGAGTTCTTCACCCCCTGGGAGCGGGTCCTCGACACCTCGAACGGTATCCCATGGGCGAGGTGGTTCGTCGGCGGCACCACTAACCTCGCCCACAACTGCGTGGACAAGTGGGCAGAGCGGACGCCGGGTGCGGTAGCGGTGATCTGGGAGGGCGAGGACGGAGCCGTCCGGACGGTGACGTACGCGCAGCTCCGGGACATGGCCGACCGGCTGGCGGCGGGATTGCGCTCATTGGGCGTCGGCCGTGGGGATTCCGTGGGCATCTTCCTTCCGATGGCTCCGGAGACAGTGGCCGCCACGTTGGCCACGGCCAAGCTGGGAGCGGTCTACCTTCCGATCTTCTCCGGCTACGCGGCCGACGCGGTGGCCACCCGGCTCGCAGATGCCGGGGCCAAGGTGCTCCTCACGGCCGATGGGTTCCTCCGCCGCGGTCAGACCGTCCAGATGAAGGAGGTGGCCGACGCAGCGGCAGACCAGGTGGCGTCGGCGAAGCACGTCGTGACGTGGCGGCGTCTCGGTCGAAGCGACCTCCCATGGACCGAGCGCGACGTCGACTGGGAGGAGCTGTGCGCGGGGGAACCGGGCCGGTTCGAGACCGAGCCGCTCGACTCCGAGCATCCGCTGTTCATCGCGTACACCAGCGGGACAACGGGTCGGCCCAAGGGCTCGGTCCATGTCCATGGCGGCTTCACGGTGAAGATCGCCGAGGAGGTCGCCTACCAGACCGACCTCCACCAGGGAGAGAGCCTTTTCTGGGTCACCGACCTGGGCTGGATCATGGGCCCGTGGGAGATCGTGGGAGCCGGCGCGCTGGGCGCCACGGTCTTCCTCTACGAGGGTGCACCCAACCACCCCGAGCCCGATCGCGTCTGGGCGATGGTCGAACGACACCGGATCACCACCCTCGGCGTCTCCCCCACCCTTATCCGCGCCCTCATCCCCGCGGGCGATGACTGGGTGGAGAAGCACGACCTCTCGTCGCTTCGGATCATCGGCTCGACCGGTGAGCCGTGGAACCCCGAACCGTACATGTGGCTGTTCGAGAGAGTCGGCGGCGGGCGGTGCCCGATCATCAACATCTCCGGAGGCACAGAGGTTGGCGCGTGCTTCCTGTCCCCGCTGCCGATCACAGAGCTCAAACCGTGCACCCTGCGAGGCCCCGCTCTTGGGATGGCCGTGGAGGTGTGGGGCCCCGACGGGAAACCGGTTCCGCGCGGCGAGGTGGGTGAGCTCGTGTGTACGAAGCCATGGCCCGCTATGACCCGAGGGATCTGGCGCGACGCCGACCGCTACCTCGAGACCTACTGGTCGCGGTTCCCCGACGTGTGGGTCCACGGCGACTGGGCCTCGATCGACGAGGACGGCTTCTGGTTCCTCCACGGCCGCTCCGACGACACCATCAAGGTTGCCGGGAAGCGCGTGGGCCCGGCCGAGGTGGAATCGGCGCTCGCCGACCATCCCGCCGTCGCCGAGTCCGCGGCGGTGGGCGTTCCCCACGACGTCAAGGGCGAAACGATCTGGTGCTTCGTGGTGACCAAGCCCGGGCACGCTACCGACCACGCCTTGGCCCAGGACCTCAAGTCGGTGGTCACCACCCACCTGGGCAAGGCGTTCACACCCGCCCGGATCGTGTTCGTCGACGAGCTGCCGCGCACGCGCTCGGCGAAGATCCTCCGCCGGGCCATCCGGGCCACGGTGATCGGTCAGGATCCCGGCGATCTCTCCAGCCTCGAGAACCCCACCGCCATCGACAAGATCCGGGCCGCCGCGGGCTAGGACGGACGGCATGGCGGACAAACCGAGAGAGATCGAGCTGGGAGGAGGGGCTCCGTGGCTTGTCTTCGTCGAGCCGGAACCCGACCGCGAGTACCTCGCTCTCGTCACCTACTTCCTGCTGAAGTCAGTGTGGCGGCTTCCGAAGTTCACTCGTGTCACGCTGGCCGTCCGCCGCCAGCTCGCCGAGCGGCCACCCGGCCTCCTCGGCTACTCCATGACGGCCAAGCCACCCCGCCGGTTCTGGACCCTGTCGGCATGGGAGAGCGAGAAGGACCTTCGGACGTTCATCCGGACCTCTCCGCACGCCAAGGCCATGGTCGAGCTCCCTCGGATCATGTCGGTCTTCGCCTACCAGCGCTGGCAAGCGATGGGCAGGGAGCTGCCACCGACGTGGCCGGATGCGCGGCGTCGAATCCCCGGAGCCTAACCACGCGGGAGGGGTGGTCGTGACGGAGCCGGTCTTGAACCAGGGACGATGGTGGTACCAACAGCCCGACGGCACCTGGCTGCTGTGGAACCAGGACTCGAGCCGGTGGGAGGTGCCTGAACCGCCCCAGGGAGTCGTGCAAAGGGTTCCGCACCTTTCCTATCGGGATCTCTCCACCAGAAGCGCCTGGCTCGTCGGCCTACTCATCCTCGGCATCGCCGTCGACGTTGTCGCCTTCGTCTCCGATCTGGCGGAGTACGGTCTGATCTCTCGGATCATCCGGGGCCTCCCCGTGACCGAAGCGCAAGCGCTGGCCAACGACAGCCGCCAGGGCATGATCGGGCTGGCCCAGTTGATCACCTACGCGGCCACTGCCGCGGCGTTCGTCGTCTGGTTCTGGGCCGCCTACGCGAACCTTCCCGCACTCGGAACCACAAACCTCCGCTTCGGGACGGGTTGGGCGATCGGGGGATGGTTCGTGCCGATCCTGAGCCTTTGGCGTCCCAAGCAGCTCGCAAACGACATTTGGCGCGCCAGCGATCCGGAGCTACCGCCGGGCGAAGCCGACCGGTGGAAGGGGCGGGACGTAGCCCCTCTGCTCCACTGGTGGTGGGGGGCGTTCCTGGTAAGTGGATGGCTCGGAATTGCTGCCCTTCGGCAGTCCTATCGGGCCGAAACCGTTGAACAGATCCGCACGGTGTCCGCCGTCCAGGCGTGGAGTGACGCCTCGTGGGTGGTCGCGGGGATCCTCGCGGTTCTCGTCGTCAGCGCCGCCACGCGAAGGCAGCAGGCCAGGCGCACGCTGATCGTGTCCCAGGGAGCTCGTCCCAGCTGATGCTTATCGAGTGGCCGCAGGAACGCCCTATTCTTCGACGAAGCGGTTATAGACGGAGTCGGCGCGGGCCCGAATCTCGGCCAGTGCGGGGTGGCGGTACCGCTCGCGGAGCTTCTCCTTGAGGCGGACCCGACGCTCCGAGGGTCGAGGGACGATGCGCTCGAAGCGCTCCCCCGGCGGGTCACGGGTGAGGTAGTCCTCCTCGATCTCGGCCAGGATGGAAGCCACGTTGTCTTCCGTATGCTCGAATCGAACGAAGTCCGCCCCGTAGCGCTTGTTGATCCGGTCGATCACCTCTCCGAAATCTTCGACCACGTCGTTGAACGAGGCCACCTCGAACCGGTCCCGCGCCGGCAGAAGCGGGCGATAGAAGCGCTCGTATGCCGTCAGCGCCTGGGCGATCGGGATCTCGGAGTTCCGGATCACCAGCGATAGCACCGAGTCCTCCGGCCCCCGGATGAGGACGAGCGCCGGTATCCTCCAGCGAACCGCCGCCATCACCTGCGCGGGGGCGTGCACGTGATGTGCCACCCTGACCGGTCGACCCTGGGCCCGCCGGAACGCCGCCACCGCGAACGAAGAGCCCGTCCGGGGAAAGCCCTCGATCACGATCTCGGTCTGCCGCGACACCACTTCCCCATGGCCCCTCCGCAGACGGGCGACTGGAAGGGCCAGCGGAGGGTATCGGGCGACGAGGGTCTTCAGCTCGTACAGGAGGCCCATCGCCCCGACCGCCGCCCGATCAGGCCCCGTCCTCGCCCGCGGCGGCCCGGGCCTCGTCGATGACCCGCTTCCGGGCCAGCCGGGCCTCGCGGCGAAGCCTCGCTTCCTTCTGGCGCTGGCGCTCCTCGTCCGTCTCGGCCAGGAGCGGGGGGACCGGGCGGGGCTTCCCCTCGTCGTCGATGGCCACGAACACCAGGTAAGCGCTGGAAGTGTGGACCTTGCGCCCCGTGGCCACGTTCTCGGCCTCCACTCGCACACCCACTTCCATCGAGGTGTGGAACGCCTCGTTCACCGACGCCCTCACCGTGACGACGTCCCCCAGATAGACCGGCTCGAGGAACGTCATCTCGTCCATGGCCGCAGTTACGGCCAGCCCACCGCAGTGCTTGGCCGCAGCCAGGCCGGCAGCGGTGTCGACCATCTTCATGATCGAGCCGCCGTGGACATTTCCAGCGATGTTGGCGTCCGTCACCTCCATCTGCCGGGACAGCGTCACGCGGGAAGCTGAGGAAGGCTTGGGGCTGAGGTCGGGCTCCATTGGCTGCTCGAGGCTATCAGGGCCCACTGGTGAGAGGACAGTCATTGACCCGACCGGTGTGGACCGCCCATACTGGCGCACCCACCAGCAGCCGCCGAGAGAAGACGACCGTGCCGGACGACGCCCTGCCGACCCCGCCCCGATCCCGGGGGGTCCAGGGGGGCAGCAGCCCCGCGAGGCGAAGCCGAGCGGAAACAGGCGGCTGCACCCCCCCTGGCCGAAGCGACTCGCCGAAGGCGAGGGGCTGAGGATGAGCGAACAGGGGGGGCGCCACCGAGACCAGGGTCCGCGACTCCCCGTCCTCCCACCGTCCGGGGGACGACACCGCAAGGGTGGCCGAGGCCGGTGGGGAGTCCCCTTCCTCGTCGTCGTGGCCACGGTCGCCGTGGTCTTGGCGTGGCCGCTCCGGCCGGACGGAGCTCGGGCCCCACGGCCGTCCGAGCCCCGCTCGACGCAGGCAGGATCCCCGAACGGAACCAGCCCCTCCCCCGGCCCTACGGAGACACCTATCCCGATCGAGCACATCATCTTCATGATCAAGGAAAATCGGACCTTCGACCACTACTTCGGCCGGTACCCCGGCGCGCACGGCGCCACGACCGGAGAGACGATCGACGGCCGGGTGATCCCCCTCGGGCAGGCCACCGACATTGCTGCCCACGACATCACCCATGGGTTCGCCGCGGGCCTGTTCTCGATCAACGGCGGCAAGATGAACGGCTTCGACACGATCATCTTCGGCGATGACCTATCTGGTTACGTACAGTTCCGGCGAGAGGGCATCCCCAACTACTGGGCTTACGCCGACCGCTTCGTGCTCGCGGACCGCTTCTTCACCTCGATGTACGGCCCCACCTTCCCCGAGCACCTGTACACCGTGGCCGCCCAGGGGAAGGACATCGTCGACAACAAGAAAAGGGTCGACAGCCCGGGGAACTACTGCGACGACCCTCTCGAGTACACTGCCCGCTTCCGTGAGGATCTCAAGAAGCGGGAGGTCCGCAAGATCATGCGGATCGAGGAGAGGCCCCTCGGCGAGCACCCCGAGCTCATGCACCAGATCGCGGAGTACTGGGAGCTCATCCGGACGTGCTTCGACATCGAGGTCCTGCCCGATCAACTCCAGAAGAAGGGGATCAGCTGGAAGTACTACGCGAACGAGAATCAGTGGATGAACGCCCTTCAGGCGGTACGCCACGTCCGGTTCGGACCCATGTGGCGGAGGGTCCAGCCACCGGACCGGTTCCTGAACGATGTCAGGAGAGGACGCCTCCCCAAGGTCTCCTGGCTCGTCCCACCGGAGTCCCACAACGAGCATCCGGGGGGCGGACGCAGCGTGTGCGCCGGGGAGAACTGGACGGTGCAGCAGATCAACGCCGTGATGAAGAGCAAGTTCTGGGAGAGCACGGCCATCGTGGTCGTGTGGGACGACTTCGGCGGATTCTACGATCACTTGAAACCTCCCCACTACGACATCATGGGACTCGGGCCGCGGACCCCGGCGCTCATCATCTCCCCATGGACGAGGCGGGGCGACAATCCCAAGGGAGGCTTCATCGATCACACCACCTACGAGTTCTCTTCTGTCCTTGCCTTCATCGAGGAGGTTTTCGACCTCCGTCCCATGACCAAGCGGGACGCGCAGGCCGACCCACTGTCGGGAGCGTTCGATTTCGACTCCCCGCCTCGCCTGAAGAAGATGGTGTTGCCGCTGCGGGACGACTGCCCGTACGGGCTGCCGTAGCCCGAGGTTACGTCAGTCGCCGAGCGCGCCGAGCAGCTGGCGGGCGATGACGACTCGCTGGATCTGGTTCGTGCCCTCGTAGATCTGGGTGATCTTGGCGTCGCGCATCATCCGCTCGACGCCGTACTCGCGCATGTAGCCGTACCCGCCGAGGATCTGCACGGCGTCGGTGGTGACCTTCATGGCGGTGTCGGACGCGTAGCATTTGGCGACGGAGGCGAAGTAGGTCATCTTCGGATCCTGTGCGTCGCACAGGCTCGCGGCCTTGTACGTAACCAGGCGAGCCGCCTCGATCTCCATGGCCATATCGGCCAGCATGAACTGGATCCCCTGGAACGCGCCGATCTTCTGGCCGAACTGCTCGCGCTCCCGTGCATAGCCGGTCGCCGCGTCGAGCGCGCCCTGGGCGATCCCCAAGGCCTGCGCGGCTATCGTCGGCCGCGAGTAGTCCAGGGTTCGCATGGCGTAGGAGAAACCCCTTCCCGCCTCGCCGATCAGGCGGTCCTGGGGCACGAACACGTTCTCGAGGTAGACCTCCCGGGTTGGCGAACCCCGGATCCCCATCTTCTTCTCGGACTTGCCCACCGAGAATCCCTCGTCGTCGGCGTGGACGACAAACGCCGAGATTCCCTTCGAGCCGAGCTCCGGGTCCTCCGTCGCGAACACGGTGTAGCGGTCGGAGGCTCCCGCTCCGGTGATGAATCGCTTGGTCCCGGAAAGCCGGAAGCCTCCCTCCACCACATCGTATCGGGATCGCATCGAGCCAGCGTCGGAGCCCGCGCCCGGCTCGGTGAGGGCGTAGGACATCTGGTGCTCGCCGCGGGAGATGCTGCCGAACAGGTCCCGCTTCAATTCATCGGACCCAGCGAGCAGGAGGGGGATGGCCCCGAGCCGGTTCACCAGCGGGATGAGCGACGCAGACGCCGACACGCGGGAGATCTCCTCGATCATCACCGCCATGGTGAGCGACCCTCCGCCTGCACCGCCGAGCTCCTCGGGGTATCCAACCGCCATGAGCTCGTTCTCGACGAAGAGCTTGTGGATGTCCCAGGGGAACTCGTCCTTCTCGTCGATCTCGACGGCCCGCGGGGCGACCTTCTCCTCGCACAGCTCCCGGACGGCCTTCCGGAACGTCTCCAGCTCCTCCGGGAGGGCGAACGGTCGCTCGCTCACTAGCGCGCTCCCTGACGTCAGGATGGACTGCGGAGGATCAGAGCGTCACCCTGTCCGCCCCCACCGCAGAGGGCTGCCCCGCCGAGATCCACGTCCCGACGACGCATCTCATAGGCCAGGGTCAGCACGAGTCGGGCTCCGGTCATCCCGATGGGATGACCCATCGCCACGGCGCCCCCATTCACGTTCACGATCTCCTCGTCGAGGCCGAGCATCCGGCTCGCGTGGAGTGACACAGACGCGAACGCCTCGTTGATCTCGACGAGTCCGAGGTCCGACGCGGAAGCGCCTGCCTTCTTCAGCGCTCGCTCCATGGCGATGGCGGGAACGGTGTGGAGGTACGGGAACCGCTCCGCGCTCATCCCGTGAGCCACGATCTCGACGATGGGTTCCAGACCCAAGGCCTCGGCGCGCTCCCGGCTCATCACCAGCACCGCCGCCCCGCCGTCGGAGATCTGGGAGGCGTTTCCCGCCGTGATGGTGCCGTCGTCGCCGAAGGCGGGCTTCAGCTTGGCCAGGGACTCGGCGGTCGTCTCCGGGCGGATCCCCTCGTCACGCGCGATGGCGACCACGTTGCCCGTCAGTTGTGGCGCCTCGACGGGTACCGTTTCTTCGCTGAGCCGTCCCTCCTCCCACGCAGCGTGGGCCCGCTGGTGGGAGCGGGCCGCCCAAGCGTCCTGCTCCTCGCGCCCGATGCCGAGCTCGCGGTTCACCTCCTCCGAGGACGCCCCCATCGACTCGCCGGTGAAGGTCGAATACAGGCCGTCGTAGAGCATGGCGTCGATGATCTCGGTATTCCCCAACCGCGTCCCCCATCGGGCCTTGGGGATGAGGTACGGGGCGTCACTCATCGACTCGAACCCCCCCGCGACCGCCACCTCGATCTCCCCAGCCCGGATCAGCTGGTCGGCCAGGGCAACGGCGTTCAGGCCGGAGAGACACACCTTGTTGATGGTGACCGCCGGAACCTCCTTGGGGATCCCGGCCTTGATAGCGGCCTGTCGGGCGGTGATCTGGCCGGCCCCGGCCTGGATCACGTGGCCCATGAGCACGTAGTCGACCTGGTCCGCGGAGATGCCGGAGCGGGCCAGGGCCTCCCGGATGGCGGCGGCCCCCAGGTCCACGGCCGGAACGTCTCGAAAGCCGCCCCCGAACTTGCCGATGGGCGTCCGGGCCCCGGCGATGATGACGGACGCGGTCACGACGGCTCCTTTCCCAGCCGAGTAGCTCTCCCCGATCATTCTACCGGCGGCTCGGGAACCGTCCGAAGAGGGGGTGAAGTGGGAGAGAGGGAGGATCCCTCAGGTCTTCGGATTGGAGCGGCGCTCGATCGCCGCCCGGATGACCTTGGTGATCTCGTCGCCGACCAGCTCGTCCCGTTGCTGCAACGAGTCCCGCAGCGCCTCGAGGACGTCCCGGTTGGCTTCCAGGATGGCCATGGCCCGCTGCTTCTGAGTGGCGAGGAGCTCTTCCACTCGCTCCTTGCCGGCGGCGTCGCCGAGCACCTTGCCGGCGAGGTTCCGCATCGACACCGGGCCGTCCACCACGGCCTCGTAGGAGATGAGCGACCCCGCCATGCCGAACGCACCGACCATGGCCGCCGCGAGCTCCGTCGCCGCAGACAGGTCCGAAGCCGGGCCCGTCCCCGACTCCCCCAGGAACATCTCCTCGGCGGCCATCCCGCCCAGCGCGATGGCGATCAGCCCCTCGAGCTCGGTCCGGGACTTCGTGAACCGCTCCTCGAGGTCGCCGTGAGCCAGGAGTCCCAAGGACCGCTGGCGCTTGATGATCGACAGCACCTCCAGGCGCCGCTTGGTCCCCGCGAAATAGGCCACGGTGGCGTGGCCGGCCTCGTGAGTGGCCACCGACGTCCGTTCGTCCTCGGTGTAGGAGACCGGCTGCTTCAGCCCGGTCTCTTCGGAGAGCTTGGCCTCATACACGTCGGTCGCCGTCATCCTGTCCCGGCCGTTCCGCAGCGCCACGAGCAGCGCCTCGTCGAAGAGGTGCTCGATCATCACCGGCGTGTAGCCGAACGTATCGTGGGCCAGTCGCTCTCGGATCTCCTCGTCATCGAGGATGGGCTCGTGGGCCTTGCGTTCCATGAAGAAGTCCACAAGGTCGCGCCGGCCCTTCTTGGTGGGCGCATCGAAGTACAGACGCCGGTCGAACCGCCCTGGGCGCATCAACGCGGCATCGAGCGAGTCGGCCCGGTTCGTGGCCGCGATCAGGAGCACGTTGTGGTACTGGGGCTTGCCCGTCTCGATCCGCCGCCCTGCCGGCAGATAGCCGTTGATCCACTCGACGATCCGATTGCGCATCTGCTGGCCCCACGGTGGCTGGTCGAACGACTGCATCTGGATCAGGAGCTCGTTCACCATGCCGCCGGTGCCGGGCGAGATCATGTTCGACACGAATCTCCCAAGCCCAGTCGGGGCGGGGACTGCCTGGAGCGACCCGCGGTCCTGGCCGATGGCATCGAGCTCCTCGATGAACCCGATGGCCCCTCCCTCTCGTCGGGCCGCCTTCCGTAGCCTCTTGAAGAACGACCTGATCTTCGTGTTGGTCATCCCGAACCACATCGACTGGAACGCGGGCGCCGACACGAACAGGAACGGCACCCCGGCCTGCTTGGCCATGGCCTTGGCCAGGAACGTCTTGCCGGTCCCCGGCGGGCCCTCGAACAACACGCCCCGGCGTGGCGTCCCGCCCATCCGCTCGCGGAACGTGGCGTAGCCCAGGAAAACGTTGAGGGTCCGGACCACCTCGTCGACCAGGCCGTCCAGACCCTTGATCTCGTCAAGGCCCACCTCGATATGTTCGGGCCGGATCAGCACGTGGGGCGAACGGCCGCTCCCCATCGGGAGGAGCATCACCAGCACGAGCACGAACACCAGCAAGAAACCCGGAAGCCAGATCACCCAGTCGTGCGGGACGCTGGGAAGTCCGACGGGGTTGCCGTTGAAGTAGCGGTACCAGAGGAACGCGTCGAGCAGCCCGATCCACAGCGCGAGACGGAACAGCTTTCGGCGGCGGGTGCGCTCCCGGATCCGGGCCACGTCGGCCCGTCCGGCCTGCATCAGCTTCGATTGCCCGAGAACCGCCGCGACCTCGTTCGTCGCCGCAGATGCGTCGCTGACGGCCCGGTGGGCCGCGTTGCCGCGCCGTTTCAAGATGCCAGGTCCCCTCTTCGCTCCGAACCCGAGCGCCCCCGGGATGATTGATTATTGGACAACAAACCAAATGATTTGCCAAGTCGGAACGTGCGGAGAGAACCCCCGCAGATATGCGGAGGGAATGGGGGCAACGACCGAGTCGCATGTCGATGTGGCGCCGGTCTACTTTTGTGGTAAGAGTGAATAACAGTCCAGTGTCGAGGAAGAAGCATCCTCCCGTTGATCGAGAGGTCGCCCGGACGATCGGGGGAATGCTCCGAGGCCTCCGAAAGGCCGCAGGCTACCGGGCAGTGAAGGACGCCGCGGGGGCTCCCGGCTGTCCGGCCGCCCAGCAGACCATCTACGCCTACGAGCGGGGTGGCCTGGTCCCCAGCCTCCAGCAGTTCCTGGAGCTGGTGGAGTTCTATGCCCTGAAATCCGCGAGGTCCCCAGACGGAGATCGGGTCCGGTACATGGGGGTCGCCGCCGTGCATGCCGCGCTGGGATCACCCGCGTACCACGTCCGGGAGGCGCTGATCCTCGCCGAGCGACTTCAGCCGACGCCCGCGCCGGGTCGGAAGAGACGGACACCCGCGGGCCGGAAGGTCTGACGAAGGGGCTCCATTCGAGCTGCGCCTCCTCGGTGGAGCCCTGCAGGCCAGCGTGGAGGAGCGGTCTCCGGAGACAGCCTTGGTCACCCCAGTCGAAGTAGCCGTGCCCACCGATCCTGCTCCCCCCGCTCCCGGGCCCCCACTCAGGCCGCTAGTCTGCCGTCGTGCTCGAGGACATCGATCACGTGGGTATCGCCGTCCGTGACCTGGACGCCGCGGTGGAGCGTTACCGAAGGGCCTTCGGCATCGAGCCGGCCCACCGGGAGACCGTGGCCGATCAAGGCGTGGAGGAGGTTCTGTTCAGGGCGGGGACGTCGTACATCCAGCTCCTCGGGGCCCTGGGGCCGGACACCCCCGTGGGACGATTCCTGGAGAGGCGTGGGGAGGGCATCCACCACGTCGGCTACCGGGTCGGGGACGCGGCCACCGCGCTTGCCCGGCTGAGGGAGCTCGGGATCCCGCTGGTGGACGAATCCCCCCGACCGGGGTCGCGGGGGACCCTGGTGGCATTCGTTCACCCGAAGGGGATGGGCGGAGTGCTCGTCGAGCTGGTCCAGGAGCGCACTACGGACCGGGAATCAGGCTCACTTCCCTGACGCCCCGGAGGCTCCAGTCCGGGTAGTTGCCCGCCGCCACGAAGTGGATGTAGTTCCGCCGCCCGTCTCGGATCCACTCGTTGGGCAGGCTGACCGTCCGCCGCCGGCTCCAGGAGAGGTCTCATCGCAGCGGCGTTTTCCCGCTGGAGCGGCCTGAAGCGGCCCGACGATCGACCACGGCGCCCGGGGTAGGCTTTGCGATGACCACGAGAGAAAAGGAGTCCTCGCATGCTCACGTTCAAGTCGGACGACGGGAAGGCGGCAATGATCCGCCTGGAGCAGGGCGAGGACCTGTACGACGGCGTCAGCCAAGGCGTTCGGGACCTCGGGATCGAAGCCGCCACCGTGCAAGTGATCGGGGGCCTCACCCACGCCAAGTTCGCCTACTACGACCAGGAGAAGGGGGAGTACGAGGAGCACGAGTTCCCCGGCGGCTGGGAGATCGCCTCCTGCCTAGGGAACGTCTCGATCAAGGATGGGGAGCCGTTCCTGCACGCCCACCTCGTGGTGAGCGGGTCGGACGGTAAGGCCCTCGGCGGGCACCTCCTTCCGGGCTCGAAGGTCTTCCTCGCCGAGGTCTACGTGAGGGCGCTCGGTGGCGAGGCTCCGGTCCGAAAGCTGGACGAAACCCTGGGCCTCTCGGTCTGGTCCTAACGGGAGACCCTCTCGCGCGATTAGACTCGCCTCGCCATGGCCAAGAAGGCGGATCAGCAGACTGAGGCGGCCCAGCGGGCCGTCCACAAGAAGATCGACGACCTCCGCAAGCGTGCAGGACAGGCCCGGGCAGCGGGGGGCGAGGAGGCTGTCGAGCGCCAACACGCTCGGGGGAAGCTCACCGCCCGGGAGAGGATCGACCTCCTGCTGGACCCCGACTCCTTTGTGGAAACTGACCAGCTTGCCCGGCATCGGGTCCACGGGTTCGGCATGGAACGGAGCCGCCCGTACGGCGACGCCGTGGTCACTGGGTACGGGACCATCGACGGCCGGAAGGTCTTCGTGTTCGCCCAGGACTTCACGGTATTCGGCGGGTCCCTGGGAGAGACGGTCTCCGAGAAGATCTGCAAGATCATGGACCTGGCGATCTCCACTGGCGCCCCGGTGATCGGCATCAACGACTCCGGCGGGGCGCGGATCCAGGAGGGAGCCGCCTCACTCGCCGGCTACGGCTACATCTTCGACCGCAACGTCCGGGCCTCCGGGGTGATCCCCCAGATCAGCGTGATCATGGGGCCGTGCGCCGGTGGCGCGGTGTACTCGCCCGCCATCACGGACTTCGTGTTCATGGTCGAGGAGACGTCGTACATGTTCATCACCGGACCCGACGTCATCAAGACCGTCACCGGCGAGGACGTCACGTTCGAGGAGCTTGGCGGGGCGCAGACGCACGGAATCCGTTCGGGGATCTCCTCATTCATCACCCCGAATGAGGAGGAGTGCCTCCAGCGGGTTCGGTACTTGCTCTCATTCTTGCCGCTGAACAACATGGAGGATCCGCCGCAGTACGCGCCGGCCGACGACCCGCTTCGGCGATGCGAGGAGCTCAACGACATCGTCCCCGACTCCCCGCGCGAGGCATACGACATGAAGGACGTGATCGGCTCGGTCGTCGACAACGGCGAGTTCCTGGAGATCTTCCCGAGATGGGCCCGGAACATCGTGGTGGGATTCGCGCGCCTCGACGGGCGATCGGTGGGCGTGGTGGCCAGCCAGCCCAACCAGCTCGCCGGAACGCTCGACATCGAGTCCTCGGAGAAAGCCGCCCGGTTCGTGCGGTTCTGCGACGCGTTCAACGTGCCTCTGCTGGCATTCGTCGATGTGCCCGGCTTCCTGCCCGGCGCCGCACAAGAGTACGGAGGGATCATCCGCCACGGGGCCAAGCTGTTGTACGCGTTCACCGAAGCCACCGTGCCGCGCATGACGGTGATCACCCGCAAGGCGTATGGGGGGGCCTACCTGGTGATGAACTCGAAGCACATCCGGGCGGACGTCTCGTTCGCCTGGCCGACCGCCGAGATCGCCGTGATGGGACCGGAAGGTGCGGTGAACATCGTGCACCGCAAGGAGCTCCAGGCGGCGGAGGACTCGGACGCCCGAAGGAAGGAGCTCATCGCGGAGTACGAAGAGAAGTTCGCCAACCCCTACATCGCCGCAGAGCGAGGGTTCATCGACGAGGTGATCGAGCCGGCTGAGACGCGGATCCGCCTGATCCAGGCGCTGCGGATGCTCGGCACCAAGCGCGAGGCACTGCCGCCCCGGAAGCACGGCAACATCCCGCTGTAGGAGAATCCCATGCCGCGGTTCGAGCTTCCGCCCGACCTGACGTCCGAGGAGGAGCGCATCGTGCTCGCTGCCCTGGAGCTCGCCTTGAAGGCGGGCGCGACCAGGCGCTCACCCTGGGTGCTGGCGGGACGAGTGGAGAACCTCCGTACCGGCGTCCTGCAGGCGAGGCGGTACACCGACCGGGCGTGGACCCTGCGGGCGGAGCCGTGGGCCCGGCGATCCACCTGGACCCTTCGCGGCCGCGGCGACGCCAAGTGAGCGACCTCACCGACGTCGGCGGGTACTGCCCGACGTGTGGCGCGGAGTACCGTCCCGGGTTCGACACGTGCGCGGACGACGGCACGCCCCTCGTGCCGGGCCCGCCACCTCAGACGAGCCCCGAACCGGCAGTCACCCAGCAGCCCACCGGGCTGCCCGGCTCCCGGTGGGTTCCAGTCGCCAGCTTCTCGCGGGAAGAGGAAGCGCACCTGCTCGCCGGGCGGCTCCAGTCGGAAGGCATCCAGGCGACTGTGTACCCCGCGTGGCAGGGCAGTTACTACGGAGAGAGTGTGAACCTTCCCATCTCGGTGCTGGTCCCGGAGCACCGAGTGCTCGAGGCCCGGGAGATCGTCGAAGAGATCGAGCGGACGGAGCTCGAGGAGACGGAGTAGATGGCCGCCACGAGGACTCCGAACCGAGGTCTGGCACCGAGCCGCGACGAGCTCGAGAGGCGGTTCCGGGGCGACGGACTGTCGGAACCGCGGTGGTGGTCCAACGCCCCGGGGGACACCTACGGGTGGCACGAGCACCGGTACCACAAGGTCCTCTTCTGCTCCCAGGGCAGCATCGTCTTTCACACGCGCGAGGGCGACGTCGAGCTGCACCCCGGCGACCGCCTGGACATCGAGCCCGGGACGGAGCATGCGGCGACGGTCGGCTCCGAAGGCGTGGCGTGCGTCGAGGCGGCGAGGTCTCCATGACGTCCGTCGCCTTCCACGTCGACCAGGTCTTCTACGACGCTCCCGGCGGCATCGGCACGTACGTCAGAGAACTGCTGCCAGTCATGGCGGCGGCCGATGGAGCGCCCCGGCTCACGCTGTTCCACGCGTCGTTCCCGGGTCGGCGCGGCGAGACATGGATGGATCGGTTCCCCATTCGCGAGCTGCCCCACGGGATCCGCCGCTTGTACCCGGAATGGGCGCTGGTGGGGCGACCGGCCCTTCCCGAGGACCTGGCAGCCATGGATCTCGTTCACGCACCATCCCCGGTCGCGCTCCCGCCGCCCGGGCCCGGCCAGCGCCTCGTCGTCACCGTCCACGACCTGGCGTTCCGGGTCTACCCTCGGCTCTTTCCAGTCGTCTGGCGGAACCTCTTCCGGGCCGGGGTTCGGCGGGCGGCGGCCAACGCCGACGCCATCATCACGGTGTCGGAGCAGACCGCGCGGGACCTGGTCCGGTTCACGCGCGCCGACCCGAACCGGGTCCACGTCATCCCGCTGGCCGCGGCGCTGCCCGAGGTCGGTGCCGACCCGGAGGAGGTCGTGGACCGATTGAAGGTGCCGCGTCCCTATCTCCTGTTCGTGGGCCTTCTGGAACCGAGGAAGAACCTGGTCCGCCTGGTGCGCGCCTACCGGCGGGCGGTGGTCACCGGTGCGCTTCCCCACGCCCTGGTGCTGGCCGGGCCGATGGGGTGGCACGCCCGGCAACTGCTGAGGGAAGTGGCCATGCCCGGGCCCGGCGAGGTCGTGCTAACGGGTCGAGTGGGGGCCCGGGACCTCGATGGCCTGTACCGTGGTGCCTCGGGGTTCGCCTACCCGTCCCTGTACGAGGGGTTCGGACTACCGGTGCTGGAGGCCATGGTCCGAGGTGTGCCGGTGGTCGCTTCGGCGGGCTCCTCGCTCCCGGAGGTCACCGGAGACGCGGCCCTGCTGGCGGAACCGCGGTCGACCGGCCAGCTCGCCGCCGCCATCGAGCGCGTGCTGGCCGAGGAGGACCTCGCCGCGCGCCTCTCCGCGGCGGGGCGAGCCCGCGCGGCGGGGTTCTCCTGGGAACGCACCGCGCGGATGACCCTTCAGGTCTACGAGAAGGTGGTGGGGTGAAGATCTCCCTGGTCGCCACGGTGAAGGATGCCGGCGAGCACGTGGCCGCCTTCCTCCAGTCGGTGCGGGCGCAGGGCCGTCCGCCCGATGAGGTGGTGATCGTCGACGGAGGCTCCATCGACGGGACGCGGGAGACCCTTCGGTCGGCCACCGATGTCACCCTCATCGAGTCACCGGGGGCGAACATCGCCCGGGGCAGGAACATGGCGATCCGCGCGGCCGCCCACGACGTCATCGCCGTCTCCGACGCCGACTGCGTGCTCGGTCCCGATTGGCTGGCGCATCTGGAGCGGGCCCTGGAGGACGGTGCCGACGTGGCCATGGGCTTCTACCGGCCCATCGCCCGGTCCTTCTTCGAGGCGTGCGCGGCCGCGGTCTCGGTGCGCGACGAGGACGAGGTCGACCCGGACCGCTTCATGCCTTCCTCACGATCGATCGCATTTCGGAGGGAGAGCTTCGAGCGCGTGGGTGGCTATCCAGAGTGGCTCGAGATCGGGGAGGACATGTACCTGAACCACCGGTTTCGCGAGCTCGACGCGAGGATGGAGTTCGTCCCCCGAGCCGTGGCGTATTGGCGGATACGGCCCACGCCGGCGGCGATGTGGCGTCAGTACTACCGCTATGCGGAGGGCGACGGCCTTGGGGGGATGCATCCCGAGCGGCACGCCATCCGGCTCGGTGTGTACGGGCTCCTCGCGGGGGCCCTGCTGGCCCGCCGCCGCGGCCCGCTCGCCCTGCTCGGGGCGGCCGGCGCGCTCTACGCCCGGCGGCCCCTCCGCCGGGCGTTCCGGCTCCTTCCCGCCCGGCCCGTGGAGCGGGCTGCGGCCGTCGTGGCCGTGCCCGCCCTCATGGCTGTGGCCGACGCGGCCAGGATGGCCGGGTACCTTGCCGGACTGCGCCGTCGCGTGGCGGGCCGGCATCCGGACGACCCGGTTCCCCGGACCGATCCTGCCCATCCGGTGGCGGGGGGTCCGCTCACTCGGCCCTCCCGGCGCTTCTCCGCTCCGGGCGAGCTACCCCCCCGAGCCCCCCGGTGAGCGACGCCCTCAACGGGTTCCGCGCTCTCTTCCCCGCCCTCGAGCGGTGGGTATGGCTGAACACACCGACGGTTCCTCCGGCGGCCCGCCCTGTCCTCGACGCTCTGCGCCGCGTCGAGACCGAGTGGGAAGCCGGGGAGTTCTCCTGGCAGTCCTGGGAAGCCGAAGCGGAAGCCACGCGCGAGCAGATCACCCGACTGGTGGGCGCCCCCGACGGAACCGTCGCGCTCTCCACGTCCATGTCCGAGTGCGCCGCGACGGTGGCCGCGTCGCTTCCACCGGGCAAGGTCGTCGTCGGAGAACGCGAGTTCCGCAGCAACCTCGCCCCGTGGCTGGCGCTTCGCCGACGCGGGTTCGACGTGACGGAGGTCCCCGCGAAGGACGGTGTGGTCCGCACCGAGGATCTCGCGGGTGCGGTCGACGAGGCCACGGTGCTCCTTGCAGTGAGCGAGGTGCAATCCTCCAACGGATTCCGGGTCCGTCTTCCCGAGCTCGCGGAGCGGTGTCGGCAACATGGCACACGGCTGTTGGTCAACGCCACGCAGTCCCTGGGGGCCCTCCGCCTCGACGTCGAGGAGCTCGGGATCGATTACCTCGCGTGCCACGGCTACAAGTGGTTGCTTGCCCCGCGCGGGGCAGCTTGGCTCTACGTTCGCCCCGATCGTCTTGACGAGATGCTCCCCCTGGCGCCCAACTGGCACTCGGTGCCCGATCCGTACGAGGACTATTACGGAGAGGCGCCGCTGGCGGAGGATGCTCGGAAGCTGGACGCCTCGTGGGCCTGGTTCTCGTTCGCGGGCGCCCGGGCAGCTCTCGACCTCGTCTTATCGCTCGATCGCGTCGCCGTCGAGGAGAGATGCTTGAGGCTCGCCGCGAGCTTCCGGGAGGAGGCATCCGGACGCGGCTTCGACCTGGTCCCGGAAGAGGCCCCCACCCAGATCATTGGGGTCCGTCTTCCCGACGCCGGCGTCGTCCGAGAGCGCATGAAGGAACGCCGAGTGCTCGCAGCGGTCCGCGGCGGCTTCCTCAGGCTCGGCTTCCACGCGTTCAACGACGACAGCGACGTGGCGGCCGCCCTCGACGCGCTGGGACGACCCTGAGCCGGTCATCTGCGGCTGGGCAGCCTCGGGCACGCCCGGCAGCCGTACGGACGTCATCGCCGAGTCCGGCGGCCGGAGTTCCCGAGCCAGCGTGGGGCCAGGAGTCGTCCCAGCCGTGTGAACCCCACAACGAGGATGAGCGCGACGGCGACATTCGCCACCACGAGGGCCAGACGACCAACCGACGGGTCCAGCATCGCCGCTCTCACGTCCAGCGGGAGGAGCAGGATGACCATCACCGCCAACAGGTACCGTCCCCACTCCTTGCCGAACCACATCCCTCCGACGGCCACCAGCTTCGCGACCCCGAGCACGATCAAGAGGACTGCCACCTCCTGTCGGTGGGACAGCAGGGAGGGAAGGTGGCGGGAGATGAGAGCGACAAGTCGGTCCCCGGGATCCTCGGCAAGCTCCTCCGCGGCCAAATGGTGGAAGAGGCGGACGATGTCCACGCTTGGGATGGCGAGCAAGGTCCCGGCCGCCAGCTCACCGAGCCCGAGGAGACCCTTGTAGCCCATGACGACGAACCCGAGGGGGCTGCGGTACCGGAGACGCTCGTTGGGGGGAGAAGTCATCGCTACTTCAGGCATCGGGGAATGACATTCCCGGCATGGAAGAGAACGGGATGGGGGCTACTCGAGCTGCAGTCTCAACAACCGGGAGGCGTTGCCGCGGAGGATGTTCTCCCGGGCCTCGTGCGAGTAGCCGAGCTCGTCGAACTCCTTGAACCACCGGTCGAGGTCGATGAAGGGATAGTCGCTCCCGAACAACGCCCGCTGGTTCAGGCGCTTCCCCGCCTCCCGCGCGACCTCCGCCGGAAGGTACCGGGGCGCCCACCCCGACAGCTCGATCCACACGTTGAACTTGTGGAGGGCGATGGCCAGGCACTCGAGGAACCACGGCCATCCGAAGTGCGCCGCCACGAAGGTGATGCCGGGGAAGTCGGCGCCCACCGAATCGAGGAACTTCGGGTGGGAGTAACGGATCTTCGTCCCCCCGGCTCCGGGCGTCCCCGCGCCGATCCCGCAGGTTCCGGTGTGGAACAGCAACACCAGGCGGAGCTCCTGGGCCCGTTCCCACAGCGGGTAGAACTGCTCGTCCCCCGGGTCGAACGCCTGCATCGTTGGGTGGAACTTCAGCCCCTTGAGGCCGAGGTCGGCGACCCGCTGGATCTCGTCGACGGCCTTCGTCGAGTGGGGGTCCGCCGACCCGAACCCCATCAGCACGCCCGGGTAGCGTTCGGACAGCTTGGCCATGAAGTCGTTCCCCAGCCACGGCCGATCGGTGGCCGTTCGGTCGTCCCAATCGAGCACCACGCCGAGGACGTCCTGCTCCGCGTATTCCTCCGCCACCTGGTCGAGGGTCTTCCGTTCGACCTCGCGCCGGAAGTACTTCTCGGTGGCCTCCAGATGGGGCCCGATGGCGCTCGTCAGCCACTCTTCCGTGGGAAGGTGGACGTGCAGGTCCACTGCCCGAGGCATGGACTAGCCCTCCCGGGTGTAGTCGAAGAAGCCGCGCCGCGACTTCCGGCCCAGTCGCCCGGCCTCCACCATCCGTTTCAGGAGCGGGGGTGGTGCGTACTCGGGGATCTTGAACTCCTCATACAGGATCTCCGCGATGAACAGCGTGGTGTCGAGGCCAACGAAATCGAGGAGCTCCAGTGGTCCCATGGGATGGCTGAGCCCGAGCTTCACCGCGGCGTCGATGTCCTCCGCAGTGGCGAATCCCTCCTCCACCATCCGCACTGCGCCGTTCAGGTACGGGATCAGCAGCAGGTTGACGATGAACCCAGCCCGGTCCTTGGAGAGGACGGTCACCTTGCCGAGGCGCTCCGCGAACCCTCGCGCGAACTCCACCGTCTCGTCGGATGTGGTGAGGGCCCGAACCAGCTCGACGAGCATCATCACCGGGGGCGGATTGAAGAAGTGCATCCCGATGACCTTGTCGGGCCGCTCGGTCGCCGCCCCCAGCTTCACGATGGGGATCGAGGACGTGTTGCTGGCCAGGATGACGTCGTCGGGGGTCACCCGGTCGAGCGTCCGGAATACCTCCAGCTTGGCCTCGAGGTTTTCCACGACCGCCTCGATCACCAGGTCGGCGTCGGACAGGGACTCGAAGTCGGTGGTCCCGGCGATCCTCACCAGAGCGGCCTCACCGTCTTCACGAGACAGCTTCCCCCGCTCGACGGCCTTGCCCACGGACCGTTCGATCCGCTGGCGGCCGCCGGTCACGAACTCGTCGGTGGCCTCGACGTAGGTGACGTCGAGGTCGGCCCGGGCGCACACCTCCACGATCCCCGAGCCCATGATCCCGCAGCCGATCACACCGACTTTCTTCACGTCTTGCGGCTTCATGGGAACACCCTAGCCGGGGCCTGCCGGGCGCGCCAAAAGGGGGTCCAGGGGGGAAGCAGCCCCGCGAGGCGGAGCCGAGCGGATCAGGCTGCTTCATTCCCCCTGGCCGAAGCGCCTCGCCGAAGGCGAGGGGCTGAGGAGGGTAGACAACGGGGTTCAGGGTCGATGTCCCCCTCAAACCTGCCCCCCGATCGGCCGATAGAGCTTCCAGGCCCACCAGCGGTTGGAGGCGCCCCCGGCATGCGGCAGGTACACAGTGAAACCATCGCCCAGGCGGGCGCAGAACCCGCCCGCACGCGCATGCCCGAGCGCTCGCCGGACGGCGCGGTCTGGGACATCGCCCGCCTCCTTGTCTCGGAGACCTCTCCCGACCGGGTCCTGGAGGCGCTGGCGAACACACTGGATGACCTGGTCCCCTACGATGCCCTGACCGTCTTCCAGGCCGATCTTCTCCTCGGCGCGCTTCGCCCCGTCCTGTGCCAGGACGCCTACGCCAAGGAGATCCTGGCCATGGGAGTGATCCCCTTCGGCCAGGGCATCGCCGGAAGGGCCGTGGAGCAGGGAGAACCCGCCCTGGTGAACGACGCGCACCTCGACGACCGGGCCCTCCCGATCCCTGGGACGCCCGACGAGCCCGAGTCCCTCATTGCCATCCCGCTGATCTCGCGGGGCGAGCCCAAGGGTGCCTTGTGCCTGTATCGCCTCGGCGAGTCCAATCACTTCACCGGCGAGGAGTTCGACCTGGCCATCCGGTTCGGCCAGTTGGCCGCGCTCGCCCTGGACAACGCACAGATCCGTTCGAGGCTAGAGACCGAGGTGGTCACCGACCATCTCACCGGCCTGCACAACCACCGCTACTTCCACGAACGTCTCGGGGAGGAAGTCCGCCGGGCCAGCCGGCAACGAACCGGGGTGGGTCTTCTCATTTACGATCTCGACGACTTCAAGCGGGTGAACGACATCTACGGCCACCTCACCGGTGACCAGGTCCTCCAGGCGGTGGCGGCAGTGTCCCGGGCGACCGCCCGGAGCGAGGACGTGTTGTGCCGCATCGGTGGTGAGGAATTCGCGGTCATCCTTCCGGGGGCCGCGCTCGAGGAATCGCTGGCGCTGGCGGAGCGGCTCCGCGCCGCCGTCGCGGCTGCGACGTTTCCCACCGCAGGACGCCTCACCGTGAGCGTAGGGGTGGCAGTCTCCCCGGCGCACTCCTCCAGCCCCCGCGACCTTATCGCCTGCGCCGACCTGGCGCTCCTCGACGCCAAAGCCACGGGGAAGAACCGAGTCTGCGCATTCGGGCACTGGGCGGAGGACGGCAAGGCGGCGAGCGCGCACGACCGAGGCGAGCTCCGATCGGTCGCCCACCTGCGCTTGCTCCAGAGCCTGGCGGCCAAGCTCAACCGCCTGCACGACGTGGGTGCGATCGGCGAGGCGATCCTGGTGGAGCTCCGGGGGTTGATCGACTACCACAACTGCCGGATCCACCTGCTCCAGCCGGACGGCCAGCTGCTCCTTCCCATCGCCTTCCGGGGCGAGCTCACGGAATACGGGGGCGAGACCTTCGAAGCCTTGGTGACTCAGGTGGGCGAGGGCATCACGGGATGGGTCGCCCAGCACGGCCAGCCGTACTACTCGCCGAACACCGCCGACGACACGATCGCGGTGCCGATCGCCGGGACCCCCGACGTCGACGAGTCGCTTCTCGTGGTCCCGCTGCGTCACGGCGACCGGGTGGTGGGGACCATCGCCCTCTCCAAGCTGGGTATCGATCAGTTCGACCAGGACGACATGCGTCTGCTGGAGGTGCTGGCGTCCCACGCGGCGGTGGCGTTGGAGAACGCCCGCCTCCTCCACATGGAGCGCGAGTCGGCGGAAATCTCGGGGGCGCTCCTGGAGCTCTCCGAGGTGATGACCCGGGCCCGGAGCGTCGACGCGGTGCTCGACGACGCGCTCGCGGCCATCCCTCCCCTCCTCCGCTGCGAGGAGGTCCAGGCCTGGGTCCGAGACGAGGAGACGGGGGATTTCCGTATAGCCCGGTCTCGGGGGCTGTTTGACGACGCGGAGGACCGCCTCCGGGCCCTGGCGATCCCTGGCTGGGTGGGGAGCCAGCTGGTGGCCTCGGCCAAGGTGCCCTTCGTCGTGCCCGCCGAGGTGATCGAGAGCCTCCCCCGGGAGTTCCCCATCGCCGAGCGCGCCCGCCCCGTCCTCTGCGCTCCCCTCCGGTGGGAACCCGATGGCCTGGCCATCATCGCCGTCGTCCCCACCGAGGAGGACCGGACGTTCTCCGAGCGCGACCTCCGGCTCGTCGGTGGGCTGGCCGACATCGCGTCGCTGGCGCTAGGCAACGCGGGCCGGTTCACGGAGCTGGAGCGAGCCTACGTCTCAACGATCGAGGCTCTGGCCAACGCGCTCGAGGCCAAGGACGAGTACACGGGTGACCACGCGCGAGCCCTCGCCGAGATGGCCCTGGCCGTGGGGGCCGAGGTGGGCCTGTCAGGCGAACGGATCAAGATGCTGGAGCTGGCCGCCCTGTTCCATGACATCGGGAAGATCGGCGTTCCGAGCGAGATCATCCGCAAGCCGGGGCCGCTCACGGCCGGGGAGCGAACCATCGTTCGCCGCCATCCGGAGATCGGCGAGCAGATCCTGGCCCCGGTCCCCTTCCTCCAGCCGATCCGGCGCATGGTGCGGGCCTGCCACGAGCGGTGGGACGGGAAGGGCTATCCGGATGGATTGAGGGGCGAGGGGATTCCCCTGGAGGCCCGGATCGTGTTCGTGTGCGACGCCTACCACGCCATGACTACCGACCGCCCCTACCGCTCCGCCCTCCCGGAAGACGAGGCGGTGCGCCGGCTTCGACGAGGGGCGGGGAAGCAGTTCGATCCGCACGTGGTGAACGTGTTCGTCGAGCTCCACGCGCGTGGGGGCATCCACCCTCACCAGAGCTGATCGGAGGCGGCGTGCCGGCCGCTAGACCGATGCCCGGGCCTAGAAGGCCCGGCCCCCGACCCCGCAGACCTCGTTGAGGTAGAGGTACGGGCTAACGGCCGACCCACCGCCCGGGTGGTACTCAAAGTGGTCGTGGGGCGGCGTGGAGGCCGCGTTCCCGGTCTGGCCGACGTAGCCGATGATCTGGCCCTTGATGACGTGCTCGCCGCTCACGCCGGCGAACCGGGACAGGTGAGCGTTGTACACGTAGTCGGCGTTCACGTCGGCATCCACGTGGACAGACAGGCCCCCGATTCCGCCGGAGCCCTCACGGGCGGTCCCGTTGAACGGCGCCCTGATGGGGGTCCCGGACGGGGCGAAGATGTCGTTCCCCTGATGGGTGTGCCCCACGCGAGGGAACCCGAAGTCGTCGATGTACGACCTGGGGGCGTCGACCGGGCACCAGAAGAACGGCCCGTCCGCGGAAAGCGGCGGACCGATGTTGCCCACCCCGAGGATCGCCGCCAGCTCGCGCCGCCGCTGCTCCTCCAGCACGCGCAGTTCCCTCTTGGCCTCGGCCCACATGTCTTCGATCCGGTCCGTGGTGGCAACCTGCGCGGCGAACTTCTTCTGGAGGAGTTCGTCCTGGTTGGCCAGGTCGCGCAGGACGTCCTTCTCCTCGCCGACATATCCCTTCAGGTCCACCTCGTGCTCACGGAGCTGGTCGCGTTCCAGGTCGATGGCGATGGAGACGTCGGAGTCCTGCCTCGCCAGCACGTCGAGGAAGGTGACCCGGTCGGACATCTCGGTGAGGGACTCCGCTCCCAGGACGGCTTCCAAGATCGCGGCCGGTCCGGTGATGTACGCGGCCCGGGCCCGCTGGTCCAGCCGCCCTTGGAGGACGTCGATAGCGCGGGTCTGGCGGGTGATGTCCTGGTCCACCTCGTGTCTCCGCTCCCGGAGCTGATTGAGGTGGGCCCAGGTCTGAGCGACCTGCGTGTTTATCCGGCGGATATCAGCCTGGATGGCACTCAGCTTCCTCTGTTCCCGTCTGACCTCGCGCTTGATCTGCTTGACCCGGCGCTCGGCGCGGCGGATCTGCTCGACAGTGGTCTTCGCGGAGCCCGGGGCCACCTGGGCCACCACGAAAAGCGCGGCCCCCACAACGAGGGCGCGCTGAAGCGGACCGAGCCTTGATCCCCGGCTCATGCTGGTCACTATCGGCAATGCCTACCCGAACCCTGAAGAAAAAGTCAACTACCGTGACCACATTGACGGGCCCCAGCGACCGCTTCAAGCACCCCCCAGCGGGGAGCCCCGGCTCGGGCCCCTCGCTCCCCCGTGCCACACCCCTCGCCCTCGCTCGGGACCCTCGCCGGGCCACCCCGGTGGGTCAGAACTCGGTGCCGGGGAGTCCGAGGTCGCGGGCGATGAGGATGCGCTGGATCTCGCTGGTCCCCTCGCCGATCTCCAGGACTTTCGAGTCCCGATAGAACCGGGCCACGGGGAACTCCTCGATGAAGCCGTACCCCCCATGCACCTGCACGGCCTCCCGTGCACAGGTCACGGCGACCTCGCTCGCGTAGAGCTTGGCCAGGGCGGCCTCGGTCTTGTACGGGCGGCCCTGATCCTTGAGCCACGCCGCCCTGTACGTGGCCAGGCGGGCCGTCTCCACCGCCACGCGCATGTCGGCGATCTTGAACTGGATCGCCTGGAACTCGCCGATGGCTCGCCCAAACGCCTCCCGCTCGGTGGCGTACTTCAGGCTCTCGTCGAGGCAGCCCTGAGAGAGCCCCACCGCCAGGGCGGCGATGGCGATCCGCCCGTCGTCGAGGGTGTGGAGGAACTGGGCGTAGCCCTTCCCTCGTTCGCCGAGGAGGTTCTCCTCAGGCACCCGGCAGTCGCTGAAGGACAGTTCGTGGGTGTCGCTGGCCCGCCACCCGATCTTCCGGTACGACTTCCCGACCTGGAACCCCGTCGTATCGGTGGGAACGATGATCGTCGAGATCTCTTTCTCCCCGTCGACGACCCCGCTGACGGCGGTGATCGTGACCACTTTCGAGATGGGGGTCCCGGAGTTGGTGATCAGCGCCTTGGAGCCGTTGATCACCCATTCGCCGCCCTCGAGCTTTGCCGACGTCCTCGTCGCGGCGGCATCGGAGCCTCCTCCAGGTTCCGTGAGCCCGAAAGCCCCCAGGATCTCGCCCCGGCACATCGGCACCAGCCACTGCTGCTTCTGATCCTCGGTCCCGAAGCGGAAGATCGGGGTGGCCCCCAGGCCGACCGCGGCCTCCAGGGTGATGGCGATGGAGGAGTCCACCCGGGCCAGCTCCTCGATGGCCAAGCAGAAGGTCAGGAAGTCCGCCCCCTGGCCCCCGTACTCCTCGGGAAAGGGGACCCCGAACAGTCCCAGCTCGCCCATCTGCTTGACGATGTCCAGGGGGAGCTCTTCCTTGCGGTCCATCTCCTCCGCCCGAGGGGCGACGACCTCCTCGGCGAACTCGCGGACGGCCTTGCGGAACTCCTCCTGTTCGGAGCTGAGGTCGAAGTCCATGGCCTCGGGACAGGTTATCCGACACCCACGAGGGCGCTTCGGACCTGGTCGGGTTCGATGAACGCCCGCCGGTATCCCAGCCGTTCGAGCCGTTCCCGGGCTTCATCCATCGCTCGCTCCCCTCCGACGGCGTCCGGGCCGAAGAAGCTCCCCGTCCACAGGGTGGAGAGGTCGCTGGAGATGGAGTCACCCTGCTTCCGTTCGATCTCGAGAGCCTCGGCGGCCAGGTCTCGGCCGGCCTGCTGGTCGCCCTCGGCCAGGGCAACCAGTGCGCGAGCCCACAGGACCGCGGTCCGGTCGCCGGGCCCTTCGTACGCCGGCGGAAGCGACGGGTCCTCGACCAGCTCGCGGGCCTCCGCGAGGTTCCCTCGCATCAGGAGGACGGTCGCCAGCTCCGACGCTGTCCACGCCACCAGGACCCGGTCCCCCAACTCACGGCACAGCGCCAACGACTCCCGAAGGTCGTGCTCGGATTCGGCCAGACGCCCGGAGAGCCTATGGATCGTCCCCCGGTCGCCAAGGGCCGATGCCAGCTCCCACCGCGCCCCCAGATCCCGGTAGGTCCGGACCGCCTCGTCCGAGGCGACGAAGGCCTCGTCCAACCTCCACATCGCCCGGAGCGGGCTGGAGCGCCGCTCGTTCGCGGTGGCGATGGTGAAGGGGTCCTTCATCTCACGACCCAGGGCCAGGGCCTGGTCGGCGATCTCCAGGGCGGCTGCCGGCCCCTCTGCCCCGGAGATCGAGGCCAGGGCGACGAGCGCCCGAGCTTCGGCCCACTTGTCGCCTTTCGGGTTGGCCCGTGCGATGCGGAGGGCTTCCTCGAATGCCGCTCGCGCCCCATCGAGGTCGTCCCGCCAGTACGGTGCCCACCCCGCCATGAGCAGGGTCCTGGCCATGGCCCACTGGTCCCCTAGTTCCTTGGCGGCCTCGAGCGCCTGGTCGAACAGGTCATGGGCTCGGTCGGGCTGGCCCCGGATGTTGAGGAGGATGTCGGCGAGGAACCGCTGGGCCATGGCCCTGGTTCCCGCGTCCTCTCGTCCGACGTCCAGGGCCCGGCGCAGGCTCTCTTCAGCGAGGTCGTATTCTCCCAGCCAGTACCGGCTCTCCCCCATCCCGGCCAGGATCCGGGACTCCTCGACCCCCCAGCCTTCCTCCGGCCCCGCCATGGCCAGGGCCCGCTCGTAGAGATCGATGGCCGCCCGGGCCTCCATCCGCCACCGGGCCAGGTCCCCGGCTCGGCGGAGGGCGGCCACCGCCTTGCGGCGTGGCTCGGGGTCCGCGGGGTCGAGGTCGAGGGCCGCTCTGGCTGCCTCCTCCAGGTGGTAGGCGATCTGGCGGGCGTGCTCGTTGGCGCCGAAGGACCGGATTCCCTCGGCGAGACGCTCGTGGAGACGCCGCCGATCCCGCTTGGACAGCGACTCGTACGCCACGTCGCGGAGGAGCTCGTGGCGGAACCGCCACCGCCCCGGCCGATCGTCGTCCCGCACGATGACCTCTTCCTCCTCGAGCTTCCTCAACACCTCGGGGTCAACCTCCGTCACCAGCGCCAGCCGGGACTCGTGGAACGCGCTGCCGGGGAACACCGAGGCCATCCGGAAGAGGTTCCGCGCCGTCTCCGGGAGGTGATCGAGGCGCGAGGCCACCACGGCCTGAACCGTTGGCGGCAGCATGCCGTCGATGCGCGCTCCGTGCGGAACCTCGCTGCGTTCGTGGAGCAACATGCCGGTCGTCTCGACGATGAAGAACGGATTCCCGCCGGCCTGCCGGGCCACCCGGTCCGCCGTCTCCTCGTCGAGGGCCTCCCCCGCCGCCTTGGCCAGCTCCCGGGCGTCCTCCGGACCCAGCGGCTCGAGCCGGATGGTGAGGGCGTCGGCGTGGGCAGAGGCCCACTGCGGCCGGCTCCCCAGGGGCTCCTCCCGAGCCACCGCCACCACCAGCACGGGCAGGCGGCGAACCTCGCGGAGCACCCCCTCCATCAGCTCGAACAGGGCGGGGCGAGCCAGATGGAGATCCTCCAGGACGACGACGACCGGGGCCGAACGGGCCATCGCACCCAGAAAGGAGGCCAGGCCCGCCCGGATCTCCGCGCTGCGGTAGGGAGTCTGTTGGCGTCGCTCTTCTCCCAGGCCCAAGAGGAGGCCGAGCCGGGCGGCCACCTGCTCCACCTCGGAGGGATCGCAGCATCCCGCGACGAGCTCTTCGAGCAGACCACTGAGCTTCTCCTGGTCCGGCTCGGCCTCGAGGCCCAGCCGCCGGCGGATCATGTCCGCCACAGCCGCGAACGCCGGTTCCTCGTGGAACTCGCTGTCCCGCCCGATCAGCACCTCGGTGCCCTCCGGGAGCCCTGCCAGTAGCTCCTCGACCAGCCGGCCCTTCCCGATCCCCCGCTCACCGAGGATCGTCACCAGGTGCGCCCGGGAGGCCTCCCGGGCCCGCTCGAACGTCCCGGTCAGGAGGGCCATCTCTCGGCGCCGGCCCACAAGAGGGATGGTCCGTCGCGACGAGCGGGGCGTCAGGGATCGAACCGGGCGGGCCACGACCGGCTGGTCGAACCCCTTGGCCTCGAAGTGGTCGGGATCGCCGAACTCGGCGGAGTGCTGGGTCAGCTGCCAGGTGGTGTCACCCACGAGCACCTCGCCGGGCTCGGCGGCTTGCTGGAGGCGAGCCGAGAGGTTCACCGTGGTTCCCGAGACCAGGAACTCACCGGCGGGCGAGGCCCCGGTGACCACCGGCCCGGTGTTGACTCCCACACGGACCGCCAGGGGCTCGGGGAGGCCCAGTCGCTCGCCGATCCGCGCGGTGCGATCTCTGATCGAGAGCCCCGCACGGACCGCCCGCAGGGCGTCGTCTTCGTGTGCGAACGGCAGTCCGAACACGGCCATCACCGCGTCGCCGACGAACTTCTCGGTCCGCCCCCGGAGGGCCACCACCTCGTCGGAGGAGGAGCGATAGAACTCGGCAAGCACCTCCCGGAACCGCTCCGGGTCCAGGCTCGAGGCGAGCTCTGTTGAGCGGGAAAGGTCGGCAAACAGCACCGTCACGACCTTGCGCTCTTCACCGAGCCCCTCGGGAACCACCGGCCAGCCACAGGAAGGGCAGAACCGTGCGTTCTCGGGGAGGGGCGAGCGGCAGCGGCCGCACACCGGCTGGCTCACGGTCAGAGCATACGGGAGGGGACGCCCAGGTGGCCGACTCGTAGGAGCAGGTACCGGACGGCCGGGTTGACGCCGGTGCCCTGGGTATGCCAGCATACCGACATGAAGCGGACCACCGTGAAGCTGCCAGAGGAATTCGACGCTCGGTTGCGTAAGGAGGCGGAGCTCCGGCAGACCACCGTGAGCGCCTTGGTCAGGGAGGCGATCGAGCAGTTCCTCGTCGGCCGACCGCGTCGGCATCGACGGCTACCCTTCACGGGGTTGTTTGCCAGCGGATACACGGACACCAGTGAACGGGTCGACGAAATCCTCGCCGAAATCTTCGAGGACCAGTTCGGACGCGGTCGTCCTCGACACTAGCGTCCTGTACGCGGACGCGGACCGCTCCGACACCCATCATGTCCGTTGCCGCCGGCTGCTGGAGAGAACCCCTGGGCCGCTGCTGGTGCCCACGTTCGTCGTGGGAGAGATCACCTACCTCCTGGCACGCCGGCAAGGGCCACATGCGGAGGCCGTCTTCCTGGCATCGCTTGCAGCAGCGGAGCTCCTCGTCGAGCATCCAACGCAGCGGGACATGGTACGGATAGCTCAGCTGGTGTGGACGTACAAAGACCTCCCCCTGGGAACCGTGGACGCGTCGATCGTGGCTCTTGCCGAGAGGTTGAAGGTGGCGACCATCGCCACATTGGATCGTCTCCATTTCTCGGTCGTTCGGCCCCGACACGTGGCCGCCTTTGAACTCATCCCGTAGGTAGTGAGATGAGCGACGGCAGGGCGCTCCTCGAGCGTCGGGTCCAAGAGTTCTTCGAGGAGCTCGCTCGGCGGTTGGGGCCCAAACGTGTGAACCTGTGATGGCCATTCACCCAGCCGGAACCGGACGGAAGCCGCGGACGTCCAAGATCGATCCGGTTCGGTACCGCTTCTGCTTGAGCACCGCCTCGACCACCTGGCCGATCTCCAGGGTGTCTGCGTCGAGGAGGAAGTGGGCGAGCAGGGTGTCGGCTCCGTCCAGACGCACCAGGCCCAGGACCACCGGCTCGTCGAGAGGCTCGCCCTCCACCCCCACGTACCCCACCGTGAAGGACTCCACCTTCCCCTGTGGCCCCACCACCGTGTCCGCGTCCAGCCGCGTGAAGCACCGCTCACAGAACAGCCGGGCGGGGCAATACGTGAATCCGCACGACTCGCACCTGGACCCGAGGAACTCCCCTCGCTCGATGAGGGCTCGGAAGAAGGCCTCGCCGGCCACGCCGGGGGTGTACCGGTGGGCGACAGGGATGTGGCCCTCCCAGAGGCGCACGTCCCTCGGGTCGCTGATCTTCTCCAGCACTACGCGCCACCCCCGATGTCCGCGCGGTGCCGGCCCGAAGGAGCCGTAAGGACGCGCGACCGCTTCCGCGTCGGCTTCGACGACTTTCCGCGGAGCTTGGGGTCCCGAGGCCGGAAGTACTCGATGTCGAGGATGGAGCCCTCCCGCTGCGCCTTCGGCTTCCACACCGCCTCGACCTCCAGACCGACCCGGATGGCGTCGGGATCGACCTCGCCGAGCTTATGCATGATGCCGATCCCCGGCGACGCTCCATCGATCTCGATGACCGCGGGCAGCTCGGGCACGTCCAGCGGCTGCATGTCCCACGACACCCAGCAGATGGAGAACGTGTTGACTTTGCCGGTGTCCTGGACCTCCACCCAGCGGTCGGTGGGGCGGAAGCACTGCTCGCAGAACATGCGGGGCGGCACCAGGATTCTCTTGCATCCTCGGCACTCTCGAGCCAGCACCCTTCCCTGTCGGAGCCCGGCCAGGAACCGGCCTACGGCGATGCCGGTGTCCCACGCGTATCGGGCGTCCACGGCGAAATCGACCGCGCCGAGGGCTTCGCGAAACTCCTTCTCGCGGAGCGACTGCGGCCCCAGGAATCGGGAAGGCTCCGTCGGCGACACGGCGGGTGAGGCGGGGGGAACCGGGCGC
>DASYVD010000042.1:0-4748 GCA_036000545.1 Actinomycetota bacterium | reverse complement strand
GCGGTCTCCACCTTCCGGTGGGCGTCGGAGATCGTCCGCTCCTCGGAGGGGGAACTCCTCCGGCTGGACACCGACCCGGCGCTCGGGAGCCGGCTCGGGCTGGTCCGGCGGTTCCCCTACGGTCCGGTGCTGGGGATCTCTCCGTTCAACTTCCCGGTGAACCTGGTGGCCCACAAGATGGCCCCGGCCCTCGGCGTGGGGGCACCCATCGTCCTCAAGCCCGCGACGGCCACCCCCATCGGGGCGCTCGTCCTCGGCGAGCTGTTCTCCGAGACCGATCTTCCGAGGGGGATGCTCTCGGTTCTCCCCATCGCCGGCTCGCGAGCCGAGGGCCTGGTGAGGGATCCCCGGTTCAAGAAGGTCTCGTTCACCGGCTCGAGCCCGGTGGGGTGGAAGCTGAAGTCACTGGATCCGAAGAAGCACTTCACGTTGGAGCTGGGGGGCAACGCCGGCGTGATCGTTCACTCCGACGCCGACCTGGACCACGCCGCGGCCCGGATCGCCTACGGGGGCTATTACCAGGCGGGGCAATCGTGCATCGCCGTGCAGCGGATCTTCGTCCATGCCCCGGTGTACGAAGACTTCGTCAACCGGTTGGTGAAGCAGGTCGAGTCCCTCAAGGTCGGGGACCCCATGGACCCCGACACCGACGTCGGTCCGGTCATCGACGTGGGATCGCTCGAGCGGATCGCCGAGTGGGTGGACGAGGCCGTCTCCCAAGGAGCGGAAGTGCTCGTGGGCGGAGAGAGGAAGGACCCCTTCTACGCGCCCACCGTGCTGACCAACGTGCGGCGGGACATGAAGGTCTGCAAGGAGGAGATCTTCGGTCCGGTGACCACCGTGAGCCGGTATGAGACGTTCGAGGAAGCCGTCGAGGAGGTCAACGCGACCCCGTACGGACTCCAGGCCGGCATCTTCACCCGAGATGTCGAGCGGGCCTTCCTGGCCCACCGCGAGATCCGCGTCGGGGGCCTGATCCTGAACGACGTGTCCGCGTTCCGGGCCGACCAGATGCCTTACGGCGGGACGAAGGACTCCGGCTACGGCAGGGAGGGGCTCCGCTACGCCATGGAGGGGATGACCGAGCCCCGGATCATGGTCGTCTCCCACATCCCCCTGTAGCGCGGAGAGGGCCTTCCCGGGCCGTACGAGAGCGCCACGCCTCCGGCGTCTCAACCGGCTCGTCGGAGCGCCGATTGTACTGGTGAGGGCCCCTGTTCGGGCCCCGCACGATTGACCGGCGTTCGGAATCTCCTGCGGGCGGCTCGGTCCGCCATCCGCCGGCAGCGGCTCCCGGAGCCGCTGCGGGACGCCGACGTGCTCTACCGGACCCTGGTAGAGCAGGTCCCGGCGGTCGTCTATGTCGACGCGGTGGACGACGTGAGTACGGCACTGTATATCAGCCCCCAGTACGAGGGGCTCCTCGGGTACACGGCCGAGGAGCGGATGGAGAACCCGATGCTGTGGGTCGACCGGCTGCACCCGGAAGATCGCGACCGGGTTCTCGAGGAGAGCCGGTTGACCAACCGGACCGGCCGACCGTTCTCGATCGAGTACCGGATGCTCCACCGGGACGGGCACGTGGTCTGGGTGCGGGACGAGGCCCGGATGCTCCGAGGCGACAACGGTCGCCCGCTGTACTGGCAGGGGCTCCTCATCGACATCACCGAGCGCATTGAGACGGAGCAGGCCGTCCGGAACGCCTACGAGCGAGAGCGGGAGGCGGCCGACCGGCTGCGGTCCCTCGACGAGATGAAGAACGCGTTCCTGAACGCCGTGTCCCACGAGCTTCGGACACCCCTCGCCGCGCTCGTGGGTTTCGCGCTGACCCTGGAGCAGCAGGGTGAGTTCCTGTCCAGGGAGGAGCAGCCGGATCTGATGGCCAGACTGGCGAGGAACGCTCGGAAGCTCGACCGGCTGCTGTCCGACCTCCTCGACCTGGATCGGCTCCGGCGCGGCGTCCTGGAGCCACAGCGCCGCCTGGTAGACGTCGGCGCGCTGGCCCGCACCGTGGTGGAGGAGGCGCAGCTCGATCCAGGTCGGATCGAGGTGGTGGCCCCGCCGGTGGTAGCGGCGGTGGACGGCTCGAAGGTCGAGCGCATCCTGGAGAACCTCGTTGCCAACGCGGTGAAGCACACGGGGCCGGGAACCCGGATCTGGGTGACGGTCCGCTCCGAGGAGGGGGGAGTGCTCATCCTGGTCGAGGACGAGGGGACCGGGGTCCGCGACGATCTCAAGGGTGAGGTCTTCGAGCCGTTCCGCCAGGGAGACGAGGTCCGGCCGCACGCCCCGGGGGCCGGCATCGGACTGTCGCTCGTGGCCCTCTTCGCCGAGCTGCACGGCGGGCGGGCCTGGGTGGAGGACCGCCCGGGCGGCGGCGCTTCCTTCCGAGTATTCCTCCCAGCGGATGAGGCTGCCACTGGTCCACAGCCGAGCGACGACATCGCCGAGCGAGCCGGCTGACTTTTCAAGGATGTGAGCCAGAAGCGAGGAGGGGCGGGCGCGGGCACGTACGTATGATTCTCAAGCGGGGTTGGATCATTCCCATCCGGACAGCCCACAATCAGTCCAGGAATCCACAATGGACGTCGATCAGAGTCACTACGACGATTTGCGAGGCAAGCTACATGGCCTGGTGGTCGGTCTCGGTTCTGCTCTCACGGCCTCTGAAGCATCTGCGGTTACCGATTTCCTGGACGTCGGAGAATACGGCCTTGCGCTAATGACACTGGCTGACATCATTGTCGAAGAAGGCAAACAGATTCCTGCTGAAGAATACGAATCAATCATGGAGCTGGCTCGCCAAATGAGAATGCACGGCGAAATCAATCCAGCTCTACCCACCCGAGTGAGTCCTTCCTGATAACGGGATATAGACAACGACGTAGCGCGGGTTGAACCCCTTGCCTCGGTATCGAAGGTTCTCAACCGGCGTCCTCCGCAACGTCTTCGGCCGGACCGCGAACCTCCACGCCACGACCGGACAGGAGCTCGGTGAGTGTCCGCGCATCGCGGATCGCCGCCCCGCCGCCGTCGTTGTTGAAGAAGACGAACACCTCGCCCGCCTCCAGCCCGGCGATCTTCTCCGACCACCGCCGCAGCTTGTCCCGCGGATAGTCCGGGCCGGTCTGGCTTCCCTGGTGAAAGCGCACGTAGGACCAGCCCCCGGTGACCGTCCCGGGGACGCGGGCGCCGGGGCGATCGGCGAGGACCAGGGCGCACCCCGCCTGATCCAGGAGCCCGTGAACCTCCGGGGTCTCCCAGGAGGGGTGTCGGAACTCGAAGGCGGCTCTCATACGATCAGGGAGAACGCGGAGCAGCCCCTCCAGCCGCTCCAGGTCGGCGGCGAAGTTCGGGGGGAGCTGGAACAGGACGGGGCCCAATTTCCTCTCCAACAGTCGGCAGCGCGACCACAGCAGCTCGACGGGGTCCCGTGGCTCCCGGAGTCGCTTGATGTGGGTGATGTACCGGCTCGCCTTGACACCGATGACGAACCCGGCGGCAGACCCATCGCGCCACGCGATGAAGGTCTCCTCCTTGGGAAGGTTGTAGAACGTGTTGTTCACCTCGACCGTGGGGAACCGCTCCGAGAAGTAGGGAAGCCACTTCCTCTGCGGAAGGTCACGCGGGTAGAACCGTCCCCGCCAATCACGGTACTGCCACCCGCTGGTGCCCACCAAGATCCTCATTTCCCTTCCTCAGCCCCTCGCCTACGGCGAGGCGCTTCGGCCAGGGGGAATGCAGCAGCCCTATTCCGCTCGGCTCCGCCTCGCGGAGCTGCTGCCCCCCTGGACCCCCTCACGCCATCGATTGTGCTCCCCGACGGAGCGGCGGAAACTCCCGGGGATGCAGCAACCCCACGGGTGGGGGACAATCGGTTGGTGCTCCTGCTCCTCATCATCCTGCTGATCGCGGCAGCCGCGGCCGGGGTCCTGTGGCAGGTCCTGGAGATCGCGGCCGGCGTGGCTCTGGGCCTGTTCGTCTTCGTGGCCCTGCTCGCGGTGGCCGGGTACCTGATGATCCGGTACCGGCTCCGCAGGTTCCGGCGGGAGTGGTACGGCGAGCGGTACCCTCCTCGCCGCTCGCGCTACTGACGTTCGTCACCGGCTTCATCGACTCGCAGGACCGGCTCCACGAACTCCCCGATGGCCTCGGCGAGCTCGGCTTCCCGGCGCTCGAAGTAGTGGCCCGTTCCCGGCATGACCGTGAGGCTCCCCCGAGGGATCCGCCGGACCAGGGCCTGAAGCTCGTTCACCGAGGTGAGCCGGTCCAACGAGCCGACCACGAACAGCACCGGCGCGGTCAGTCGGCGGAGGTCCTCCGGGGCCGGGGCGGGGAGGTCGGTCACCGTGCCGGGCCCGGCCGGCATGGCCACGAGTGCGAGCGCGGCGATCCGACGGTCCCGAACCGCGTGGCTGAGGGCCACGCTCGCGCCGAACGACCATCCCGCCACCACGGTCGGCCCGTCCGCTTCCTCCCGGACCCGGGTGACGGCCGCGTCGACGTCGGCGAGCTCCAGGATCCCGCCCCCATGCGATCCCTCCGACCCCATGGTGCCCCGGAAATTGAACGCCAGGACGTGCAGCCCTCTCCGCGCGGCGAGCTGGTTGCGGATCGCCCACAGGACCGGATGGTCCTTGCTTCCTCCGAACGACGGATGCGCGTGGCACAGTACGGCCGTTCCTCTGGGTGGGCCATCCGCCTCGCGGAGATCGCCCTCCAGAAGCAGGCCGTCGGACGTGCGGAAG
>DASYVD010000041.1:0-5710 GCA_036000545.1 Actinomycetota bacterium | reverse complement strand
GGAGAAGGTGGTTCACGAGGCCGAGCTGGTCGAAGAGGTCGAGGTCGGGGGAGAGCCGGCCTACTGGATCGAGGGCGAGCACACCGTCTTCTACCTGGACGAACACGGCCGGCCTCTCGGGGAACGCTCCCGCCTGGCCGGAAACACCCTCCTGTGGCAGCGCGGTGAGGTCACCTTGCGGTTGGAGTCCGCCCTCTCGAAGGAGGAGGCCATCCGCGTGGCCGAGTCGATGCGTTGACCCGGGGAACCATTGCCCTGCAGGCGGTGTATCAAGGGTAGCCGAGCGAAGGAGGAAGCGGCATGAGAGCACGGGCGCTGTTCGCGGGGATGGCTCTGGCGCTCGCCGTGGCGAGCCCCGCCGCCGCCAAGGGCGCCATCGCCGAGGCCAACATCAGCGGGCCCGGCCTGGGCGGCGGGTCCGGTTCTCTCGGCGGCGGGGGCGGGATGCGGATCGCGGCCCCTGCCACCGACCGCATGTGGGAATCCGGGATCCTAGACGACCGGAAGGCCGATTCCGTCTCCGACCTCGGGCTGACCCGCGCGGATCTCGGTCCCCAGTATCTCGTCACCTACCGGTTCGACTTCGGGCCCGGCACCAAGAACCAGATGATCAGGCAGGAGCTCTACCCGTACGCGAAAGGGGGTCCGGTGACCTACACGCCGCCCGGCCAAAAGCAGACGGGCGAAGAGGACCTCACCGGGATAGGACTGCAGGCGCCCATCCCTGCGGGATGGTTCCAGACAGAACAGGGTTTCTTCGATTACCTCGTGAGCAAGGGTCTGCCTGAGACCAGCCCCGCGGCGGCGGCCGCGGAAGCCAGCCCGGGGCAAGAGCCAGCAGTGGGAACGGCGCCGGCGACAGAGACTGCGGCTTGGGAGTGGATCCTGGTCGGCCTCGCCGGGCTCGCGGCCTTGGCTCTGGTGACTCCGCCGTTGCGCCGCCGGGTGATGCTGACGGTAACCCGCGTGAACCACTGAGTCCGGCTGACGTCTGACCGGTCAGGAACTCTCCGGCACGACCGCCGTGCCCACCAGCTCCACCTTGGCCCGTCGGTCGACGAGTTCCGACACCCCGAGCAGGGCCATGGCCGGAAAGTGCCGGCCGAGGTGGCGCCGGTAGGCCTCCCCTATCTGCTCGCGGCTCGCGCGGTACTCCGCGACGTCGGTGACGAAGATCAGCAGTTGCACGAGGTGTTCCGGCGAACCTCCCGCCGCGCGCAGCGCTTCGGCGACGTTCCAGGCTGCCTGGTCGAACTGTCCCACGAGGTCCTCGGCGATCTCCCCGTCCGCTCGGTGACCGGTCTGCCCGCTGAGAGTCACGATCCTCCCCGGGCCGGCGACGACCGCGTGCGAGTAACCCCTCGGCGGCGGCAGAGTGTCGGGATTCACCAACTGGTGCGGCGATGCCGGCGGGGCCTCCTCGCTCACCGGCCCCCCCAGGTCGGCTTCCGGCCCTCGGTGAACGCCTGGTAGAACTCGTGGTGATCGGCGCTGGTCATCAGGAGCGCCTGGGCCATCGCCTCGAGCTCGAGCGCACCGGCGAGGTCCATGTCCTGCTCCCGCGACAGCAGGAGCTTGGTCGTGGCGAACGCGAGCGCCGGACCTTCGGCGAGCCGCGCCGCCAGCTCCCGGGCACCGTTCGACAGTTCCTCGTCTTCCACCACACGGTTGGCCAGCCCGATGTCGTGGGCCTGCTCCGCCTCCACCGTCTCGCCCAGCAAGAGGAGCTCGGTGGCCCGGCCCAGCCCGACCAGACGGGGAAGGAGGTATGCCGATCCCATATCCGCGCCGGCCAACCCGACGTTCGTGAACAGGAACCGGAAGGAAGCGGAGCGGGCAAGGAGCCGGAAGTCGGCGGCGAGTGCGATCACAGCACCCGCCCCGGCGGCGACCCCGTTGACCGCGGCGACGATGGGCAGGGGGCATTCCCGCATCCGCTGCACGACCCCTCCGGTCATCCGGGTGAAGTCGAGCAGCGTCCGGGTGTCCGCCTTCTGGAGCTGTCCGATGATCTCGTGAACGTCGCCGCCGGAGCAGAAGCCTCGGCCCTCCCCGGTGATGACGAGAGCGCGCACGTCCTGGCGCTGGGGCAGCTCGGAAAGCAGATCGCGGAGGTCCGCGTAGACCTCGAAGGTCAGCGCGTTCAGCCTGTCTGGCCGGTCGAAGGTCACCGTGGCCACGGAGTCACCGAGCTCGAACCGAAAGTGGTCCCACCGGTCGGTGAAGCCGGCCGAACCGCGGAAGGGAGTCATGCCGGCTACTCGAATGCCTCGATGCCGGTGAGGGCCCGGCCGAGGATGAGCGTGTGGATCTCTGACGTGCCCTCGTACGTGAGGACCGACTCGAGGTTGTTCATATGCCGGATCACCGGATACTCGAGGGTGATCCCGTTAGCGCCCAGGATCGTCCGCGCCTCCCGGCAGATCTCCAGCGCCTCCCGCACGTTGTTGAGCTTCCCGAAGCTGACCTGCTCGGGACGAAGCCGTCCCTCATCCTTGAGCCGTCCGAGATGCAGCGCCAGCAGGATCCCCTTCTGCAGCTCGAGCACCATGTCGGCCAGCTTCTCCTGGGTGATCTGGAAGGAGCCGATGGGCTTGCCGAACTGCACCCGCGTCTTCGAATACTCGACGGCCGTCTCGAAGCAGGTGCGGGCGGCGCCCATCGACCCCCAGATGATCCCGAACCGGGCCTCGTTCAGGCACGACAGCGGGCCCTTCATCCCGACGGCTTCGGGAAGGACCATGTCCTCGGGCAGGCGAACCCCATCGAGCACGAGTTCGGACGTGACCGAGGCTCGGAGGGACAGCTTCTTCTCCACATCCTTTGCCGAGAACCCCGGCGTCCCCGTGGGAACCAGGAAGCCTCGCACGCCCTGGTCGGTCTGCGCCCACACGATCGCCAGGTCAGCGATCGAGCCGTTGGTGATCCACATCTTCGTCCCGTTCAGAACCCAGTCGGAGCCGTCGCGCTTCGCGGAGGTCCGCATGTGCTCGGGGTCGCTCCCGAAGTCGGGCTCGGTGAGCCCGAAGCACCCGACGACCTCGCCCCGGGCCATCCGCGGCAGCCACTCGTCCTTCTGCTCCTCCGAACCGAACTTCCAGATGGGGAACATGCACAGCGAGCCCTGTACGGACACCGCGCTGCGGAAGCCGCTGTCACCGGCCTCCATCTCCAGACACGTGAGCCCGTAAGAGACGGCGTTGGTCCCGGCGCAGCCGTAGCCGGTGAGGTGCATCCCGAGCAACCCCATCCCCCCGAGCTCCTTGAACACCTCGGCGGGGAACTCCGCGTGCTCGAACCACTCCTCGATCCCCGGGAGGACGCGATCCTTCACCCACTTCCGGACGGTGTTCCGGATGTCCCGCTCCTCCTCGGTGAGGAGCGAGTCGATGTCCAGGAAGTCGTTGGGCTTGAGCGGCTGCCGCTGTTTCTTGGCGTCGGGCTGCTGCGTCTCGGTGGACATGCGGGTACAGCGTAGCGGATGCTCCACCGGTCAGCGGAGAGCGGCTCTAGCCGGGAATCGGCACCTCCGGCACGCTCTTCAGACCCGCCTCGAGCTGCTCGTCGCGGTATTCGACCTCCGGCAGCCTTCCGGTCAGGAAGTCGTCGTAGGCCTGCATGTCGAAGAACCCGTGGCCGGAGAGGTTGAACACGATGACGCGGTCCTCGCCCGCTTCGCGAGCGGCCACGGCCTCGTCGATGACGGCCTTGATGGCGTGTGCCGGCTCGGGCCCCGCGATGATCCCCTGGGCCTGGGCGAACTGCTGGGCCGCGGTGAACACGTCGTTCTGCGAGTATGCGACGGCCTCCATGTTTCCAGACTTGACCAGGAGCGACAGTGACGGCGCGTCGCCGTGGTACCGGAGGCCTCCCGCGTGCACCGGGGCGGGCACGAACGTGTGCCCCAGCGTGTACATGGGCAGGAGCGGCGTCATCTGGCCTGTGTCGCCGAAGTCGTAGGCGAACTGCCCCTTCGTGAGGGTGGGACAGGCCGCCGGCTCGGTGGCCACGAAGCGAGCCCCCGACTTTCCGGCCAGCTTGTCGGCCATGAATGGGTACGAGAACCCCGCGTAGTTCGAGCCTCCTCCGACGCAGCCGATCACGACGTCGGGCTCTTCGCCGGCCATCTCCATCTGCCTCTTCGCCTCCAGGCCGACCACCGTCTGGTGCAACAGCACGTGATTGAGGACGCTCCCCAGCGAGTACTTCGTGTCGGGGTTCTGCGCCGCCACCTCGATGGCCTCGCTAATGGCGATGCCCAGCGAGCCAGGCGAGTCGGCATCCTGCTCGAGGATCTTCTTCCCCGCCTCGGTGGTCGAAGAAGGCGACGGCCGGACCTCGGCCCCGAAGGTCTCCATGAAGATCCGGCGGTACGGCTTCTGCTCGTAGGACGCCTTGACCATGAATACGAGGCAATCGAGATCGAAGAAAGTGGTGGCCATGGAGAGTGCGGAGCCCCACTGGCCCGCACCCGTCTCGGTGGTGATCCGCCGGGTCCCCTCGGCCTTGTTGTAGTAAGCCTGGGCCACCGCCGTGTTCGGCTTGTGGGATCCCGCCGGGGAGGTCCCCTCGTACTTGAAGTAGATGTGGGCCGGGGTCTGGAGGGCTTGTTCCAGACGCCGGGCGCGGTACAGGGGGGTGGGCCTCCACAGCCGATAGATGTCGAGGATCTCCCCGGGGATGTCGATCCACTGATCCGTGGAGACCTCCTGCTGGATCAGGGCCATGGGGAACAACGGCTCCAGGAGGTCCGGGGTCACCGGCTGCTGGGTGCCCGGGTGGAGCGGCGGCAGCGGCGGGAACCCCGCGGCGGCCATGTTCGGGAGGAGGTTGAACCACGCCGTGGGGAGATCGTCCGTATTGAGGTTGAACTGGACAGGCTCGGCCATGGCGCCTCCTTGATCGGGGAGACCCCGAGTATGGGAGCGTCCCGAGCGAGGCGTCAACTCTGGGTCTGTCGAGGCCGACCTCCACCTCCCTACGCCGTCGCTTCCATTGCTGTCGGTGGACGATTATCGTGGGCTGTCTGGGACCTGCGTGGAGCTGTCCCTGGGCATGGATAGGTCGTCCTATCAAGCGGTACGGGGTCTGGCTTCCAAACGGATCTCGGTCCGGATGGCGGCCGCCCTCTACTTGTTGATGGGCGCGGCGATCGCCATCAGCCAGCCCGTCATCGCCGCGCACGTGATAGCGAATCGGCGGCTGCCGATGCTCGGAGGCATCCGCGCCGGCAGTGGGCCGTTCGAGCGCGTAGGGCTCGACTTCTTCGCGACGATGGCAATCGTGTTCACCCTTCTGGGTCTGCTGGAAATCGTTGTTGGGGTCCTTCTTTGGCGGCTCCGGAGGCGTGGTGGAGTGCTCGCCCTCGTGCTCCTGCCACCGGGCGTGGCGCTCTGGCTGGGCTTCGGTGTTCCAGTCTGGCTGATCCTTGGCCCCATCCGCCTCGCGCTCATCTTCTTAGGGTGGAAGGCCCTCGCGTACGATTCGCCGGAGAGCCGTTCTTCGAGATGATCGGGTCGCTCTTCGGCGATTTGACCGGCTCGTGGAGGGCCAGGGCAAGCGCTCGGATGCAGCTACTGGGTTGAGACCGAGACCGCCACGCCCGACTGCTGGAGCATGAGCTCGAAGTCGTGGCGGTTCGAGGCCGTCTCCATGGCGTCCTCGACCGAGACCAGCCCCCGCGTCACCAGCGTGTGCAGCGATTGATCGA
>DASYVD010000040.1:0-19744 GCA_036000545.1 Actinomycetota bacterium | reverse complement strand
TCTCTGGCTCTGCGCGTTGAGCGCCGCCTCGGCATCGATCCGAAAGTTGAACCGCCGGGCCAGGCTATCGAAGCTTTCGACGGCCCGATCGACAAGGCCCGGCAGAGACCTGGCGAAACCGGTGACCTGGTCGGCCACGATGGGGATGAGGTAGGACAGTCCCATCCCCACGAGCGAGAGGACCACGACGTAGGTGACGAGGGCGCCGACGATGCGAGGCATCCGCCGGGCTAACCGAGAGACCACCGGGTTCAGGACATAGACAAGGATCAGGGCGACGGCGAGTGGCGGGAAGACGATGCGGATCGGGTACAGGACATAGCGGAAGACGATGAACCCGAGAAGCATGAGGCCAATCCCCGCCCACGCCACCACGCCCCACTGGGCGGCCCCGGCCACGAAGGGGTGGCCGAGCACTGGGGTGCGATCGTTGTTCACCTCAGCCATTATGACATCGGCCCTCGTTCCAACCTCCGAGGCAGCGTGCCCGGAATCGCGCCGTCCTGTCTTTCCGGGGGGACCGCTCGCCTTGCCACTCAGTGCTTCGATTCATCCGGGCGAGCTACTCCCCCCGGACCCCCCCTGGTGTCCCTTTGACACGGAATGACTATCCTGGGATCCCCCGCCAGGGCTGTACAGTCTGCCGAGCGTCCGTCCGATAAACCGCTGAGAGGAGGGAACCCGTGCGGATCCTCGTGATCGACGACGAACCGGACGTCCTCCTGCTCTGCCGGGTCAACCTCGAGTATGAGGGCCACGAGGTCCTCGAGGCCAGCAGCGGGGAGGAAGGGATCCGTCTGGCCGTCGTGCACCGACCCGACCTCATCATCCTCGACGTCATGCTCCCCGAGAAGGACGGCTTCTCGGTGCTCCGACGCCTCCGCGAGCACAACGAGATCGTGGAGGTACCCGTGATCTTCCTCACGGCGAAGGCACAGGACGACGATCAGATCCGGGGGTTTCTGGCGGGGGCGGCCGAGTACGTGACCAAGCCGTTCAGCCCGCTGGCCCTGAACCAGGCGGTGAGCCATATCGCCGCCATGAGCCCGGCCGAGCGCGAGGTTCGCCGAACGGAGCAACTCGCCCGGCTGTCCATCCTCGGCGGGCACTAACCGCGCTTCAGCCTGGCGGGAACCACCCCCTGGCTCTGGATAGACTGACAGCGTGCTGGTCAGCGTCCCCGTTCCCGAAGCCAAACTCCTCGACGACTACGTGGAACCTGCGGGCCCCGAGGCCGTCGCCCGCCTGCGGGAGGCGGCCGAGCCCCTGAAAGGGTGCCGCCTGGTCCACATCAGCAGCACCTCGTTCGGCGGCGGGGTGGCCGAGCTCCTGGTCACGCAGGTCGCCCTGTTCCGAGACCTCGGCATCGACGCCGACTGGCAGCTCATCGAGGGGTCGGAGGAGTTCTTCGCCGTTACCAAGCTCGTCCACAACGCCCTTCAGGGAGCGGGCATCCCGTGGACCGAATCCATGGAGGCCACCTACCTGGAGCGCATGGAGGCCAACTCCCACCGGTTCGAGGAAAGCCCGGACTTCGTGTTCGTTCACGACCCGCAGCCCGCCGCCCTTCTCACGTTCCTCGAAGAGACTGGCCGGCGGCAAGGGAAGTGGGTGTGGCGGTGCCATATCGACCTCTCCCACCCCATGGAGACCGTGTGGGCGTTCTTCGCCAACCACGTGCACCGCTACGACGCCGCCGTTTTCACCATGGAGGAGTTCGTTCGCCCGGGGCTCGTGCCAAGGATCGCGGTGATCCCCCCTTCCATCGACCCCCTCTCACCCAAGAACAGCTGGCTCGAGCCGGAAGCGGTGTTCGAGATCCTCCAGGGCTACGGGATCGACCGGTGGCGTCCCATCGTCACCCAGGTCTCCCGGTTCGACCCGTGGAAGGACCCGCTCGGGGTGATCGACGCGTACCGAATGGTCAAGGAGGACGTTCCCGAGCTTCAGCTGATCATGGTGGGGTCGATGGCCCACGACGATCCCGAGGGCTGGCACTACCTCGAGCAGACCGAGGAGCACCGGGCCGGCGATCCCGACGTCCACATCCTCACCAACCTCCAAGGCGTGGGCGACGTGGCGGTCAATGCGTTCCAGCGGGCGTCCACGGTGGCCATCCAGAAGTCGCTGCGGGAGGGATTCGGGCTGACCATCTCCGAGGCCATGTGGAAGGAGAAGCCCGTGATCGCGGGAAACGCCGGGGGCCTGCGGCTCCAGGTCGAGGAGGGAGTCTCCGGGTTCCTGGTCGACAGCGTCGAGGAGTGTGCCGACCGGATGCACCAGCTTCTCACGGACGCCGAGCTTCGAACCCGGATGGGCCTGGCAGGGCGCGACCGGGTCCGCGAGAGATTCTTGACGATCCGGGAAATGGAAGACTACCTCCGGCTTCTCGCGTCGTTGTGATGTCCGCCGGCCGCGTGCTCGTCGCCTCGAACCGTGGACCCGTCACCTTCATCCCCGAGGGCGACGACCTCGTTCCCCGGCGGGGCGCCGGTGGGTTGGTGAGCGCTCTCAGCTCGGCCCTTCAGACCACCGGCGGGCTGTGGATCTCCTCGGCGATGAGTCCCGGAGACCGCGAGCGAGCATCCCGTTCCACGGACGGGCGGATCGAGGTGATCACCGACGATGCAAAGTTTCACATTCGGCTGCTCACTTTCGAGGACGACACGTACGACCTGGCCTACAACCAGGTGAGCAACCGGATGCTGTGGTTCCTCCACCACCACCTGTGGGACCTTCCTCGGGCACCGAGTTTCGACTCCGAGACCCGCCGGGCCTGGGAGGCGTACCGCCGGTACAACCGGGCGTTCGCGGAGACTCTGGCCGAGGAGGCGGGAGGCGAGCGGGCCACGGTCCTGGTCCAGGACTACCACCTCTGTCTCGTTCCGGGAGCCCTGCGCGAACTCGCTCCGGGAACGAGGATCGCCCACTTCCACCACTCTCCCTTCGCCGGTCCCGACGAGCTCCGGCTCCTCCCCGAGCCGATGTGGCGTGAGCTTCTCGAAGGGTTGCTGGGAGCCGATCTTCTCGGATTCCACACCGAGCGATGGGCACGGAACTTCCTGGCGTGCTGCCGGCTCCTCGAGGGAGCCAGCTGCCGACGGCGATCCGTGCGGTGGCAGGGACGGACGGTGCGTCTGGGAGTCTTCCCGATCTCGATCGACGCGGACGTTCTCCGGGAGCGGGCCCGGTCCCCAGCGGTCGAGGCCAAGCGCGAGGAGCTCCTTCGGTTGGCCGGCGACCGAGCCCTTGTGCTCCGGGTGGACCGGACCGACCTGTCGAAGAACATCGTGCGAGGCTTCCTGGCCTATGGGGACTTCCTGCGCCGGCATCCCGAGTGGAGGAGGCGGGTGGTGTTCCTTGCCCTGCTCAACCCGTCACGGCAGCGCGTGCCCGAGTACCGGACTTACACAGAGGAGCTCGTGGAGACGGCGCGCGCGGTCAACCGAGAGTTCGGAGACTCGGACTGGCAACCGCTCGACCTCAGGATCGGCGACGACTGGGACGAGGTCGTGGCGGCCTACGACATCTACGACGTCCTCATGGTGAACCCGGTCTTCGACGGGATGAACCTGGTGGCCAAGGAAGGCCCTCTCCTCAACCGGCGAGGCGGGGTGCTCCTCCTGTCGACGAACGCAGGGGCCTTCGCGGAGCTCGGGGAGCACGCTCTCCGAGTCGACCCGCTGGACGTGGCGGGAACGGCGGACGCCCTGGATGCCGCCCTGCGGATGACCCCCGCAGAGCGGAAGATGAGGGCAGCTGCGTTGAAGCGGGCTGCCGAGGCCCGCACACCGGCGCGATGGGCCATATCGCAGCTGCGCGAGCTGGACCGGATAGCGCCTCCGGGCTCATAAGAGACCCACAAGGTCAGTAGAGGAGGATCAGTATGTCCGACCCTATCGTGTCCATCGACAGCTCTGAGATCCACGAGGGGAAGCTGGAAGAGCTCAAGGCAGCGATAAAGGAGTTGGTCGAGTTCGTGGATGCTAACGAGCCCCAGCCGATCGCCTACAACGTGTACCTCAATGAGGGCGGAGCACGCATGACGGTAGTCCAGATTCACCCTGACTCCGCATCGATGGAGTTCCACATGGAGGTGGCGGGCTCCGCTTTCCCCAAGTTCTCGGAATTCCTTACCATGTCAAGGATCGACATCTACGGCACGCCGAGTGACAAGCTCCTACGACAGGTTCGAGAAAAGGGACGGATGCTAGGAAACGCGGCCGTAGTCGTCCACAAACACCACGCAGGCTTCATTCGACCCCCAGTCCGCTGAGCCGACGTGATCGCGGCTTTCCACGAGTCGCCGGCCATGTCTCGCCGCGCCATCGCGAGTGCTTGGGGTTGGCGGGCCCTGGGTCCTCGGTCGAACTGGCCGGGCCTGCTGGGAGATACGACTCTCTAAGCGCGTAGCCGGAGCACCAGCTCCTGAAGCAACGCGACAACGCCCGTGGGGCCGTCCGCGACGATGTCCGCGGCCTCCAGGAGTTTCCCCGGAGCCTCCGTGTGGCGGACCGCAACCTTCAGCCCGGTGATGCCTTCCACCACCAGCCGATCGATGGCTTCGAACGCCGGCAGGTCGGCGATGTCGTCGCCCGCGTACATCGCCGCTGTTAGTCCCTCCTCTCTCGCCACCCGATCGACCACGTGCCCTTTCGTCGGGCCAACCGCGGCCGCGAGCTCCACCACCTTCTTGCCCTCGAGCAGACGGTAGCCGTGGGCCTGGGCCACTTTACGGAGCCTCTCCAGCAACACTCGCCGAGCGGACTCGGGCTCCGGTGAACCCCGATAGTGCACCGCCACCTGCAGTCCCTTGCTCTCCACACGGCTCCCCGGCACCAGAGCGGCGGCGCGCTCAACATCGGGGAGCGCGGACTCGAGGGCGGCAACAAGATCGGCCGACTCCGCGAGCGGACCGCCCTCGTCCTCCAGGCCGTACAGCCCGAAGCATCGGACCGGGGCGCGAAGCAGCGACGCGACCTCGCGGGCCCGGCGCCCGCTGATCACGGCGGTCACCGCCCCTGCGGCGGCAAGAGCCTCCAGCGTCTCGCGCAGACCCGGCACCGCCCGGGCCTCCTCCGGCGTGGGGGCGATCTCCGAGAGTGTTCCGTCGAAGTCGAGGAGGACCCCTACCGGGCGGGCCTCCCCGGGGAACCAGTCGGGGAGGCCCGCGGCCCGCACCCTGGGATCCGCCGGCATGAGGGGAAGACTACCGTGCTACCCTCCCGGCGGTGCGCCGCATGCTCCCTGTTCTGATCCTCCTCGCGGCCGTCGCTCTTTGGTCGTGCGCGGAGCATCGGGTGCTCCTGGCCAGCAGGCCGAATAGCGGCGCGCCACTCACGTTCCGCCTCGAGCTGTCCGCCGACGTCGAACGGACACTGGAAGGGGAGACCCGCGGGCAACAGATCGAGGCGGCGTTCCGCGTCGTGGAGGAGGTTCTCTCTCGTCAGGGCGATGGGACGGCACGGGCCCGCCTCACTCTCGCCCCGATCTCTCTCCAAGTCGACGGCCGGGAAGTCACGGTGGGGCCGGGGCAAGAGTTCGTGGTGACGATGGCTCCCGACGGCCGCATCGTCGAGATCGAGGAGTCCACCGGTGAACCGGCCGAAGCCCTGGCGCCCGTGGGCCTGGAGCGCCTCCTCCCCCGCCTCGGGCCGGTGCTGCCGAGAGCTCCGGTCGGCATCGGGGAGTCCTGGACCTCAGACACCGAGTTCGCCGACGAGACCGGGAGCTTCTCCGTCGCCCTCCGTTCGAGTCTGGCGCGCCTGGGGATGCGGGACGGTGAGGCCGCGGCCCTCGTCCGTACGACATACGTTTCGCCGGTGCGGCGGCGTGAGGTGTTCGCAAACGCCGTGGCGGAGATCGACGGCGAGGACGTGGGCACGCAGGAGGCGTGGTTCGCCCTCGACGGGTTCCTGATCCGAGCCTCGGGCGACTCGGTCGGAAGCTACCGGGTGACCTTCCGCCCGCCCGGAGGGGAGGACGTGCTCGAGCCGGTACGTGGCTCGCTCGACGTCCGCCTCCACACGGAGCTGAGTCTCGTGTCGGGAACAGGATGAGTGCCTTCACCGAGGGCCGCCGCCCGATCCGCGGCAGTTAGTCGTTCTTCGCGGCCCAGTCATCGCCGAGGGCCACGGTGATCCGGACGTCGGGGTTCAGGCTGGCCGGGGCCGGCTCCAGGTTCGCTCCCTTGAACACAGTGTCTCGGAGGTGTTTAGCCTCGCGCCTCGAGTCGTCGCGGTAGAAGAGTATGGTGACCTCGTAAGTGCTCAGGGCGTTCCCCACGTCCTCGTCGTCCACCCGGTAACCGAGCTCCTTGAGCGTCTGCGCCGTGGAGGCCGCGAGTCCCGTTTCGCTCGTGCCGTTCACGACGGCCAGCCGCACTCCTTCGACATCGGGGCTGGGCTGCTCGGGTGGCGGGGAGGTCTCCTCGGGAGGTGTCGTGGTCTCCGTATCCGTCGGTGGAGTGGTGGGCGCTCCCGTCGCCTGCGGCGTGGGCGCCTCGGTCTGAGGGAACGCGCGGGACAGCACGAATACCCCGACCACCAGGGCCGCGGCGACCAGCGCGGCTCTCAGCGCCCCGGTAGCCAACGACAGATAGAAGGTCGCTCTGGACGGCGGCTCATGCTTCCCGTTCAAACCTCCTCCGCGGGCCCTCGTTCCCTACCTGTGCCGATTGCTCCAGGTCCCGAGCATATCCGGGGTCTGGAAGCGCTTCAACGGGCCCCAGGGTGCTCCGAGACCTACGGGTACAACCCGCGGGTCTTGTGCGCTTCGGCCACCCGTGAGACGCCGAGGATCGTCGCGGCCCGTCGCATGGTGACCGCTCGCTCCTTCGCCGTCTCGAGCACACCCACGTACGCGACCTCCATGACGTGCCGAAGCCGGTCGTTCACCTCGTCCTCAGTCCAGAAATACGCGTAGAGGTCCTGAACCCACTCGAAATAGGAAACGGTGACACCGCCGGCGTTCGCGAGGATGTCGGGGACGACGTGCACACCCCGCTCCTCCAGGATCTCGTCGGCCTCGATGGTGACCGGCCCGTTGGCCGCCTCCACCACCACCCGGGCCTGCACCCGGTCGGCGTTCTTCTCGGTCACGACGCCCTCGAGCGCTGCCGGGACCAGTACGTCGCACTCCAGCTCGAGGATCTCGTCGCTGGGCACGGGGCCGCCGCCCGGGAACCCGGCCACAGTGCCCGCCTCCTGATGGTGTCGGGTGAGCTCCTGCGGGGAGATGCCGCGGGGGTTGTAGACGCCGCCGTTCACATCGGCCACGCCGACCACGAGGCACCCCTGAGCGTGAAGGAAGTCCACCACGGGAGCTCCGACCTTCCCATAGCCCTGCACCACCACCCGTGCCTCGTCGACCGGCATGGCCAGGTGCTTGAGGGTGGCGATGGTCACGTACATCACGCCTCGAGCCGTGGCTGCTCGGCGCCCGGCGGACCCTCCCACCGACTGCGGCTTACCGGTGACCACCCCCGGCACGGAGAACCCCTGGTTCATCGAGTACGTGTCCATGATCCACGCCATCACCTGCTCGTCGGTGCCGACGTCCGGCGCGGGGATGTCTCGCTCGGGCCCGATGAGCGGAAGGATCTCGGACGCGTAGCGACGGGTGAGCCGTTCCAGCTCACCCGCGGACAGCTCCTTCGGGTTCACCACGACGCCGCCCTTGGCGCCCCCGTAGGGGATCCCCACGACCGCGCACTTCCAGGTCATCCACATGGCCAGCGCTTTCATCTCGTCGAGGGTGACGCTGGGGTGATACCGGATGCCCCCCTTGGAAGGGCCGCGTGAGGTGTTGTGGTGGACACGAAATCCCGTGAACACTTCCACGTGGTCGTCGTCCATGCGCACGGGTACCGCCACCTCGAGGGCTCGCTTCGGATGGCGAAGGACCTCGTGGACGTTCTCGTCCAACCCCATGATGGCGGCCGCCTGGTCCAGCTGACGCAGGGCCTGCTGCCAGGCGCTCTCGCTCACGTGGGCACCACGTCGCGCACGAACGGGAAGTCTAGCCGCTCGACGGGGCCTGATTCGGTCCCGGCCATCGACCGCGCTGCATCCCGTAGACCACGTGGTCGACGAAGTGATCGTAGAGCCATTCGGCCCGTCGGATCACTCCCTCTTCCTCGAATCCCAGGCGCAGCGGAATGGCCCGGCTCCTAAGGTTGCCCGTTGCGGCCCGGATCTCCACGCGCTCCAGCCCAAGCTCGCCCAGTGCGTGGTCGACCAGAGCCCGGCAGGCCCGGGTCATGATGCCCTTCCCCTCGAACTCCTTGCCGAGCCAGTAGCCCAGGGCGACCCGTCGCCTCGGCCAGTCGATGCGGTGGTACCCGACCACCCCGGCCAGGGCCCCTCGGTACCAGATGCCCGCCTGGAACCCGTCTCCTCCACGCTCCTGATCTCGCGCCGTGCGGATGAACGTCCGCGTATCGTCGATCGTGCGGGTGGCGTCCACCCACGGGAGCCAGGCCCGCAGATGATCCCGGTTGCGGTCGGTCAGATCGAACAGCTCCTCGGCGTCCGGCTCGTCAAGCGAACGGAGCTCGATCTCCTCGTCGAGAGGCCGGTGGAACAGGGCCTGCGTGGTCATCGTCCCCTCCACGGTACGACAGGCGGCAGCCTCCCGCCCGCCAGTCTGGATCAGCGGCCCCTCCCTGGCGCTACCGCCAGGCTCATCGCTCGGGGCGGCGGACGCCGACCTCGTCGATGTGGGCGAGGAGATCGGCGGGATCCTCGTAGACGCGGTAGGCCCCGGCCCGGTGGAGCTCCTCTTCCCCGTATCCTCCGGACAGCATCCCGATGCCCAGCGCCCGGGCCCGCCGCGCGGCCAGGAGGTCCCACACGCTGTCGCCGACCACCACGGAATCCTCGATGTCGACGCCCAGGCGATCCGCGGCGGCGAGGAATAGGTCGGGGTCGGGCTTGGCTCGCTCCACCTGGTCCCGGGTGATGACCGGCGTTCCATCGGGAACATCGAGCGACGCGATCGCGGACGAGGCCGTTTCCGCGTACCCGCTGGTGGCGATGGCCCATGGCACGCCGAGCTCGGTGAGAAGCCCCAACAGCTCCCGCGCACCGGGGAGCGGCCGGACCTGAGGGGCCCGCTCCCGGTAGGCCTCGGCATGGAGGGCTCTGAGCCGCTCCGCTTCCGCGGTGGTGACATCCCGGCCGGTCTCCCGCAGGAGCGCCGCAGTCAGCAGCCCGCCGCTCATTCCGATCTTTCGGTGGATGCGCCACACGGAAAGTTGCATCCCCATGTGCTCCAGCGCGTCGCGCCACGCGAGGACGTGTTGGTAGACGCTGTCCACCAGCGTCCCGTCGAGATCGAAGAGGAACGCCTGACGCCTCACCGGCCCACCTTCCGGGCATCATGCCAGAGCCGTGGCCGAGCCGGGATCGGGCGGTCGAGCTGGCGGTGGGATTCGAACCCACGACCTGGCGATTACAAGTCGCCTGCGCTACCGGACTGCGCCACGCCAGCCCGTCGATTGTAGCCAGCGCTGCGTGCTCCGTTTCGCGGTGGGATCACGCGGAGGCCGATGCCTGGCCTTCCTGCTCGCGAGACCGCAGGTGCAGCTCAACCTTCCGCTTGATGCGCTGGAGCGCGTTGTCCACGGCCTTCAGCTGCCGATTCAGGAGCACGGCGATCTCCTGATACGACTTCCCCTCGACGTACAAATGAAGAACCTCGATCTCGAACTCAGAGAGGATCTCTGCAAAGGCCAGCTTCATGGTCCGCAGTTCCTCGCTCGAGATCACCAGTTCGGCCGGATCGGTGACCTCGTGCGGCTGGAGCACGTCCATCAGGGCGCGATCCGGCTCCTCGTCGGTGGCCAGCGGCTTGGACAGGGACACGTAGGTATTGAGCGGGATGTGCTTCTGCCGAGTGGCCATCTTGATCGCGGTGATGATCTGTCGGGTGACGCACACATCGGCGAAAGCCCGGAACGAGGTCTCCTTCGCCGGGCTGAAGTCCCGGACCGCCTTGTACAGGCCGATCATGGCTTCCTGGACGATGTCCTCCTTGTCCGCGCCCACCAGGAAGTACGAGCGGGCCTTGGACCGGGCGAAGTTACGGTACCGGGCGAGCAGACCGTCCATGGCTAGCGCGTCTCCCTCCCGATACAGGGAGATGAGCTCCTCGTCCGTCTGATCGTCGATGATGGTGAAGGGACGCGCTCTACCTGGTCTCACTGCCCGCTCCCGCAACGAAGGGGCCCCTTTGTCCTGCGGACGAGCCGAAACCGCAGGTCCCTGGCCATTATTCCCCGTCCCACCAGAGTTACGCAAGGGTTTCGGGTGGGGCAGAAACGGACACATCCGCACGAAGCGGATGGGCGGCTCCTGCTGTAGCCCGTTCGCTCTCTCCGCCCACCGACCCTCAGTTGTCCCCAGCCGCATTCATGGCGTAACCGAACAACGCCACCCCGGCGGCGACAGACACGTTGAGCGACCCCACCTTGCCCCGCATCGGGATGGCCAGGAGCTCGTCGCACCGCTCTGCGACGAGACGGGACAGGCCGGTCCCTTCTGACCCGAGGACGACGGCCAGCCGGCCGGGCGGCCGCGGCGAATCGTAGAGGGTGCGCCCAGCCCGGCCGTCGAAGCCGACGACCCAAAACCCATTCGCCTTGAGAACATCGAGGGCTCGAGCCAGGTTGGTTACGCGGGCCACCGGGAGGTGGGCCAGGGCTCCCGCGGAGGCCGCCACCGCGGCGGCGCTCACGGGAGCTCCCCGACGTCGACGCACCACCAGCGCAGAGGCCCCGGCCGCCTCCGCGGTCCGAGCGCACGCCCCCAGGTTGCGGGGGTCGCTGACACCGTCGAGGACGAGGAGGAGAGCGTCCTCCTCCCAGTCCCTGTCGCGAAGATCTCCCTCGGTGAGCTCCCCCAGCCACTTCCGCGTGCGAGCAGCGACGCCGTGGTGTTCTGTCCCCCCGGCCAGACGCTCGACCTGTTCCGGCGGCACCACCTCCACGGGCACCCCCGCCGCTCTTGCTGCCCGCAAGAGATCACGAAGTCCCGCGGTGGACCGGGCACCCCGAGCCACGAGGACTTGCCGGGCAGAGCCCGACCGGACAGCCTCCAGCACCGGCCGCTTCCCGACCACGACCGATTCGATCCGTGGGGTCCGCCGGCTCATGCCGGACCGAGCACCGCCAGGGCCAGGCAGCCCGCCCCGTCGCCCGTCAGCCCGAGTCCCTCGGGCCGCGTTGCCTTCACCGAGACTCGCTCGGCCTGGATACCCAACACCTTTCCGATACCGGTTCGCATCTCCTCGCGCCGGGGGGCGAGGACGGGGCGCTCCGCGATCACCACCGCGTCGCAGGACACCGGAGCCAGTCCGGCCTCCCGGACGATCTCGACCGCTCGGGCCAGCAGATCGAGGCCGGCTATGCCCTCGAGCTCCGGATCCTCGTCCTGGAAATGAACTCCCAAGTCTCCCAGGCCGGCCGCCCCCAGAAGCGCGTCGGCCAGCGCGTGGCACACCACGTCCGCGTCGGAGTGGCCGGCCAGCCCGGCCTCACCTTCGAAGCGGACCCCTCCCAGAAACAGGGGCCGGTCCCGGTCCCTGGCGTGGGTGTCGAATCCCAGACCGAACCGAAGATCAGCGGCCATGGCCTCGGGAGACCGCTTCCGCCAGCAGTCGTTCGACGAACCGTAGGTCCTCCGGCGCGCGAACCTGGAGGTTAGCCGGCTCGCCGCGGACCGTCGCCACCCGGAGACCGGCCGCCGCGAGGAAGGAGACGTCGAGCGGCGCGCCTTCCGGGCTCCCCATCTCGGCCCCGGAGAGGGTCATCAGCGCATGGCGACGGAACCCCTGGGGGGTTTGGATCGCACCGAGGCCCTCACGAGGGATCGTCTCTCGTACCACTCCCCCCTCGACGCGCTTCACCGTGTCCCCCACGGGGAATTGCGGGACGGCGGCGTCGGCGCCCTCCAGGGCCCGGAGCACCGCGGCGAACAGCCCGGGCGAGGCCAGAGGCCGCGCCACGTCATGGACCAGAACCACGTCGAATCGCGGAGGGAGGGCCTCCACTCCCACCGCCACCGACTCCCGGCTTGTCGACCGGCCCGGTACGGCCGCCAGGAACTTCGCGGAGTCCCTGGCGAAATCGGCGGCTCGATCCTCCAATCCCGCCGGGGCCACGACCACGAAGCCCTGGATCTCTGGGCAGACGTCCACGGTTTCCACGCAGATCCCCAGGAGATTCCGGCCGAACACACTGGCGAACGCTCGGGGCTCCTCGGATGCGGTGCCGGCCTTCCCGTCGGCGAGGATCACCGCGGCAGCCCTCGGGCCGACATCCGCGGACCGGCCGGGGGCCCCTCCTTCGCTCATTGATCGCTCCCCCGTCACTCGGCGGCGGCTTCGGCCACGCGAGCGAACACCATCCGCCCCGAGGAGGTCATCAGCACGTTCGTGACCTGCACCGCCACGTCCGATCCGACCAGCCCGCCACCCCCCTCGACAACCACCATGGTCCCGTCGGCGAGGAACCCGATGCCCTGGTCCGCCTCCCGTCCCGGCCTGGTGAGCCGGATCGTGACCTCCTCACCGGGGACCACGGAGGCCCGCATGGCCATCGCCAACTCGTTGAGCGAGCGAACCGGCACGTCCAGGGCGGCGGCCACGCTCCCCAGATTGGCGTCGGTGGTGACCACGACGGCCCCCCGATCCCGGGCCAGACGCACGAGCTGGGCGTCGGCATCCCCCGGTAGCTCCTCGTCCACCAGGATCACGTCCACGGCCGGAGAGCGCTGGAGCTCGTTCAGCACCCTGAGGCCGCGCTGGCCACGGGCCCGCCGGGTAGGCTCCCCCGAGTCGGCGACCGCCTGGAGCTCCTCGAGGACGATTCGAGGGATGAGAAACGTTCCTCCCAGGAAGCCCGCCCGGACCACCTCCATGATGCGGCCGTCGATGAGGGCGCTGGTGTCGAGAACGTTCATCTCCCCCCGGCGGATCCCCGAGGCGCGGGGCTTCAGGCCGAACAGGCCGAACAGCTCCTCCTGCTTGGCTCTCCCGACCCGGTAGCCCAGGAACGCCAGGAGCAGAGCTACCAGCCCCACCGTCGGATACGCCGCGGCGACGGGGAGCCGGAACAGGAACACGGAAAGGAGCACCGCGATGAGGAGGCCGAGGATGAGCCCGATCGCTCCCGCCAGGAGCTCGGATGCGGGCACCTTGGCGAAGTCTCGCTCCACTGCGGAGACCGCCACGACGGCTCGGCGGCCGAGGACACCGCCGACCACGTATCCGACGGCGCTCCCGAGGAAGATGCCGAGCAGGACTCGCACGTCGTCAGAGCCCGTGACCTGCTGGGCGATGCGCCAGGCCCCCACGGCGAACACCGCCACGAGGATGAGGCGCACGATCTCGACGACGATGCCCCTCGGGGGAGTTCGCCGATCGCTCACGGCACTACGGTGCGCCAGACGGCGCCCCGCGACAAGTACCCTGGTTCTTCCCCCTCAGTCCGCTGCCTTCGGCAGCGTCCTTCGGCCGGGGGAATGCAGCAGCCTAGTCCGCTCCGCGTCGCTCCGCGGGGCTGCTGGCACCCCAACGGATCTCGCTCGCTTCGCTCGCTGCGATCCGCGGGGGCCCCGCGACTTTCCCCCGGACCCCCTAGCCGGACGCCCGAACCTCGCCGTGGGCGTCGTCGAGAACCTTGTCGACCATGGAACCGGCCTTCTCCTCGGTGGCGCCCACTGCGAAGACAAGCTCGGAGATGAGGATCTGCCTGGCCTTCGCGAGCATCCGCTTCTCGCCCGCGGAGAGGCCCTTCTGAGCCTCCCGGATAGAGAGGTTCCGAACGACCTCGGCGACCTGATAGATGTCGCCCGAACGGATCTTCTCGATGTTCGTCTTGTACCGGCGGCTCCAATTCGAGGGCATCCGGGACTCCTCCTCTCGGAGCACCTCCATGACCTTCTTCACGTCCCGCTTGCTCACGACCTCCCGGAGCCCGACTTCCTCGGTGTTGTCCACGGGGACCATCAGCTTGAGGTCGCCGTACGCGAGCTTGAGGACGAAGAATTTCTTCTTCTCGCCGAGGAAATCGCGTTCCGTGAGGTCTTCGATCACTGCTGCCCCATGATGGGGATAGATGACTTTGTCCCCCTTGCGGAACACGAACACCCCCTCTGAAGGGTCTGCGCGATGTGCACTCATGGTAGCACGCGCGCCCTCACGCTGGCAAATCAAAAGTGCTGGTCAAACGCACAATCGAACCATACCGAACCCTTCCTTTCGGCCGGGTCGGCCCCGCAGCATATCGAGTTTGTCCCGTTCGTACTTGGCGCGGAACGCGTTCAGGTTCGCCGGGGAGCGTCGGCTTGGGCCCAGGCCAGGGCGTCGCGAACGTGGCTCACCCGAGCCACCCGCACACCAGGCGGGGGGCGGGCATCCCCGGCCAGGTAGACGGTCCGGGCCCCGGCGACGCCCGCAGCGGCGAGCCGCCGCTCCGCGCCCGCCACCGGACGCACCGCGCCGGTGAGACCCACCTCTCCGACGAAGGCCGTCCCCTGAGGGGGTGGGGTGCCCGTGGCCGCTGAGGCCAGGGCAGCCGCCATGGCAAGGTCCGCCCCGGGATCATCCACCCGGAGCCCGCCCGCGGAGCTCCCGTAGAGCTCGGCCCGGAACAGGCCCACGCCCAGGGCCCTCTCCACGACCGCGGCTACCTGGCCGAACCTGCGCGAGTCGAGCCCGGAGACGTGACGGCGCGGGGGGCCCGAAGTCGGCACCACCAACGCCTGGATCTCGACGGCGAGGGCTCGGCGGCCCGCCGCCACCAGGGCGTGGGCCGCCCCGGGCTCTTCCCCTCCGCCCGAGATGAGCCCGACGGTGTCGACCTCCCTCAGGCCGGACGGGCCCATCTCGAACCAAGCCAGCTCTCCCTCCGGCCCGAACCTGTTCTTGCCTCCTGCGAGCACCCGCAGACCAGTCCTCGGGTCCCCGTCGAAGGAACACAGCACGTCCACGGCGTGCTCCAGGGTGCGAGGGCCCGCGACCTCGCCGTCCTTGGTGACCTGACCGGCCAAGAGAACCGCGATGCCCTCCTGTTTGGCCAGCCCGATGAGAGCGTCCGCGCACCATCGGACCTGGGCCGGCCCGCCTGGGGTCGCCGGCTGGGCCGGATCCCGGACGGCCTGAATAGAGTCGACCACCAGGACCGCGGGGCGAAGAGCCCGAGCGGCGTTCAGAACGGCGGGAAGCTCTCGCCCCGGGACGAACGAGGCCGCATCGGCTGGGATGGCGAGTCGCCGGGCCCGGTCAGCCACCTGAGCGCGCGATTCTTCCCCCGAGGCCAACAGGCACGACCGTCCAGAGGCGCCCAGCGCCGACACGACCTGGAGGAGCAGGGTGGATTTCCCGATCCCGGGCTCACCGGCCACCAGAACGACGGAACCGGGGATGAGCCCTCCCCCGAGAACCCGGTCCACTCCCGGGAAGCCCGTGGGCAGCCTCCCCTCGGGTTTGCCCTCGCCCCCCAGGGGCATGGGAACGATGTCCGGCGCCGGGAGCGGGGCTCGCTCGTTGATGGTGCCCCACGCGTCGCAGGAGGGGCAGCGCCCGGCCCACCGGCTCAGGGCGTGCCCACAGGCGCTGCAGGCGAGGTGCGTCCTGACCTTGGCCACGGCCGATGAACCGTACCGGCCGGTGCTGACACGACCTCCGAGGGATCACGCCTCGGACGCAGGCCTGACCCTGCGGGCCTCAGCCCTTCGCCGCCGCAGCGGCCCGCTGACGGGCCGGTGGAAGGAGCAGGAGTCCACCCAGGGCCACCAGCGCGGCCGCCAGGAACGCCCCCCGGAACCCGAACCCCTCGGCCACGAACCCCAGAAGCACGGGGCCCAGGCCGAATGAGACCTCGACGAACGCCGTGAACGTCCCCACCAATGAACCCCGCTCAGACACGGGAACCCCTCGCATCGCCAGCGTCATCAGTGCCGGGAAGGCCAGGGCCTGCCCGACAACCAGCACGACGGTGCCGGCGACCACTCCGGCGGCACCCGGCCACGAGGCCAGGACCAACATCCCCAGCGCCGTGGAGATCAGCGCGCTTAGGGAGGCTCGCCGCGGACCGATCCGGTCGGGGATCCTGGCCCCCGCGCTCCGGACGGCGACGACCACGGCGGAGAAAGAGGAGGAACATCAGGCGCGACCCCTCCAGCCCCGCCTCCGGCTCATAGAGCGGCAGAAAGGCAAAGTACCCCGCCATTGCTACTAGATTCGCCCACAGGATCACCCCGGGCCGGATCGCCGCACCATGGATCAGTGGCTGGTTGGGTTCCGGTTCTTCCCTTCCCTGGGCTCGAGCGTCGGGCACCGCAAGCCCCAGCAATCCCGCCACCGCGGCCAAGGCGGCGGCCCCCAACCAGGCTGCCCCGAACTCGAGCGCGTCGACGGCCGCCTCGCCGAAGATGGGGCCCAGGCCAATCCCCGCGTACAGCGCCAGGGAGAAAAGGCTGAGAGCCTCCCCCCGTCGTTCCTCCGGAGCCATGTCCGCGATGGCACTCGCCGCGCCCACGAAGAAGAAGGCCTCCCCGATCCCGCTGACGAACCGGAGCCCGACGATCGCCGGGGCCGTGCGGGCCAGGAGGTACCCAAGGACGGACATGGCCACCAGTGCCGCTCCTCCGACGATGATCGGCCGCCGCCCCCGTCGGTCCCCAAGCCGTCCTGCCCAGGGCCGGAACAGGAACCCGGAGACGCTGAACACACCGACGGCGAGCCCCACGGCCACCTCCCCGCCGCCGAGCGGCCCTGCCACGTACAGGGGCACCGCCGGCACGAGGATCCCCAGCGAGAGGTAGTACGCCAGCGACCCCGCGCTGATCACGAAGAACGCCGGGGTCACCAACCGCGGACGCTCGGGAGTCGCCATGACGACAGAGCCTACGCGATGGAGGCGGCTGTCAAGAATGCCGAAAGCCCGGCGACCGGTAGGCTGCCGGGCTATCGGCCTTGCCGCCCGCAAGCGTCCTCGCGGACGGGGTCAGGGAAGAGGGCTCGCGATCCGGAGTACCCCTCCCGACTTCCTCAGGACTCCTGGCCGGCCAGCTCGACCGGCGGAGTCTCCGGTGACTGCGGCGCGCCCTCGAAGAGGATCTCGCCGTCCTGGGCGCTGACGATGATCGTCTGGCCCGCCGAGAACTCCTTCCACAGGAGCTTCTCGGAGAGAGGGTCCTCGACCAGCCGCTGGATGGTACGGCGCAGCGGCCGGGCCCCCAGGGTGGGGTCGTAGCCCTTCTCGGCCAGCAGGCCCTTGGCGGCCTCGGTCAGCTCGATGTCGATGTCCTTCGCCTTCAGCTGGTCACTGACCCGCTTCATCATCAGGTCCACGATGGACTTCACGTTCTCGCGGGACAGCGACTGGAACACGATGATCTCGTCAATGCGGTTCAGGAACTCGGGCCGGAACGAGCGCTTCAGCTCCTCCATCACCCGGTCCTTCATCTTCTCGTAGGTCACCGTCTCGTCGCTGGTGGAGAACCCGAGCGTGGTGCCCTTCGCGATGTCCCGGGTGCCCAGGTTCGACGTCATGATGATCACGGTGTTCTTGAAGTCGACCGTGTGACCCTGCGCATCGGTGAGGCGCCCATCCTCGAGGATCTGAAGGAGCGTGTTGAACACGTCCGGGTGCGCCTTCTCGATCTCGTCGAACAGCACCACCGAGAACGGCCGGCGACGAACGGCCTCGGTGAGCTGTCCACCCTCCTCGTAGCCCACATAGCCCGGAGGCGACCCGATCAGCCGAGACACGGTGTGCTTTTCCATGTACTCCGACATGTCCAGCTGGATGAGGGCCTCCTCGTCGCCGAACAGGAACTCGGCCAGCGCCTTGGACAACTCAGTCTTCCCCACGCCGGAGGGGCCGAGGAAGATGAACGAGCCGGTCGGGCGCTTGGGGTCCTTCAGGCCGGCCCGGGTGCGCCGGATGGCCTTGGACACGGCGGCCACGGACTCGTTCTGATCGACGATCCGCTTGTGCAGCTCCTCCTCCATCCGGATGAGCTTCTGGGTCTCCTCCTCGGTCAGCTTGTAGACCGGGATCCCCGTCCACGCCGACAGGACCTCTGCGATCTCCTCCTCGTCGACCTCGGACAGGACGTCGAGCTCGCCCGCCTTCCACTCGCTCTCACGGCGCTTGCGCTCGTCGATCAGCGTCTGCTCCTCGAGCTTGAGCCGCTGCGCCTCCTCGAAGTCCTGACTGTCGACCGCGGACTCCTTCTTTAGGCGGACGTCGGCGATCTTCTCGTCGACTTCGCGGACGTCAGGCGGCGCGGTCATCCGGCGGATGCGCATGCGCGAGCCGGCCTCGTCGATCAGGTCGATGGCCTTGTCGGGCAGGAACCGGTCGCTGATATAGCGGTCGGCCAGGTTCGCCGAGGCCACCAGGGCCTCGTCGGTGAACGTGACCCGGTGGTGCGCCTCGTATCGATCTCGTAGGCCCTTGAGGATGTCGATCGTGTGTGCAACCGTCGGCTCCTTCACGTCGATCGGCTGGAACCGGCGCTCCAGGGCCGCGTCCTTCTCCAAGTGCTTGCGGTACTCGTCCCGGGTGGTGGCCCCGATTGTCTGGAGCTCTCCGCGGGCAAGCATGGGCTTGAGGATCGAGGCCGCGTCGATTGCTCCCTCCGCCGCGCCGGCGCCCACCAACGTGTGCAGCTCGTCGATGAACAGGACGATGTCACCGCGGCTCTTGATCTCCTTGAGGACCTTCTTCAGACGCTCCTCGAAGTCCCCCCGGTACCGCGACCCGGCGACCAGCGCGCCCAGGTCGAGGGTGTAGATCTGCTTGCCCTTGAGGGTCTCCGGGACATCGCCCTTGACGATTTTCTGGGCCAAGCCTTCAACGATGGCGGTCTTCCCCACGCCGGGCTCCCCGATGAGCACGGGGTTGTTCTTGGTCCGGCGGGACAGGACCTGCATGACCCGCTCGATCTCCTTGTCCCGGCCGATGACGGGGTCGAGCTTCGCCTCCCGGGCCAGCTGGGTGAGGTTCCGGCCGAACTGGTCCAGGACCATCGATCCCTGGGGAGACTGCTCGGCTGCGGTGGTCTCCCTCCCGCCGGTGTATCCCGACAGGAGCTGGATCACCTGCTGACGGACCCGGTTGAGATCCGCTCCGAGCTTCTGGAGCACCTGCGCGGCGACCCCTTCGCCCTCCCGGATCAGCCCCAGGAGGATGTGCTCGGTCCCGATGTAGTTGTGGCCGAGCTGGAGAGCCTCTCGCAGCGACAGCTCCAGAACCTTCTTGGCACGGGGCGTGAAGGGGATGTGTCCGGTGGGTGCGGACTGCCCCTGGCCGATAATCTCCTCCACCTGGGACCGAACCGCTTCGAGAGAGATGCCGAGCGACTCGAGGGCCTTGGCGGCAACGCCCTCCCCCTCGTGGATGAGGCCCAGGAGGATGTGCTCGGTCCCGATGTAGTTGTGGTTGAGCATCCTCGCCTCTTCCTGGGCGAGGACGACGACTCGACGGGCTCTATCGGTGAAACGCTCGAACATGTGCCTCTGCCTCCGGGCCGGCACCGCCGGCCCCCGTCGCTCCTTACCCGGGGATCCCTGGACCCCGTCCTACCCCCGAGGCACCGCGGGCGCCCTCGGGGCTTCCTCCACCTGGTGAGCCCCGGAGCGCCCTCCGCCTCGCATTATACCCCGGGGGTCTGCCAACACCTCCTCAGGGGCCTTTCCCCGCCCCTGGTTCTCACCATCTCCTTCGGCC
>DASYVD010000039.1:0-12244 GCA_036000545.1 Actinomycetota bacterium | reverse complement strand
CGGATGCCCGGGATGATGACCCTCGTCGCCCTGGGGATCACCGCGGCCTATCTGTACAGCGCGGCGACCACCTTCTTCGTCGAGGGCGAGGGCTTCTACTGGGAGCTGGCCACGCTCGTCGACGTGATGCTCCTTGGTCACTGGATCGAGATGCGCTCGATTGGACGGGCGGGGGAGGCCCTGACCGAGCTGGCCGGGCTCCTGCCGGACACCGCCGAGCGCGTGGTGGACGGCGGGGTAGAGGAAGTCGCGGTGGCCAGGCTTTCGGCCGGCGACACCGTCCTGATTCGCCCGGGGGCCCGGGTGCCGGCGGACGGCACCGTGCTGGAAGGTGAGACGCACGTCAACGAGGCCATGCTGACGGGGGAGTCTCGTCCCGTCGGCAAGAGGGAGGGCGACGAGGTCATCGCGGGGACGGTGAACGAGGAGGGCTCGCTCCGGGTGATGGTGGCGAAGACCGGAGAGGAGACAGCCCTGGCCGGGATCATGCGGCTCGTCCGGGAAGCCCAGGCGTCCAAGTCCCGGGCCCAGGACGTGGCCGACCGGGCAGCCATGTGGCTCTTCTACGTCGCCGTGGGCGCGGGAACGGTGACCGCTCTGGCATGGGGACTGCTGGCCGCCGAGCGGGGAGCCGACTTCGTGGTCGAGCGCGCCGTGACCGTGGTGGTCATCGCCTGTCCCCACGCCCTGGGCCTCGCGGTTCCCTTGGTCATCGCCATCTCCACCAGCCTTTCGGCCCGGAGCGGCCTTCTGGTCAGGAACCGCCTGGCGCTGGAGCAGGCGCGAGAGGTCGACGTGGTGGTGTTCGACAAGACCGGGACCCTGACCCGCGGGGAGCTCGGGGTCGTCGGCATCGTTACCTCCGGTGGAAGGAGCGAGGACGAGGTGCTGGCCCTGGCCGCGGGGCTCGAGGCCGACAGCGAGCATGCCCTGGCCCGAGCCATCGTCGCCGAGGCCCGACGCCGAAACGTGACAGCCGAACGCGTGAAGTCGTTCGAGGCCCTGAAGGGGCGAGGGGTGCGTGGCATGGTCGACGGCGAGGAGATCCACCTCGGCGGCCCCCGACTCCTGGAATCCCTTGGCACGGCTCCGGCGGGGGATCTGCAGGATGCAGTCGAGCGCTGGTCGGACGAGGGAAAGACGGTCGTCAGCCTGGTGGAGGCTGGGAAGGTAAGCGCGGTGTTCGCCCTGGCCGACGTGATCCGGGACGAATCGAGCGATGCCATCGCCCGCTTGAAGAAGTCGGGCATCAGGGTGGCCATGATCACGGGGGACTCGGAGGACGTGGCGCGGTGGGTCGCCCGCGAGCTCGCCCTCGACGAGTACTTCGCCGAGGTCCTTCCGGAGAACAAGGCGGCGCGGGTGAAGGACCTCCAGGCACAGGGCAACGTGGTCGCCATGGTGGGCGACGGGGTGAACGACGCTCCGGCCCTGGTCCAGGCCGACGTGGGGATCGCCATCGGTGCTGGCACGGATGTGGCCATCGAGTCGGCCGACGTGATCCTGGTTCGGGACGATCCCCGGGACGTGGCCAGGGTGGTCGACCTGTCCCGGGCGAGCTACCGGAAGATGATCCAGAACCTGGTGTGGGCGACCGGCTACAACGCCGTGGCGCTGCCCCTGGCCGCGGGCGTGCTGGCGCCCTGGGGCATCTTGCTGCCGCCCGCCGTCGGGGCGCTGCTCATGTCGGTCAGCACGGTGGTGGTCGCGTTCAACGCTCAGCTCCTCAGGAGGGATCGCCGGCTCCGGCTCGGCGGATCGGCGGAGGGGGAGGCGCACCGGACGGCTCCTGCCCACGCGACGTAGTGGCAGCGCCGTCCTGACGGGGGTATCCTCCGCCACCGTGGCTCTGGTCGCCCGCACGGAGCGGTGGAGGATCGCTATCCGGTTCTCCGTCCTCCTCCTCTTCTTCCTTTCCCCCACGCTCGCCGCCGTGCCGCCCGGGGGCGCACTTCTCGTGCCCGGCCCGGAGCCTTCCTTCGAATGCGGCGGACAGCCGGCGACGATCGTCGGCACCGACGATGCGGACCTGATCGAGGGGACGCCGGGCCCAGACGTGATCGCGGCAGGCGAAGGCCCCGATGAGGTTCGTGGTCACGGTGGAGACGATGTCGTCTGTGGCGGCAGAGGCGCAGATCTGCTCCGAGGAGGGGCCGGGGCCGACGCTCTGTTCGGCAACGTTGGGATGGACAGCCTCTTCGGTGGCGACGGCGACGACGCCTTCCACGGCGGCTGGGGCGAGGACGGTTGCCTCCAGGGACAGGGGATCGGAACAAAGGGCAGCTGCGCGGTTCGCATCGCCGCCGCTGGAGACATCGCTTGCCAGCCGGGGCAGGCCGTCTCAGGCTCGCAGTGCAGGATGGAGGCCACCTCCGACCTGCTCTTCCGCCGCGGGCTGGTCGCCGTCGTGGCGCTCGGAGACAACCAGTACGAGGACGGAGCTCTGTGGAGGTTCTGGCGCTCCTACGCGCCGACATGGGGCAGGGTCAAGAAGATCACTCACCCAGTGGTCGGCAACCACGAGTACCAGACGCCCGGCGCCGATGGATACTTCCGCTACTTCGGTGACGCCGCCGGGCGACGCGGCTACTACGCCGTGCATCTCGACGAGTGGCAGCTGATCGTGCTGAACTCCGTGTGCTTCGCCGTGGGCGGGTGTGGCACGGGTTCCCGGCAGCTGCGGTGGCTGCGAACACGATTGGACCAGGATGCTTCGGCGTGCACGGCGGCGGCCTGGCATCATCCTCGGTTCAGCTCCGGTCTCCACGGGAACGACTCGACGTTCGACGGGTTCTGGCGGGCGCTGCACGCGGATGGCGCCGAGATGGTGTTGAACGGACACGACCACCACTACGAGCGCTTCGCACCCCAGACGCCTCTGCGGAGGATGGACCGGGAGGGGGGCACCCGAGAGTTCGTGGTGGGAACAGGCGGGCGCAGCCTCTACCCTATCCGGCGGGTCCGTCCCAACAGCGTGGTCAGGCGGGCCGGCACGTTCGGGGTGCTGGTCCTGACGCTTCACCCCGACCGGTACGAGTGGCGCTTCGTCGGGATCGGCGGTCGGACCCTCGATTCAGGCAGCACCCCATGCCACTGAAAGGTCGGCGGCTAGGAGGGTGATTCGGACGCGGCCCGCTCCCGGGCGAGGTCGAACTGCCGCGTTCGCCTCGGTGAGGACAGGAGCATCTGGCTCAGCACCGCCGTGAGCAGGAAGGCCGCGCCCGATATGGCGTAGGCTCCCCGGATACCCAGCGAGGTGCCCAGCCATCCGGCAGCGGACACGCCGGCCAGGAACGTCCCGTCCAGAACGGCCTCCGAGGCAGCCATGACCCGGCCCCGGAGCGCGTCGGGAGTGCGTTCTTGGAGGAGCGACTCGTACGACACCGTCCCCAGCGCGTTGGCGGCTCCGGAGGCCAGCCAGAGTAGGAGGACCGGTGGCAGGGACGTCGCCCTGGAGGCGGCCAGCACGCACAGTCCCACCGCTCCGGCAGAGACGCCCAACAGGCGTTCCCTTCGCCACCGGCCCGCCGCGGCCGGGGCGGCCACCGACCCCAGGATCATTCCGAGTCCCCAGGCCCCTCCCGCGAGCCCCAGTGCGGAGGCCTTCCCCCCCAGCGTGCCCAGGACGAACAGAGGCTCGAGGGGAGTCCGGATCGACGCGGCCAGCATCACCAGCCCCGTCACCAGGAGGACACCCCGAACGAGCGGAGTGGTGATCGAGTAGCGGGCCCCCTCGAGGAGGTCCTGCCAGGGGGACGAATCGGCCTTCTCGAAAGCCTCTCGACGGGGCAGATGAACGCCGGCAACGAGCACCGCGGAGAGGAGGAACGATCCGGCGTTCAGGGCGAAGGCCGCCGTTGGACCCGCCGCCGTGACCAGGAAGCCTCCCAGGAGCGGCCCTATCATCACCGCCAAGTGGTACGTGGCCGAGATGAGGGCGTTGGCAGCCACGAGGCGGGAGTGCGGGACGACGTTGGGAAGCGATGCCTGAAGGGTGGGCTGGAACAACGCTCGGAAGAGGCCAAGGCAGACGGCCACCACGTAGACGTGGGCCAGTGAAGGAGGGCTCTGGATCAGGAGCGTGGCCACGGCGACGCCTCGCAGCAGGTCGGACCCCACCATCAGGGCCCGGCGGGGGAGGCGGTCGATCAGCGGCCCGCCCAGGGCCCCGGCGACCGCTGCCGGTGCCACCTCGGCGATGAGTAGCAAGGCCAGGACGTGGGCGGCCCCCGCCCGGCCCGCCACCATGGTCGCCACGGCCAGGGCGTAGGTCCAGTCCCCAATGTTCGAGACGGCCTGGGCAGCCCACAGGCGCCGGAAGTCCCGGTATCCCCACAGCGGGGCGAGCTGGCCGCGACCCGACGGGACCAGCCGTGAGCCGCAGAGCCGGTGAACGGCGAAGGCCCCTCCCAGGCCGATGAGGATGTCCCCAGGGCTGAACACGTTGCGGAACGGGAAGGGCGGGGGGATGGCGAAGACGTCGCCGAGGAAGGACAGGTTGGGGTCCGGCAGGGCCGCGGAGTTGGTGAACCACCGAGGGGCGTCGACCAGCCCGGCGGCCGCCAGCGCCTCCGGCGAGGCCGGCATGATCCCTTGATTGGCCGCGATGGCCAGGAGGTTCAGGGCCCCGCCCAGGGCGATCAGCCAGGCGCCGGGCAGCTTCCGGTTGGCCCACAGGAAGATCCCGGCAAGGACGTACGAGGTTACGTGGAGGGATCCGTAGAGATCGGGCAGATCCGCGTGGGGTGCCAAGAGGAAGACGGCCTGGATCGCGAGGGCGGCTCCCAGCGCCCACAGGGCCCGGAACCGCACTTCAGCCAACGAAAGGACGCGTCCCCGGAACAGTGGGACCGTCGCCAGTGCCAGTCCCAGGAACGCGATGAACAGCATGCGATACCCCTCCCCGCCCCGGTTGTCGGGAGTATCGGCGCTGACCCGAGGCAGCTTGAGGCCCTCAAGGGGTCCGACGAACGGCCGATAACTAGATCGGCGGGAACCGTCCGCCGAGAGGAGGTGACGGGATGAAGGCTCGCCTGTTCAGGCTGAGCATCGCGTTGGGCTCGCTCGCGACCCTGCTGTTCGTCGTCGGGGGCGCGCGCAAGTGGTGAACACCCGTCGCCATTCTGCGGGGTGCCCCGGGGGCACCTCCGGGGCACCCGTTCTTCTTCGCGGGCGCTCCTTCCCCTAACCAAAAAGAAGACCGATTCGATGCGGCTGCGCACGATCCCGCCCGTGTTCCTCTACGTGGCGGCGGTGACCTCCGTCGGCCTCGCGCTGCTTGTCGCTCTGATCCTGATGGCGGCACCGGGCGACTTCGAGGTGCGGTCCGAAACGCTGTGGCTGTTCGCCTCGTTCGCCGTTCTCGGAGAGCTGTTCCCCATCAAGGTGGCCCGGGACGGCGAAGAGGAAGAGATCACGACGTCTACGACGTTCGTCTTCGCCCTCCTCCTCTCGGAGGGAACCGTGGTCGCCGTGGTCGCCCAGGCCGTCGCCTCCCTCATCGGTGACGTCAGCCGGGGGAAGCCTCTGTGGAAGGCCGCGTTCAACGTTTCCCAAACCACGATATCGTTGGCGGCGGCCGGCGCCGTCCTGGAAGTGGTCGCCGGCGTCCCAAACGTCGCCGGTCCCCCGTTCGGCACGGCGGACCTTCCGGCGATCATGCTGGGGGCCGGGGTGTTCTTCCTCACCAACAATTTCTTGGCCGGAGCCGCGCTGGCCCTGGCTCAACGGGTCCCCATCGTTCGCTACCTTCGGGACGACTTCGCCTTCCAGGCTCTCACCAGCGGCGTGCTCCTGGCCCTGTCCCTGATCGTCGTCGTCGCCGCTGCGTTCAGCCCGCTCTTGGTACCGCTGCTCGCCCTGCCGGTGGTGGCGGTCTACAGGAGCGCAAGCACGTCACTGGAGAACGCCAGGCTCGTGGGGCGGCTGGAGCAGTCTCTGGTCCAGCTGACCGAGCAGGCCGCGAAGAACCAGTACCAGGCCCTCCACGACGCCCTGACCGATCTGCCAAACCGGGTCCTGTTCCACGACCGGGTCCAGCAGGCCATCCGGGCCAGCCAGCGGGAGCGTTCCTCGGTGGCGGTGATGATCATGGACCTGGATCACTTCAAGGAGATCAACGACACGCTCGGCCACCACAACGGCGACCGTCTGCTCCAACAGGTCGGCCTGCGACTCCGTGGAGTCCTTCGCGAGAGCGACACGGTGGCCCGGCTGGGCGGGGACGAGTTCGGCATCCTCCTGCCGCAGGTATCGGACGCGGCAACGGCCACCACAGTCGCGGCGAAGGTACTGAAAGGCCTGGAGGATCCGCTGATGGTCGACGGGCTCGCCCTGGACATCACCGCCAGCATCGGTATCGCCATCTGCCCCCAGCACGGCGAGGACGTGGACGTCCTGCTGCGGCGGGCCGACGTGGCCATGTACGTGGCCAAGGCGTCCCACAGCGGGTACGAGGTGTACACGGTCAGACGGGATCGGTACAGCCCCGGGCGTCTGGCCCTCGCCGGGGAGTTGCGCAGGGCGCTCCGGGACAACGAGCTGGTCCTTCACTTCCAGCCGAAGGTCGAGCTGCGCTCGGGGAGGGTGGCCGGCGTGGAGGCCCTTCTCCGATGGCATCACCCCCGGCGCGGTCTCCTGCCGCCGGACGAGTTCGTTCCCCTGGCGGAGCACACGGGGCTCATGCGACCGCTCACCTTGTATGTGCTCGATGCGGCCCTGGGAGAGTGCCGGACCCTGCACGACCTCGGCCTCCCGGTGTCGGTGTCCGTAAACCTCTCTGCGCGGAACCTCTCGGACCTCGGCCTCCCCGACGAGGTGGTCCGGCTGCTCCACAAGTGGGACATCGACCCTCGGTTCCTCGAGCTCGAGATCACCGAGACGAGCCTGATGGTGGACCCGGCCCGCGCCATGGACGTGCTCGCGCGGCTCTCCGCCCGCCGGATTCGGCTTTCCATCGACGACTTCGGGACGGGATATTCCTCGTTGGCGTTCCTCCGGCAGCTGCCGGTCGACGAGATCAAGATCGACAAGTCCTTCGTGATGAACATGCTCTCGGACGAGAACGACGCGGTGATCGTCCGCTCGACCATCGACCTCGGAAGGAACCTCGGCCTCCGGGTCGTGGCCGAGGGGGTGGAGTCCGAGGAGATCTGGGACCGGCTTGCCGTCATGGGCTGTGATCTGGCCCAGGGACACTATCTGGCCGAGCCGATGCCCCCAGAGGCGTTGGCCGCGTGGCTCCAGTCGACCACCGCGGACCTGGGCCCCGGAGCCGAATCCCCGCCCAACGGACAGGCCGAGCGGCCGGCGAGCCCCGCTCGGGACGCTCTGCCCGACACCCCCGACCCCTCCGCCATTTCCGGCCAGTGACCCTCCTTCCCCCGGATGGGGGACGCCTTTTCCCGTCGACTGGCCGGTTTGGGCCATGAAGACTCCACCCAGGGGCGCCGATACCACAGTCGTGAAGAGGGGCGTCTCCAATCTCAGCCTGGTCCAGAAGTTCGGCCTCCTGAGCCTCGCAGCGTTCGCGCTGCTCGGGCTGGCCCTTTCCTACACCCTTCGCGTTCAGGTCCGGGCCCAGGCCACTGCCAGCGCGGTGCAGGCCGCGGAGCTCGTGGCCCGGCTGGGCGTCCAGCCGCACCTTCGCCCAGAGGATCTCCGTGACGGGATGACCCGCGCCCGCGTGTCACAGCTCGACCTGCTCCTGGAGGGAGGCCGGCTCGGTGATCAGGTGGTTCGGCTCAAGATCTGGGACCGGGACTCCCGTGTCGTCTACTCGGATGACCCCGAGCTCATCGGACGGGTCTACCCACCGTCGGAGGACCTCCTCGAAGCGCTCGAGGGGGAGGTAGCCGCCGAAGTCTCCGGGCTCGAGGAGGAGGAGGACTCGACCGAACGAGGCCGGGGGCCGCTCCTCGAGGTGTACGTCCCCCTTCAGTTCGGGTCGTCGTCCTCCCCTGATGGAGCGTTCGAGATCTACATCCCGTACGCCCCGGTGGTCGCGGCGATCAGCCGTGACACCACCCGCCTCTCGCTGATCCTCGTCGCCGGACTGGCTCTCCTGTGGGTGGGCCTGTTCCGCATCGTGGTGGCAGCGTCGCGCCGTCTTCAGCGGCAGGCGGAAGAGAACCGGCATCAGGCTCTGCACGACACGCTGACCGGGTTACCCAACCGCACACTGTTCCACGACCGGGTGCACCAAGCTCTCCTCACCAGTCGGCGCGACGGACTCCGGCTGGCCGTCATGATCATGGACGTCGACCGGTTCAAGGAGATCAACGAGACGCTCGGACATCAGAACGGCGACCGTCTCCTGCGGCTCATCGCCCTTCGGCTCAAGGGGAACCTCCGCGAGAGCGACACCATCGCCCGGCTGGGAGGGGACGAGTTCGGATTGCTGCTTCAGAAGGTGGACCAGCCCGGTGCCGCTGCCCAAGTCGCCCGGAAGGTGCTCAAGGCGCTCAAGGATCAGCCGCTCGTGGTGGGAGGACTCACCCTCGACGTCGGGGCCAGCGTCGGGATCTCCCTGTATCCGGAGCACGGCGAGGACGTGGACATCCTGCTCCAGCGCGCCGACGTGGCCATGTACGCGGCCAAGGAGAGCCTTGGCGGGTACGAGACCTACCGGGAGGAACACAACCGGTACAGCCCCAGCCGGCTGGCACTGGCAGGGGAGCTCCGTCGGGCCATCGAGGACCGTGCCCTGATCCTTCATTACCAGCCCAAGGCGGAGCTGGGCTCCGGCCGGATCCGAGGGGTGGAGGCCCTGGTGCGCTGGCCGCACCCGAGCCGGGGATTGCTCACCCCCGAAGAGTTCGTCCCCCTGGCCGAGAGCACGGGACTCATCAAGGGCCTCACTCTGGTCGTGCTCGACACGGGCTTGCGGCAACTCCGAACGTGGCGGCGCTCGGGGATGGAGATCACGGTGGCGGTCAACATCTCCGCGGCGAACCTGCACGACCCGCGCTTCCCCCGCGACGTGAAGCAGCTTCTGAAGAAGTGGAAGGTGGATCCGTCATGGCTCGAGCTCGAGATCACCGAGAGCTCGATCATGAAGGACTCGGTCAGGGGCATGGAGGTCCTGGCGGAGCTCTCCGGCATGGGTGTGCGCCTGTCGATCGACGACTTCGGGACGGGCTACTCCTCCCTCGCCTACCTCAAGCAGCTACCGGTGCAGGAGATCAAGATCGACAAGTCCTTCGTGCTCGGGCTGGTCGCCGATCCGAGCGCCGCGATGATCGTCCGATCGGTCATCGACTTGGGCCGGAACCTGGGGCTCTCCGTCGTGGCCGAGGGAGTGGAGACCGAGGCGATCTGGCGAGAGCTCGGGGATCTCGGGGCCGAACTGGCCCAGGGGTTCTACCTGGCAAGGCCGGCGCCGTCGGAGGAGATTCTCCGAGTGCTCGAGGGGAGCACGGTCCCCACCAACGGCCGCCGTCGGGCCAAGCGCTCGTCGCAGCAAGCTTCCACCCGGACCTGACGCAGCCGCGCGCTGACGCCTTCATTCGGCCCACCGCTGGTCGCATCTCGTTCGGGGGGTATCCTGCCGTTATGCGAGACGAAGTGCGCCTCACCAAGTACAGCCACGGCGCCGGCTGAGCGTGCAAGCTGGGTCCTGAGGACCTGGCCCAGGTGCTGGGCGAACTCACTCCCGCTTCAACTGAGGGCGTGGTCGTGGCCACCGAGACGGGCGACGACGCGGCCGTCTACGCGCTGCCCGACGGGCGCGGGCTGGTGCAGACGGTGGACTTCTTCACCCCAATCGTGGACGACCCGTTCGACTGGGGAAGGATCGCGGCGGCCAACGCGATGAGCGACGTGTGGGCGATGGGAGGGAGCCCGGTGCTCGCCCTGAACCTCGTGGCGTGGCCGATCGAGGAGCTCCCCCTGGAGATGCTCGGTCGCGTGCTCGCCGGCGGGGCGAAGGTGGCCGGGGAGGCGGGCGTGGCGATCGTCGGGGGCCACAGCATCCATGACCCCGAGCCGAAATACGGCATGGCGGTGACGGGATTCGTCGACCTGGACCGGGTGGTGCGGAACTCGACGGCCCCCCCGGGAGCGCGGCTCTTCCTCACCAAGCCGCTGGGCACAGGCATCCTCACCACGGGGATCAAGCGAGGGAAGACGGCTCCGGAGCACGTCGCTCGAGCTGTCGAGATCATGACCGCCCTCAATGCTGCCGCCGCGGAGGCCATGGTGGCGGCGGAAGCAGAGGCCGCCACAGACGTGACGGGCTACGGGCTGCTCGGCCATCTCCACCTCATGCTGGCCGCCTCGGGAGTGGCAGCGGAGATCGAGGCGCCGGCGGTGCCGTTCCTCGAAGGAACATTCGCCCTGGCCCGCGATGGCGTGGTTCCCGCGGGCTCCCACTCGAACCACCGGTTCGTGGCGCCGCACGTCGACTGGGGCGAGCTGAGCGAGGCGGAGCAGCTGGCTCTGGCCGACGCCCAGACTTCGGGGGGCCTCGTCGTGGCCATCTCGGAGGAGCGCGCCGACGGGCTCCTCCGAGAGTTCGAGACCCGGGGAGTTGAGGCTGCCGAGATCGGGCGGACGGCGGAGGGGCCGCCTGGGCGGATCACGATCCGAGGGCGGATCGAAGGCTGAGCCCGCCTCAGCAACCTGCAATTCCTACGCCATTGATAGGATTACTTCCCGATGAGCCAAGAAGTAGAACAGCAGAAGGGAGGGATCGAGCTCCCCAGGGAGCTGTACGAGCAGATCGTCTCCCACGCTCTGAAGGGATATCCGAACGAGTCCTGCGGTGCCGTGGCAGGGATCGACGGGAAGGCGGTACGCGTGTATCCGATGCGCAACGCCGAGGAGAGCCCGGTGGTCTATCGGTTCGACGAGCGAGAGCAGCTCAAGGTCTTCGACGAGATCGAGGACGGGGGGTGGGATCTCCTGGCCTTCTTCCACTCGCACACGCACACGGAGGCCTACCCTTCCCCGACGGATCGCGCCCAGGCCCACTGGCGTGACCCCATCACCGGCGACCTGGTGGCGGCGTATCCGGGCACGCGGTACCTGATCCTGTCGCTTCGGGACGACGAGCCGGTCCTGCGGGGGTTCCGGTTCGAGGAGGGCGCGCCCGTGGAGGAGGAAGTGAGGATCACGTGACGGAGTTCACCGAGGACCAGGTCCTCAGGTACGCACGACACATCATCCTGCCGAACATCGGCGGGGACGGGCAGCGCAAGCTCATGCAGGCGAAGGTGCTGTTGATCGGCGCCGGGGGGCTGGGCTCTCCCGCGGCCATGTACCTGGCCGCCGCCGGCGTGGGCACGCTGGGACTGGTGGACTTCGACCGTGTCGACCTGTCGAACCTCCAGCGACAGCTCCTCCACGACACCGACGACGTGGGTCGCTCGAAGGTCGAGTCCGCGTCCGAGCGGCTGCGGTCGCTGAACCCGAACGTGAACGTCATCGCGCACGACGTCGTCCTCAGCTCGGCGAACGCCTTCGAGATCATGGAGCCCTTCGACGTCGTGGTGGACGGGAGCGACAATTTCCCCGTTCGGTATCTCGTGAACGACGCCACGCAGATGCTGGGCAAGCCACTCGTGTACGGGTCGATCTATCAGTTCGAGGGACAGGCGTCGGTGTTTCTCCCGGGTCGGGAGACGCCGTGCTACCGGTGTCTGTTCCCGCACCCGCCACCGCCGGGGACGGTGCCCTCGTGCGCGGAAGCGGGCGTGTTCGGGGTGCTGCCCGGCATCATCGGGTCGATCCAGGCCGTGGAGGCCATCAAGCTGGTGGTCGGAGTGGGCGAGCCGCTCGTGGGGAAGCTCCTTCTGTTCGACGCGCTGGGCATGGAGTTCACCACCATGAAGCTGAACTGGGACCCCGACTGCCCGGTGTGCGGGAAGAACCCCACGGTCACCGAGCTCATCGACTACGAGGCGTTCTGTGGGCTGGCGCCGGGGCAGGCGCCGCCGGAGGCTGAACGGGCTCCAGCCACCACGGCGGAGTAGTCATGGCGGTCCGGGTCAAGCTCCCCACGATCCTGCGCCGGCACACCAACGGGCAGGCCGTCCTGGAGGCCGACGGTGCCACAGTCGGCGAGGTGTTCGAGGATCTCGAGGAGCAGCATCCAGGGATCACGTCGAGCCTCCTCGACGAGCACGGCGGGCTGCACCGTTTCGTCAACGTCTACGTCAACGACGAGGACGTGCGGTACCTCGGAGCCCTCGAGACCGAGGTGAGCAACGGCGACGTCATCTCGATCCTCCCCGCGGTCGCCGGC
>DASYVD010000038.1:0-15306 GCA_036000545.1 Actinomycetota bacterium | reverse complement strand
GCCGACGAAGCTCGCAGAGCAGATCTGGTAAGCGAGCTCGATATCGTTCAGCTGGAGGCCCGAGTACCACATCCGGAGCGAGCCATCGTTCAGCCTGACGACGCAGGGTGAGTGGGCGCTCAGCCCGTCGGGATCTCGCCCCGAGGGATTCAGGGTTCGTGCCGCGGCGCTTCCAGGAGGCGCCATCCTCCGACGTGGCCAGGTCGACTCTGACCTGTCGACCGTCATCGCTCGCATAGAACATGTAGAAGGTCCTGGAGAGATCGAGCACGCAGGGATGGGATACGGCCAGCTCATCCTCCTCCGGCTCCAGGACGATCCCGAGGCGGTCCCAGGAAGCGCCAGTTGGGGAAACAGCACCGACCACGCTCGCCCGGCGACCGTTTCGTGAGCCGTCGTAGCCGGAGAAGAACAGCCACCAGCGCTCGGCCGTCACCACGAGGCACGGATGGCTGGCTCCGAGAACGTCCTCGGTGCCTCGCTGCATGATGGGTCCCATGGGCGTCCCATTCACGCCCGTTTGGCGATGTGGCCATGTGAAGCCGGGTCGCCTCACCATCGGACCCGGCGTAGGCCATCAGATAGCCTCCTGGCGTCTTCACCAGTGCAGGGCGATTCCACCCCGTAGAGGTCGCTGTCGCCGGCGAACCCGCCGTCGATCGCCACGCCGAGGCGTTTCCACACACCACCGGGAGGCTTCAGCGCCTCCAGGATCCGCCACGTGGTCCCGTCATGACCCCCGTACCACATGCGAAGGGTCCCGTCGTCCTCCTCGAGCACCCACGGGCGGAAAGCTCGCACGCTGTCTGGTTCGCCGGATGTCGAACGGGGGAAGATCGGCCCCTCGCGCATCCACTCTATTGGCATTGCGCCACCCGCCAGGAAGGTCTCTGCCGAGTGCAACAGGAAGGGCAGTAGTAGTCCTGGTCCCGGCGTCCATAGTCACTCAACAGGAGCCTGATTCGGCAGTCGGGGCAGGCGCATTCCGGCTCTTGAGTCACTCCCTGCACGGGAACCTCACCCTCCGGCAGCATGCTCCGGAGACCGGTCATCTCCGGCGGGTTCCCGCATAGCTCGAAGAACAATCACGTCACTCGATTGGTGCGAACCATGAAGGTGATGGCGCGAACCTACCCCTCTTGATGCTCTTCTGCTCGCTTCCGCCCTGGATCCACTGCGATCCACAGGCCTTACAGAACCCGCCGGGCTGCGATTTCACCTTCACGGGAAGAATGTGTACCGAGTGGCACACTGGACACCGGGACATGCGTTGCTCCCTTCTGCTGTGTCGAAGTCGTCGCAGAGAGAGCACAGATCCCTTGCCCTGGAACACTATGCCGTGGGCAACACCGAAACCGGATGAGACCCCTGAGCGGCAGGCTCCTCACTGTCTTTAATTGAGTGTACTCCTTCTTAGGATGAACCGCTCGCCTGAAAGGAATCCATCGCGCTAGCCTGCTTGTATCGAGACGCCTAGCCCTGCCTTCAAAACCGGTGCGCCGGCGACGAGCTGGAGAAAAATGGTTCGACGTGTCGATTTCCCGTACCCTCGTCCGACGCCCTAGTAGAGCCCTGGGTTCACACCCGGTTCGAGCGTCCGGGGCCCAGGTTGGAACAGGGAGGAGGCACGACATGCGAGTGTTGATGATGGTCAAGGGGGACCCGGAACCGGGCCAGCTGCCGAGCGAGGAGCTCCTGGCGGCGATGGGCAAGTACAACGAGGAGCTGCTGAACGCCGGCGTCCTGCTCGATCTCTCCGGGCTCCACCCCAGCGCCGAGGGTGTCCGGGTCAGGTTCTCCGGCGACAAGCGCACCGTGGTCGACGGGCCCTTCGCCGAGTCAAAGGAGCTGATCGCCGGCTACTGGATCCTCCAAGTGAAGTCGATGGACGAGGCCGTCGAGTGGGCCAAGCGGGCCCCGTTCGAGGACCGGTGGCGGATACGTGGCGCCGAGGGCGAGATCGAGATCCGCCAGATCTTCGAGCTGGAGGAGTTCGGTGAGAGTCCGGCCGTCGAACGGGCGCGCGAGCTCGGGAAGGAACTCGAGAAGAAGAAGGCGTGACGACGACCGACACGCATCGCGTGATCGACGCGGTCTGGAGGATCGAGTCGGCCAGGCTGATCGCTGGCCTCGCCCGGATGGTTCGAGACGTGGGCCTGGCCGAGGATCTCGCGCAAGAGGCACTCCTCGCCGCGCTCCAGCAGTGGCCCGAGTCAGGCGTCCCGGAGAACCCGGGCGCCTGGCTCATGGCCATCGGGAAGCGCCGAGGGATCGACCACTTCCGCCGGACCGCGACGCTCGAGCGCAAACACGAGGAGCTCGGGCGCGAGCTCGAGGCCCGGCAGACGGCGGTGCTGGATCTCGACGCCGCCATCGAGGACGACGTCGGCGACGACCTCTTGCGCCTTATGTTCATCGCCTGTCACCCGGTTCTGTCGAAGGAGGCGCGCGTGGCGCTCACGCTCCGCTTGCTCGGCGGTCTCTCGACCGAGGAGATCGCCCGGGCGTTCCTGGTTCCGGAGGCGACCGTCGCGCAACGGATCGTCCGGGCCAAACGAACCCTTGCCGAGGCGCGCGTTCCATTCGAGGTCCCACCGAGGGCCGAGCGCGCCGCCCGTCTGTCGTCGGTACTCGAGGTCATCTATCTCATCTTCAACGAGGGCTACGTGCCGACCGCTGGCGACGACTGGGTGCGACCGGCGCTCTGCGAGGATGCGCTGCGTCTCGGCCGCATCCTGGGGGAGCTCGCGCCGAACGAGCCGGAGATCCACGGCCTGGTCGCCCTCATGGAGATCCAGGCGTCTCGCCTGAGGGCGCGGGTTGGTCCCGGCGGAGAGCCCGTCCTGCTGCTCGACCAGGACCGTGCCCGCTGGGATCGGCTCCTCATCCGTCGTGGCCTGGTGGAGCTGGAACGCGCCGAGAGGCTCGGCGGAACGCTGGGCCCGTACACGCTGCAAGCCGCGATCGCCGCCTGTCACGCACGGGCACGGACCCCGGAGGAGACGGACTGGGGCCGCATCGTGGCGCTGTACGATGCACTCGCCCAGATCGCCCCATCACCAGTGGTGGAGCTGAACCGTGCGATCGCCGTCGCGATGGCGTTCAGTCCGGCAGCGGGCCTCGAGCTCGTCGATGCGCTGGCCTCGGAGACGTCCCTCAAGAGCTACCACCTCTCCGAGCGTGCGGGGCGATCTCCTCACAAAGCTCGGCCGCTTCGACGAGGCACGGGAGGAGTTCGAGCGCGCCGCATCGCTCACGCGCAACCGACGCGAGCGCGAACTGCTCCTCGCCCGCGCCGCCGCGGACTCGCAAAAAGCAGGGCCGTAACAGACACAGACGACGGAGCCACACAACGTCGCCGGCTCCACCCTTGGCAAACCCCTTCCCGAGACTCGCCGCCAGGAGCCGGGAGCAACCCAGACCTTCTCGCCGGGCCTGCTGCTCGACGGTCGCAACAGCGGAGCGACATAATCGCGGCACGGTGGAGCTGCACACGCCCCTGTGCGACGAGCTCGGGATCGAGTACCCGATCGCACATCGGAGGACACCGTCTTAGCCGAAGATCTCTTCGACATCGGGTGGCCGAACGCGCCCCACCGAGTGATTCGAAACAAAGTCGTCGAGGAATGGGAAGCAGCCGGACGGCCTCCACCCGGCAAACGGCCTGGGGAGGGGACCACGATCGGCATGTACCGGTACCCATGGGGTGAGGAAGAGCCCTGGCAGCGCTACGAAGTTGGCTCCCTGATCCCCGGCTTCCAAGGGGACGTCGAGTACGCTCCGATGTGGGCCGGCAGATCGGTGAGTGAGGTCCACGACATCAAGCCAGCCGGAGAGATCGTCCGAGATCTCGTCCGCGAGGCTGAACAGGCGCTCTCCGCCGGCTAGCGCCAAGCGCTCAAGCAGAGCGGAGGCCTGCCCGCGATCCCGAGGACGGTTTTGCGGCGGGTGTTCCGAGCGCGATGCGTCGCCGATGAGCGTAGTGTGAGGTAGTCCGACGCATGAAGTCGGTGGGGAGAGGCAGGAATCGATGAAGTCGAGCTCGAGGAGCACCGCACTGCCGCCCGCAGGCGACCGCCCGATCCAGACCTACGGGGAGGATCGCTTCTGCGTTGTCTGCGACACGCGCTTGTCGCGTTATAACGAAAGCGGTCGGTGTGGTGCGCATCGCGGCTGGGGTGATGGCCCGGGGGGCCGCCTCAATGAGCCTCGCCCATAGCCGCTTCGAGCGGCACCAGTGCGGGAAGGAGGAACCGTGGCGAACAAGGACAAGGGCGGGAGCAAGAGCAGCAAGAAGGAGGCCCAGAAGAGCCTGAAAGAGAAGCGCAAGGCCAAGAAGGGAAAGAAGGCCGGCCGGTAAACGGTCCGCTCGGCCTGTATACTGTTACTGAGGGTTCAGTATCGCGGGTCAAACTTCGAGCAGTTCCCTCGCCGGCATCCAGCCGGGAGGCCGTCGCCGAAACGGAAGGTAGGTTCGGCTTGGCCAAGGAAGGAGGGAATTGCATATGACCACCGGAACTGTGAAGTGGTTCTCCGCCGAGAAGGGTTTCGGCTTTATCACCCCGGACGACGGTGGCCCCGACGTGTTCGTGCACTTCAGCGCGATCCAAGGCGAGGGCTTCCGGAACCTGGACGAGAACATGAAGGTCGAGTTCGACCTCACGCAGGGGCAGAAGGGGCCGCAGGCCTCGAACGTCCATCCCAGCGTGAACCAGAACGCGTAGTTGCGTTTGGGCGAGCGGGGGCGCGCCGCCCGGCGCGCTCTTCCCGCCCTTTCCTGAGCTGTGCGGTGGAAGGGAGGACGATGGAAGCTTCCTCGGACGTTTACCGAACGGAGCGAGGAACGGTGTTGCGCATCACCCAGTTGGCTGATGGCGGCATGCGCGTCGAACTGCTCAAGGACGAGGCGTGGGTTCCCGGCCCGATCGGGATGATCGGCCTCCGCCTGTCACGCTCGACCACACAGCTCACCCCGGCGGCGATCCGCGAGCTTCCCGCCTAGGGCGCGTTCTCGCCCGGCGCACCACCGGACGACAGTAAGCCGCGGTCCACGTCGAATTGCCTTTCTTATCGAGGCCGCTGCATTCCTCAGGACCCGAAATCGAGGGTCGCGAGGATCCTCTCGAACACAGGGCGGTCTGCGTCCTGCGTCCCCGAGTCGTTGCGCCACAGGATGAGGAAGGCCCACTTCCCGTGGATGACCGTCGCCCACTGCAGGTCGCAGCCGACGCACCCCTGGCCTCGCGACTCGTCGACCAGGAACCACTAACAGGGCTCAGTCCCGGACGAAGAGCGGAGCGCCGCACAGGTGATCGAGGGGTTCCAGACCTTCGGTGGGGCTGCTCCCCTGCTCCTGCCTCACCACCTCGAGCGAGGCTTCCGTCACCCGAAACACCGTGGAGTGTACGTCGTAGAGATCCGGGTCCTCCTCAGTCCGCAGGGCGGTGGCCGCCACGAGGAAGTGCTCCCCTTCTTCCTGGAAGCAGGCGACCCAGTGGATGTGGGTTACCGCCCCGTACACAGCGAACACGGCCGGCCCGGGCGGGAACCCGTACTCGTCGTGCCAGGGGTCGCCGGGGGGCACGACGGTGAGCCGGACCAGCGCCGGGTCGCCTGAGGCGCGCTCGGGATCGAATCGGTAGACGCCGTAGAACGCAGCCGGGCCACCCGGAGCGATGGCGATGGCCACCTCGGCCCGGCCGTCCCCGTCGACGTCCGGCGCCCCGAAGGCCTTGCAGCCCGTGAACGGGGTCTCGCACTCGGACAACCCCTGGGGCTGGAGAGCCGTTTCGGCCTCCGTTCCGACGGAGAGCACGACCAGGGCCTCATAGGGAACCCCCTCCGGCACAGGTTCGCACGTCGTCTCGGAGGGCCAGTACACGATCACCGCATCGAGCACCCCGTCGCCGGTGACGTCCGCCTCTAGGGTGCTGGCGTCGCACTCGGTGAACGTGGGAGTGAACGTCTCTCCGTCACCGATCGGAGTTTCCCCCCGGGGCCCGAACACCCTGAGCAGGCCGTACACGCCGGCGAGGCTGCCGATCAGCACGAACGCCGCCAGCGCACCTACCTGGGCCCGCCGAACCACGCGGCGCCGCGCCTTCCGCCGGGACACCTCCTCGGCCACTCCCTCCAGGCCCACCGGGCGGGCCAGGCCCTTGAGCTCCCGCCGGATCCGCTCATCGATCCCCGACATCGCCCACCTCCATCTGCTCCACGCTCTCCCCCAGGGCTCCGGCGAGGGACCGCCTGGCCCGGTGGAGGGCGCTCTTCACCGTGCCGTTGGGGACGCCCAGGACGCCGGCGGTCTCCGCCACCTCGAGGTCCAGGAAGTAGTGGAACACCGCGACCTCCCGCTGCCGCTTGGACAGTCCGGCCAGCGCCCGCTCCACGTCGGCCCGCCGCTCCACCTGGGCCATGCCGGACGATCCCTCGGGGCGGGCGGCCAGGCGCCGCCGGGCCCGCGCCTCCGCCATCGCTCGGCGGAACCGGTCCCGAAGCAGGTTCCTGGCCACGGTGGCCACCCACCCCGGGATCGACCCGATGTACTGGCCGCGCTCCGACCGTTCCCACGCCCGCGCCAGCGCCTCCTGCACGGCGTCCTCCGCGGCGGGGAAGCTCCCGCACACCAGGGCCATCGCGTTCACCAGCCGCGGGTAGTCCGTGTCCAGGAACCGCCTGATCTCCGCCTCGTTCAGCCCTTCCTCCCGCGACGCTTCTCCCTCTGGACGAAGAAGGACGCTCCCGGGTTCGCCGGAGCCGGGGCTTCAGCCGGGCGAAGGCGACCGGGAGCGTCGATGCCGCGTCCGCCGCTTCTGCGCCTCGTCGAGCGCCTCCCGAAGTCGGCGAACCGGCCCGGTGAGGCTCAGCGCTCGCGCGAGCGCATCGAGCCGCGCGTCGTCGCGCTCACCCGTCAACATCTCGACCTCGAGGTCGATGCGGATCGGGACCACGTCCCGCATCGCGGCGAGGTATCCGGATGCCTCCCGGATCCTCGCCTTGAGATGCCGCACCCCCCGCAGCGGGCCGGGCTGCGCCTGCTCGGCCTTCGCGTCCTTCTCCATCTCGTCGAGGCCCGGATACGTCTGGATGAGCGCCCGGGCGGTGACCTCCCCGACCCCTCGGATCCCGGGGAGGCCGTCCGAAGGATCCCCCCGGAGGATGGCGAAGTCCGCGTACCGGCTCGCGGGAACGCCGTACCGGGCCTCCACCTCGGCCTCGTCCAGGACATCGAGCTGGGACACCCCCCGTCTGGTGAACAGGACCCGGACCCTAGGATCGCGAACCAACTGGATCAGGTCGCGATCCCCGGTAACGATGTCCAAACGGCCCCTGCCACTCGCCTTGGCGCACAGCGATCCGATGGCGTCCTCGGCCTCCCACCCTGGCGCCTCGGCGTGGGTCATCCCCGCGGCCAGGATCAGCTCGGGGAGGACCGAGAACTGCTCGGGCAGGCCCTCCGGGTCAACGGCGCGCTGGGCCTTGTACCCGGCGTATGCGCCGACGCGCGGTGCGGGCTTCCAGTCGTTGTCGAAGCAGTGGACGACCTGGTCGGGCCCGCGATCCCGGATCAGCCGGGCGCACATGTCCAGGTATCCATGGAGGGCGTTCACCGGGCGCCCGTGCCGGTCCGTGACGGAACGCGGCATGGCGAAGAAGGCCCGATACATCAGGCTGGAGGTGTCGATCAGCAGCCGCCGGGTCACGACCCCTCCCTCGCCCGCGCCGCCACCGTCAGCTCGCAACCTGACTGATCTCGAAGAGGTGGCCGTCGGGATCGTGGAAGAACGCTCGTACCTCGAATCCATGGTCCACCGGTGGAGTCAGAAACTCTGCCCCGCGCGACGTCAGCGTCTCGTATGCCTCCCGGCAGTCCGGCACCCGGAAGATCAGCTCGGCGCTCACTCGATCGGGGTCGTCCGGTGGGGCGAACGTCACGGTCGGCTTGTCTTCCGTGGGACCACCGCCCGTGACCAGGAGCAGCCAGCTTCCCAGCAGCTGGACCACACACGAGGTCCCCCCGTACTCGCGGTACAGGGTGGCCCCGAGCACCTTCGTGTACCACTCGCGCGACCGCTCGATGTCCGAGACGACGAGCAGCCCGGTTAGCTCCATGTCCTCGGCTGGGAACGACCCCACCGGCCCCACCTCCCCCTCGCTCGCATGATCGTGCTCCGGCCCTCGGAGACGATAATGGAGTCATGGAGGAGATCACGAAGACCGACGAGGACTGGCGCAAGGAGCTCACCCCCGAGCAGTTCCACGTGCTCCGGGAAGGAGGAACCGAGCGCCCGTTCAGCCACGAATACGCCATGACCAAGGAGCACGGCGTCTTCCGGTGCGCGGCATGCGGAGCGGAGCTCTTCCGATCGGACGCGAAGTTCGACTCCGGCACGGGCTGGCCCAGCTTCACCGAGCCAGCGGTGGCCGAGGCGGTAGAGCTCGTCTCCGACCGCTCCTACGGGATGGTCCGCACCGAGGTCGTTTGCCGCCGGTGCGGCGGCCACCTCGGGCACGTGTTCGACGACGGGCCAGCCCCCACCGGCCTTCGCTACTGCATCAACGGCGTGTGCCTGGTTCTCGATCGGGACGACTGACCGCGAGGAGCCGGGCCGTCCCTGATGGCAGCGTGGCGATGGCGTAATGTCCCCCTCCCCGAGCCGCATGTGGGAGCCATCGCGGCGGGAGTCGCTCTTGGTTTCTTCCTCCCGTGGAGACTGTGGTTCACACCATGGCTGGGACATCTCCTCGGATGGCCGCTGGTGATGGTTGGGGTGGCTCTCGGGGCGTGGTCGGTCTGGGCAGCGGGCCAGGAGGATCTGGAGCGGTCGGCCAGCCTGGTCGTCCGAGGACCCTACGAATTCAGCCGAAACCCCATGTACCTGGCGTGGCACCTGCTCTACGCGGGGATCGCCTTCGTCCTGGGCGCCGCCTGGCTCCTGGTCCTGCTCCCCATCGTTCTCCTGTTGACTCACCTCGTGATCCGGGGGGAGGAAGCCCGGCTGGATTCCCACCACGGCGAGATGTACCGCGAGTACAGAGGCCGGGTCCGACGGTATCTGTAGCCGACAGGCGAGTGCGATAGTGTCCGGGCTCCCATGGACCTCCGCGCCCTGCCCAAGGTCGACCTGCACCGGCACCTCGAGGGGGCCATCCGCCTGTCCACTATCATCGACATCTACCGGGAGGCAGGCGAACCGCTGCCGGCCGATACACCCGAGGAGCTGGCCCCGGCGGCGCAGGTGCTCCACCCCATGAACAGCCTCGACGAGGTGCTGTCCTTCTTCCGCATCGCTCAGGGAGCGCTGCGGAGCTACGACGCAGTCGAGCGGATCACGTACGAGGCCGTGGAGGACCTGGCCGCAGACAACGTCCGCCTCGCCGAGCTTCGGTTCTCCCCCGACTTCATGTGCCGCCCGGCCGGACTCGACTGGGACGGCGTCATGGAGGCGGTCCTCGCGGGGATCGAGCGCGCGCGCTCGCAGCACGACGTCGCGGTGGGACTCATCGCCATCGTCAGCAGGTCCTACGGGTTGGAGTCGGCCATCCGCACGGTGGAGTTCGCCCTGCGGCACCAAGAGCATCTGGTGGGGTTCGACCTTGCCGACGACGAGCTCGCCTGGCCGCCCAGGGAGTTCGTCGAGGTCCTGAGGCCCCTTCACCGGGCGGGCGTTCCGCTCACCGCGCATTACGGGGAAGCCGGCGGCCCCGAGTATCCGAAGGAGGCCATCGAGCTGCTGGAGGTGCGCCGGCTGGGCCACGGCGTGAGCGTGGCCTGGAGCCCGGAGGTGACCCAGCTGGCCATCGAACGCGGCGTCGTCATAGAGGCGTGCCCGACGTCGAACGCCCGGACCCGCGCGGTCCCCAGCATCGAGGAACATCCGGCCCGGCGGCTGCTCCAGGAAGGGGCCCTGGTCACCATCAACACGGACGACCCGGGCCTGTTCGGGATCGATCTCACACACGAGCTCGAGGTGGCCCGGAGAGATCTCCATTTCGACGATGGGGATCTCCGAACGGTGACGGAGAACGCCATCGCTGCCAGCTTCCTCCCCGAGGGGCTCAAGACCGAGGTCCGGGAGAGGCACTTCGGGTGGCTGACGGCCGGGTGACCTCGTGGCGGCCGTCCGGCGCACGAAGCTCCTCGAGCTCATGTGGTGGCTCCACCGGTGGGCCTACCGGATCTCGGGTCGTGATCGCGTCGCACACCGGCGAGCCCACGCATCCGGCCTGGCTACTCAACCTCCGGGCGACCCCCGCGGCCTGTATCCAGATCGGCCGCCGCACGACACCGGTCCGGGCGCGGGAAGCAGCCAGCGACGAGCGAGCCCGGCTCTGGCAGCGGGTTGTCGCAGCGGACGGCGCGTACGCCGTCTACGAGCGCCGGACCCGGCGGAGGATCCCGGTCGTGGTCCTCGATCCGGTCAGGCCAGCCGGGAGGGCTTGACGATGCTGAACGCCCCTCCTTGTGGATCCCCGATCAACGAGAACCGGCCGAAGGGGCTGTCGGTGGGAGGAACCGAGATCCTTCCGCCCAGCTCCTCGACCTTCCTGGCGGAGGCGTCCGCGTCCTCGACCGCGAAGTACACCATCCAGTGGGCCGGGATCTCCTGTGGCCAGTTCTCGTCCATCGCGAACATCCCGCCCACGTTCTGCTCGCCGAGCTTGAACGTCGTGTAGCGGAACCCGTCGAAGTCTCTCTCCTCCGCCTCCCACGGGAGCAGCGTGGTGTAGAACTCCTTGGCCTTCCTCGTGTCCCGGGTGGACAGCTCGACCCAGGTCATGCTGCCGGGAGCGTCCAACAGCTCGGCGCCTTCCATCGTCTTGGGCTGCCAGAACCCGATGCCCGCCCCGGTGGGGTCGAACAGGAAGGTGATCCGCCCCGTGTCCGTGACATCAGCGGGCGGCATCGCAATGCTGGCTCCAAGCTCGGCGCCGTGCGCGGCGATCTTGTCCACGTCGTCGACGTTCACATAGGGGGTCCACATCGCCGGGATCCCTGCCTGCTGCTCGGGCGGCTGCGTCCCCATACCGGCCACCTGCTTCCCGTTCTTTCGGAACAGGAAGTAGGTCATCCCCTCACCGGCGGGCACCTCTTCGGCCTCCCAGCCGAACAGCTCGGTGTAGAACTTCCGGCCCGCTTCAGGATCTGGAAGCTGCAGGTCGGTCCAGGAGATCTTTCCGTGCGGATGAGTCATGGCTCCTCCCTCGGAGATTGGGGTCACGGCCACCCTAGCAGGGATCGGGAAACGGGCCCTACCGAGGCAACCCCTTCGCTCCCCCGTCAGTCATGATGGGGTTGGTGAGTCTCCTCGGACGCCTCATCTACCTCTACGTCGGCTCCGACGACGTGCCGCGCGACGTGGCCTTCTACCGAGACCACCTCGGAGCAGAGATCGTCTGGCACCATCGCTCGATGGGGACGGAGGTGGCCGCCGTCCGGCTGGGCGACGGGCCGCTCGTCCTCCTCGCCGACCATCGCGCCGCTCCGAGCATCCTTCCCATCTGGACCGTCCAGGACATCGAGACCGCGCAGGAAGCGTTGGAGCGATCCGGATGGAGCGGTCCGGCGGATCGGGTCGAGGTCCCCGACGGACCGTGCCTCCTGCTCCGCGACTCCAGCGGGAACCAGATCGGGCTCCTCCAGCAGGTCCGCCCGGGAGTGATGGAGCACCGCTGACCCGCGGCGACCGGCGCCGCTATGCTCAGCTCGACATGGGAGCAAAACCCCTGTCCGTTACCTGTGTCGACTACCACACCGCAGGCGAGCCGTTCCGCATCGTCAGCGGCGGCGTCCCGCCGCTCCGTGGGAAGACCATACTCGACCGGCGGTCCTACGCTGCGGAGCATCTGGACGATTTCCGGCGGCTTCTGGTTCAGGAACCGCGAGGCCACGCCGATATGTACGGCTGCTTCGTGACCGAGCCCGACGACGAGGGCGCCGACCTCGGCGTGGTCTTCTTCCACAACGCCGGATACAGCACGGCCTGCGGGCACGGCACCATCGCCCTGGCCACGTGGGCCATCGAGTCCGGGCTCGTCGCCGGCGACGGGGAGGATGTTCCGGTAGTCGTGGACGTTCCCAGTGGTCGCGTCCAGACGATCTCCAGAGTCGTGAACGGCGACGTCCGATCGGTCAGGTTCCGAAACGTGCCCGCGTTCGTTCAGGGCGGTCCGATGCGCCTGGACACGAGCTCGGGGGCCGTCACCGCGGAGGTCTCCTACGGCGGGGCCTACTACGCGTCGGTTCCTGCCTCTTCCGTCGGACTCGCGGTAGAGCGGTCGAATCTGAGCGCGTTCATCGCCCTGGGCCGAGAGATCAAGGATCTCGTCAACGAGGCAGACTCACCCGGGCACCCCGAGGATAGGCGGCTCAGCGGAGTCTACGGAGTGATGTTCTTCGAGGATGTCGCGCACGACACCCCGACGCTCCGCCAACGCAGCATCACGGTTTTTGCGGACGGTGAGGTCGACCGATCGCCGTGCGGCAGCGGCACGTCCGCCCGACTGGCCCTTCTGCACCGCGACGGCAGGCTCCGTATCGGCGAGCCGATGGTGCACGAGAGCATCATCGGCACGGAGTTCAGGGCCGTGGTGGTGGAAGAGACCGAAGCATACGGGCAGCCGGCAGTGGTAACGGAGATCGAGGGCGTCGCTCGCCGCACGGGCTTCCATCATTTCGTGCTCGAACCGGACGACGAGCTGGGAACGGGGTTCCTCTTGCGCTGAGTGCTTGTTCTGCCCGGGAGCTCCCCCTATCATCCGGGGCAGGTCAGACGAGGAAGGGGGAACCGTGAATCCCAGGCAGTTCCTGCTCATCGGTGGAGCCGTGCTGGTGCTGGTGGGGATCCTCGGGTTCGTGGGCCTGATCGGCCCCACAGCGGACGACAGCATCTTCGGCGACCCCTGGTGGTTCGACAACGGCGAGAACTGGGCGCACACGATCATCGGCGCCGTCGGGATCGTCGCGGCCTTCGCGCTCCCCGCCGGGGCGCAGAGGGGCCTCGTGCTCCTGCTCGGTATCGTGGGCGTTCTCGTGGGCGTCTACAGCATCTTCACCCAGGAGTTCCTTGGATCCAATCTGGAAAACCCTGCGGACACGCTTCTCCACCTCGCGGTGGGCGCCTGGGCGCTGCTCGCCTCGTGGCGGAGCGCGCCGGCTGGCATGCGGGCCTGAGGGACCCGTCGGCTTCCGCGGGACGAAGACTTCGGACCGCTAGCCGGCGCTCACCTGTGTAGGCTGACCTCGCCCGGTCGGCGCGGCTGATCCAATTCGTGCCGGGCAACGAATACCGATGAGCCGTGAATGCACCGGAAGTCCTGGCCGCCCGCGTCCCCACAGCTGTCGGGCCGTCCCGTCCGCGGGTCACCCAAGAGGAGGTTCTCGTCGTCGTGGCCGCCGCTGACCTGAGCGACGCTCGGGACCGAGATCTCCTTCGGCGGATCGGCCGGCGGGACGAGGATGCCTTCCGCAACTTCTTCGGAAGGTACGCCCCCACGGCTCGGGCGCTTGCCCTGAGGATCCTCCGCCAGCCCTTCCTCGCCGATGAGACCGTCCAGGAGGCGTTCCTGTCTGTGTGGCGGGACCCCGACCGGTACGACCCGCGTCGGGGGTCGGTGAGGGCCTGGCTCATGTCCGCGGTACACCACCGGGCCGTCGACCTGGTCCGGCGAGAGGAGGCTCAGCGCCGCCGGGCCGACAGGGCTCCGGCGGACGCCCCGTCCGAGGATCCCGCCGAGCAGGTCGCCGAGGCGATCGACATTCCTGAGGAGCGAGCGGCCGTCAGGGCCGCGCTGAACGAGCTTCCGCCTGAGCAACGAGAGGTCATCGAGCTGATGTATTTCGAAGGGCTGTCGCAGTCGAGGGTTGCGGAGCGAACAGGGATCCCCCTCGGGACGATCAAGTCGCGGGCGGTCCTGGGCATGCGGCGGATGCGCTCCTCGCTGGGAGCTCTGGAGCGATGACGGATCACGATCGCATCGAGGAGCTGCTCACCCTGGAAGCGCTGGGCGCTCTCGAAGACGAGGACGCTGCGGCGTTGGCGGCGGCCCTCGAAGAGCACGGGCCGGACTGCTCCGAGTGCCCTCGGCTTCGGCGGGAGACCGGCGACGTCGCAGGTCGGCTGGCGTTCGCTCTCGACCCGGTCGCGGTCAGCGTGAGCATCAGGGAGGACATCCTCTCGGCAGGACCCCGGAAGCTGCTCCGCCGGGTCCTCGTCCTGAGGCGGGGGCTCGTGGCCGTGGCTGCCGCGATCCTGGTGATCCTGGGGGCCGTGGGAGGCTACCTGCTGGTCCCACGTCCGCAGACGGACCTCGCGGCGCTGGCCGGCTTCCTGTCCCGGCCCGACGTTCGCGTGGTCCAGTTCGAGGGCGCGGAAGGCAACGTCAGCGCGGCCGTGGCCCCACGGGAAGGTTTCCTGTTCGCGTCCAACCTCCAGCCGCCCCCGGAGGGCCGGGTGTACGAGCTCTGGATGATCCGAGGGAAGACGCCCGTGCGCGGGTTGTGCGTCGAGCCGCGCGATGGCGTGGTCGTGGCGCGGTTCGAGGGCCTGGTCACCGCGAGCGACGCCCTGGCGATCACCGTCGAGTCGGCGTCCTGCCCGACCAGCCCCACCACCGAGCCCATCTTTGTCGCTCCACTCCAGGCCTGAACGCGGGCTCTCTTCCCGCCTGAGAATCACGGTCGCCCGCACACCGCGTGTCGAATTCATCCGACCGAAGCGATCCCGCGAATAGGCGGTGGTGGTCGCGGAAGGGGGTGATGGAGGCGAACCCCCGCGGAGCGTCCGCGCGGGACCGATGGCGGCCACAACACCGTTCGTTCAACTCGACAGGAGGTGTGCACCTTGTTCAAGAAGCGTTTCCGCGCAGCGGTGATCGCCGCCGCGACCGCTATCGTCGGCGTGGCCGCGTACGCCGGACTCGGCCCGGTCCCGGGAGGCGCGTCGAGCCACCGCGAGGCTCCCTTGATCTCGGCAGACCCGCAGGCCGACACGACGGACCTCTATGCGTTCGTGAGCCCAGACAACGCCGACACCGTGACCATCGTTGCCAATTGGATCCCCTTCGAGGAGCCAGCCGGCGGACCCAACTTCTACGCCTGGGGCGAGGGCGTCCGGTATGACATCAAGATCGACAACGACGCCGATGCCCGGCCGGACCTGGTCTACCGGTGGGTGTTCAAGAACCACGTTCGCAACCCAGACACGTTCCTCTACGGCACGCAGGTCACGTCGCTGGACGATCCGGACCTCAATTTCTTCCAGACGTACGACCTCAAGCGGATCGACGTGGGTTCGGAAACCA
>DASYVD010000037.1:0-2136 GCA_036000545.1 Actinomycetota bacterium | reverse complement strand
GATGATCGGGGGCACGAGATAGGCGCGGGTCACCCGGTAGTCACGCAGGATGCCGAGGAACGGCTCCAGCTCGAACTTCGGCATCGACACCACGGTCGCGCAGTGGCGGAGCGCGAGGTTCATGACCACAGTCATCCCGTAGATGTGGAAGAAGGGCAGGACGCCGATGAGCGTCTCGTCCTGGCGCACCCGTTGCAGCCTCGCGGTCTGGCAGATGTTCGCCACGAGATTGCGATGCGTGAGCATCACGCCCTTCGGCAGCCCGGTGGTGCCGCTGGAGAAGGGCAGGACCGCCAGGTCAACGGCCGGGTTGATCGATACCTCCGGGGCCTCGGCGTCGGTCCCCAGCAGCTCGGCGAACGGCGTGGTGCCGTCCGCCTCCCCGAACACGAACACCTCCTCGATCCCGACCTTCTGGGCCGCGGGGAGGGCTCGGTCGAGGAACGGTGGCACCGAGATCATGAACCGAGCCCCCGAGTCGTGGAGCTGGTTCGCGATGTCCTGCTCCGTGGCCAGCGAGTTGATCGTGGTGTTCACACCCCCGGCCGCCGCCACGCCGTGGAAGGCCACGGCATACTCGGGGACGTTGGGAGCCATGAGGGCGACCACGTCACCCTTTCGCAGGCCCCGGCCAGCGAATGCGGCCTCCACCCGGCGAACCCCTCCCGCGAGCTGCGCGTACGTGATGGTGCGGCCGGTCGGGCCGTCGATCAGCGCCGGCTTGTTGCCGAGAGTGCCCGCACGCTCCAGGACGAACGCCGGGAGCGAGAGGTCGGGGATCTCGACGTCGGGAAGGAGACTCCGAAAGACCACATCGACCTCCTCGGACGGGGCGCTCGCCGAAAGGTACTCCGTGTGGGCCGTGGCAGCTACAGCGAGCTGCGGAGGTCCCACAGCTCGGCGAAGAATCGCTTCCCGAGGGTCGTACGAAGATATGGGACCCCGCTCGAGCCCCCGGTGCCTCGTTTGGCCCCGATCTCCCGTTCGACCATCAAGACGTGATGGCTCCGCCAGATGGCGAACGACTCGTCGTGGTCGAGCAGTCCCTCGGAGACCGCGAACAAACCCGCAAACGCCGGGTCCGTCGCCATCAGGAGCAGACTGTTTTGACGGGCTTCGGCGTCGTCGGCGGGCATGGACAGTCCGTTCGCCTCGAGCAACGCTCGGAACGCGTCCCAGAGCGTGGGCTCACGCAGACGCCGCGCCAGCCGGGCCCGTTCTTCTGGCGAAGAGGAGACGTCCTCGATGTACCGCGCGTCCTTCAGCCCCGACATGAACTCGATCTCACGGAACTGCACCGACTGGAATCCCGAGGCCGGTGCCAGGTGAGTCCGGAACGCCAGGAAGTCCTGCGGCGTCATCGTCTGGAGCACCTCGATGTGCTCGATCAGAACCCGTTCGATCGCGTGGACCCGCCTCAGCTCGTGACGTGCCCGTTCCGGGTCGTTGTGGAGCATCCGGTCCCGGATCGACTCCAGCTCGAACAGCAGCTGCTTGAACCACAGTTCGTAGGCCTGGTGCACCACGATGAACAGGTGCTCGTCGTGAACCGGCGGATCCGAACGGAGTTGCTGCAGCGACAGGAGCTCCGGGATCTTCAGGTACTCGCCGTAGGTGAGGAGCCCCTCCTCGGTCGGCTCGGTCAGCCGGCCCATCCGCCTGACCCGCCCGGGCTGTTCCGACGTCCCCACGCTTCGATCCTAGGGCAGCGTCAGCCCGCGAGGACCCGCGACAGCTCCTCCAGGCTGTCCAGGTTGTGACCCGGGAGGAACACGTCGATCGAGGGAAGTGCCGCGGCCATCCCTCGTGCGAGCGGCTCGTACCGTGGGCTCCCCTTCAGCGGGTTGACCCATACGATGCGGTGGACCAACCGGCGGAGCCTGGCCATCTGGTGGCGCAACAGCTCCGGGTCACCCCGTTCCAGGCCGTCGGAGCAGATCACCGCGATCGAGCCCCTGAGCGCTGTGCGCTGGCTCCATCGATCGAGCAACTGCTTGATCGATGGGCCGATCCTCGTGCCGCCCTCCCAATCGGCGACGAGCCGCCCCAGGTCACGCAGGGCCCGGTCCGGGTCCTTCGTGCGGAGCGAGCGGGTGATGCGGGTGAGCCTGGTCCCGAAGCAGAACACCTCCACGT
>DASYVD010000036.1:0-22552 GCA_036000545.1 Actinomycetota bacterium | reverse complement strand
GGGGTATTGCCATGCGGCCCAGGCGCACTTCCCTGGCGGTAGCGTTGTTCGTTCTGGTTTCAATGGCCGGGCTGACCACCGGCGCTTCGGGAGCACCGACGCCCAGCAAGGCCGGCGGGCTGCAGCTGTATCAGGCCACGGTCGATGTCGCCACGCTGCAGCTGCTAAGGCAGGGGGGTTACGATATCGCCTCCGCAAAGGAGACCGCCGGCGGCGTACGGGTGGCCCTGGTGCTCTCCGCGACTGAGCGCGACCAGCTCCGGGCCAGGGGCGTCGGCGTGAAGCCCTACAGGGACAAGAAGGGCCGGACCCAGACCCAGCGAGCTTCCATCCAGCAGGCAAACGGCTTCGAAGTCTGGAGGCCGTACGACGGCCCGGGCAACATCGAAGAGGAGATCCGGGCTATCGGCAGCAATCCACGTTACCGGGGGTTCGTCAAGCTCTACGACATCGGCAACAGCGTCCAGGGGCGGGACATCTTGGCCCTTCGCCTGACCCAGGGAGCGCGAGGACTGGCCCTCGGCAAGCGCCCGGCCGTCCTGTACATCGGAGGGCAGCACGCCCGCGAGTGGATCGCCACGGAGGTCGCCCGCCGGCTTCTCCACTGGTACCTCGACCAGCGTCGTGCCGAGAATCCCGAAGTGGTCGACCTGTTGGAGACGACCGAGCTCTGGTTCGTCAACGTGGCGAACCCTGACGGGTACCAGTACACGTTCGATGTCGAGCGGCTGTGGCGGAAGACTCTCCGCGACAACGACGGGAACGGGATCATCAACAACAACGACGGCGTTGATCCGAACCGCAACTACCCCGAGCACTGGAACTACGACACGGAAGGGTCCTCCTCCCTATTCGCGAGCGAGACGTACCGGGGTACCGGCCCCGCGTCCGAGCCCGAGACGCAAGCGATGATCAATCTGGTCAATACGGCCAAGTCGCTGCGGTTCGGCATCAACTACCACTCGTACGGCCGGCTGCTCCTGTACCCACAGGGATGGCAGACCCTCACGCCTTCGGCCGACGACCCGGTGTACGTGGCCCTGACCGGGATCGATACCGACCCCGCGGTCGCTGGTTTCAACCCCGGGGTCTCGGCAGACCTGTACACGACGAATGGGGAGACGACGGACTATCTCCACGGCGACCGGGGGATCTTGGCCTGGACGCCCGAGCTATCCGAGGGCTGCCCGGGGTGCGGGTTCGTGTTCCCGGATAACGAGGCCCTGATCCAGGAGGAGTTCGAGCGGAACCTTCCGTTCGCCGTGAACGTGGCGAAGTCGGCGCGTGATCCCGATGACCCCGTCTCTCGAGCTGGCATCGACACCGCCGGCCTCTACCTGGACATCTCGGAGATCGATCCGTGGAAGACCAACTGGCCCACCTCGGACCTGACCGTTGACATCTCCTACGCGGGTGACTCGTCCCAGCCCGTGGAAGTGCTGGCCAAGAAGGCGGTCGGGGCTGTCACGCTCCGCTACTCGATCGACGGCGCTGCGGCCCAGGGCGCCCCAACCAGCGAGTCGCCAGAGGGCGAGCGCTTCGGCGGGAACAACGCGTACAACGTCTACTACCACTACCTGCAGGGAGAGATACCCGGACTCGAGGTAGGGGATTCGGTCGAATACTGGTTCACCGGCGGCGGTGAGTCGACAGACCACGTGACGTTCGACGTCGTGGAGGACTCCGACGACGCCGATGTCCTAATCCTCGCAGCCGAGGACTACAGCGGAGCCCAGGCCATCCCGCCATATCCCGCCGGCACCACGGCGCCGCTCTTCCTCTCGTTCTACGAGGATGCCCTCACCGCGAACGGCATCGAGTTCGACGTCTACGACGTGGACGCCATGGGGCGGACGGCGCCCGACCACCTCGGCGTGCTCGGCCACTACGACGCCGTGATCTGGTACCGGGGCAACGACTTCATCCTCCGTGAGCCCGGCTGGGGGGCTGGAAACATCTCCCGCCTCGCGGTCGACGAGACCCTTGAGATCCGTCAGTACCTGAACGAGGGCGGCAAGCTCCTGTACACGGGCCAGTGGGCCGGGGCTGCCGAAAACGGGGTGGGAGGAAACCAGTTCTACGACCCGGTGGCCAACCAGCGCTGCCGGGGTGCCGGCGTCGATCCCGTCGTCGCGGCGCGGTGCCTGCTGTGGGCCGACAAGAACGATTTCCTCCAGTACTACCTGGGGGCGTACCTGTACGTCTCCGACTCGGGGTTCGACGAGAATGGGGACCCCTTCGCCGTCATGGGCGTGGACGACCCGTTCGACGGCCCGCCCGCGTCTCAGTGGACGCTCGGTGGCCCCTCTGGCGCCGACAACCAGGCCCACAACGCCTCGTTCCTGGCCACCAGCGGGATCCTCGACCCGGCCACCTACCCGCAGTTCGAGAGCTGGATCTCGGCGAAGTGGGACCGGCCCGGCGGTCCGTTCGCTCCGCACACGGGCGACTTCTACGTCTACTCCCAGATCGCCGACATCACCTACAAGCGCCTGGACCGCACGATCAGCGTGCCTGCAGGCGGCGCCACCATGTCCTTCTGGACGTCCTTCGACACCGAGGCGGACTGGGATCACGTCTTCGTCGAGGCCCACACTGCCGACCTGGACAACTGGACGACGCTACCGGACCTCAACGGGAATACCAGCCAAGCCACGGGCGAGAGCTGTCCAGCCGGGTGGCGTGAGCTCCATCCGTTCCTGGACCATTACCAGACCCTGAACGAGGACGGCACCTGCTCGCCGAGCGGTACCACCGGGGAATGGCACGCCGCGTCCGGGAACTCCGGCGGCTGGCAGCAGTGGCAGGTCGACCTGAGCGACTTCTCGGGGCAGACGGTCGAAGTGTCCATCGCCTACGTGAGCGACTGGTCGGTCCAGGGCCTGGGCACGTTCGTCGATGACATCGAGGTGTCCACAGGAGAGGGGACCACTTCCTTCGAGACGGGCATGGACGGCTGGACCGTCCCCGGGGCCCCGGAGGGGAGCTCGCCCAACCCGAACGACTTCATCCGAACCACGGCGGCCGGATTCCCCGAAGGGCCCGTGGCCACCACCGAGGACACGCTCTACTTCGGGTTCGGGTTCGAAGGGATCTCCGATGAGCCCGACCGGAACGAGGTGATGGGCCGGGCTATCGGCTATCTGCTGCCCTAGTCTCGGCACGGGTTCGAAGAAAGGAACCGGCCCCCGGAAGCCCGGGGGCCGGTTCGCTTATCTGCTCCCGGGGCGCTTAGGGCAGCTCGCCTGTGTACTTGAAGATGAACAGGCCAAAGTCCCGGTCGCTTGCCAGGATGATTCGCTTTCCGCTCCCGTTCTCTGCCAGGGCCACGCCCCAGAAGTTGTTGCCCTTCGGGTCGATGTAGTGCCCGAGCTCCGTCGGGTTGTCCGGGTCGGTGATATCCGCCACCCGGAATCCCCCGGCGTACCAGGAGAAGTACGCCACATTGTCGGTGTCCGGGTTCGCGCCACCCTCGTTCGGGTCACCCCGAGGAACCTCGACCTCGTGGACCGTCAGGTCCCCGAAGCCAACCGCGAAGTCCTCATCCGCGGTCTCGGGGATGGTGATCTGGCTGACCTCGGTGGGCGCGGCCGGGTTGGAAGTGTCGAGCACCCGTGTGTAGCCCCACCCGTCGAACGTGGCGGTGATGTCCACCTCGAACCCGACCTCTCCGATGTTGGGTTCCAGGTCGCCCGGATCGCCCACCGGATACGGGACCGTGTAGTCCGGAGTCCGGCCGAAGAGCTCGTGCATCGCTGTGTGCGTCGTGCACACGGTCGCGATCTGCTCATCGGTAGGAAACGCTCCGAACCCACAGTTGGGCGGCTCATCCGCTGCCGCGCTCCCGAGGTGGCGACCGGTGAGGATCACCGCGTCCCACCCCTGGTCCGTGGCGTTGTCTGCCTTCTCCCCGGGGAAGCACGCCCCCTCGGGGTTGTTCGGGTCGTTCGCCGGCCCCCGCTGGAGCACGATGATCTGCTCCTCGCCAGGCTCCAAAGAGCTCGGAGGGATCGTGGTGTCCGCCGCCGGGATGGGACTGGACGTCCCCGGGCAGCCGTAGCCGCCGTAGGCGACCGGCCCGTTGAGCCGCTTGTCCGGCAGGATCGTCACCGGAGCTCCCCCGACCCCAACCGTGGTGTACTCCTCGGGCGCTCCCGGTCCGGTCGTCCGCGTCAGTGGGCTGGTCCGGTAGGAGTCGAAGTCCTCGTCGGTGCCGAGGAAGACGCTCCCGTCGCTGTTCCACTCGCCCTGGTGGGCGTTGCCCTCCGGCGGGCACGCCGTCTCGACGATCTGATCGCAGTCCGCGTAGTCGAAGTCGCCCACGATCACCGGAGTCGCAGGGTTCGTGACGTTCACGTCGATCCACCCGGCGTCCCAATCCGACACCATCAGGTGCCACGTTCCGTCGGGGAACCGGAGAACGTCGAAGTCGTGAGACGTCTTCAGCTCGCCGTGCCCGTCGACGTTCACGCCCGGCAGGGACGTTTCGGCGAGCAGCACCGGGCTCCGCGGGTCCGTGATCTCGAAGAGGTCCACGTCCTCGAGCTCTTCGTTGTCGATGGCCGCAACGTACGCCTTGCTCCCAGCGTCCCAGGCGATGGCGCTATGGGACTCGTTGGCCCTGTTGCCGTGGACGTCGAAGTCACCAAAGGCTTGTACGAGGACTTTCGGCTCGAGCGGCCGGGTGATGTCGTAGATCGTGATCCCACCCGGCATGTTCTTGGGGTTGGCGCTCTCGCGGCACCACTCGTTGCTGATCACCAGGATGTCGCCGGTGAACGCCGAGGTGCTGATGCTGAGAGCATGAACCCCCTCGGTGACGTACCCGAATCCGCGGCTCCTCAGGAAGTTGACCTTCGTCGGACTCCCTGGGTTCGTGATGTCCACGACGTGGACGCCGCCGGTCTCGCATTTGGCGCCCCAGTCGCCGAGATACGCGTACAGTCGCCCGTTCGACGCCCGGAGGGCCGACACGTCTGAGATGTCCCCCTCCTGCGAAGTCAGCCGAAGCTTGCCCACCAGGTTCACGTTCGACTTGGATCCGGGCAGGTGACCATCGGACGGGCCGTGCTGATCGTGATGCCCGTAGTAGAAATCGTCACTGTCGTAGTCGACGGCCTCTGGTGGAAGAGCCGCTCCGGCGCCAGTCGCGCTCGCCAAAGACATGACCAGCGCCACCGCTGTCAGCATTGCGATATGTCGTTTCCTCATCTTTCCTCCAAGCTTCTTTCCGGCAGCTTCCTGGGCCCTAGGTGTCAAGGCCGGGGAACGCAGTGATGTTGCCGGTGTGACCACCCCCCTCCTGCCCAATGAAAAGGTCCGAAATCCTCGGATACCGCGCGACAAGGCCAAATTCAGCCGGCCAAGGATGGCATCCAGAGTAGGCGGGCATCCTAGCAGACGATCTGTCTCGTCTGCCAAATCGACGAGCGGTGTGGGATGGGCGAGGGATGTGTATCCGTCACTCTCTCCGCATCCGCCGGCGGAGCAGGGCTGCGTGTGTACCGGTGACCCTCGGGGAGGGGACACACCCCAGGTAGCGAACTCCTGGTGTACCCGCGATCGTCGGCGTGGCGTGCCGTGCCTGGGCCGACGCCGTGCCCGGCCGGCGGATGCAGAGGGGGCGGTCCAGCCCGCGACGCATGCTCGTATCTAGCCCCGTTCGGGCCTGCCTGGCTACCGTCGTCTTGCGGATTCTCGGCTCCGCACATCGTCGGAGGGGAATCGCGATGGCCAGCGGACGCTCAAGACCCTCGACAGGGAACCGGCCCCCGGTTGCCCGGGGGCCGGTTCCGGTGCTGCAGAGCGATCCGGTGACTATGGTCCCGTGTACGTCGCGAGATAGAGGCCGTAGTCGCGGTCGCTGTAAGCGACCACTCGGCGCCCGCCGACGAACTTGTCGGTGAGCTGGACGCCCCAGAAGTCGTTGCCACCCTGGTCGATGAAGCGGCCAACCTCCTGGATTCCCGTGGCGTCGAATCTGGCCACCCGGATTCCGCCCGAATAGTGGGCGAAGTAGGCCAGATCGTCGTCGGGACCGCGTCCCGTGGCCACCTCGTGGACGTCGACGTCGCCGAAGCCCACGGCGAAGGCTGGATCGCTGGCCTCGTCGATGTAGAACTGATCGATCTCCTCGAGGCTGTCGGCGTCAAGCAGGCGCGTGCCGCCCCAGCCGCTGAAGAACGACGTGGCGTCGACCTTCCCGTTGCCGATGTCTCCTATGTCCGGTTCGAGGTCGCCCGGGTCACCGACCGGATACGGCACCGTGTAGTCCTCCGCCCGATCGAAGAGCCGGTGCATGAGCCGGTGTCCGACGCACAGCCCCGGGATGGTCGGGGTGAAGACGTGACCCTGGCTCCCGCACAACGTCGCATCGGGCTGCGCTCCGGCACCCGCTCCGGTGTGGTGGTTGGCGATGAGGACCGCGTCGTACCCGGCCAGCTGGGCCTGCTCGACCTTCTCCGAGAAGAAGCAGGCCTCGAAGGGGTTGTTCGGGTCCTCCACCGGCCCCCGCGACAGCATCAGGATCTGGTCTTCGCCGGCCGCGGTGACCGGGTCCAGCACGGACGCCGGCGGGATTTGCGAGGCGTCGCCCGCAGGACACCCGTAGCCGCCGAACACAACGGGGCCGTTGACCCGTTGGTCCGAAAGCGTGGAGATCGGGATGGTCCAGGAGAACTCCTCCGCCGGGTACTCACCGGCCGCGGCCCCGCCCACGATCTCGAAGATCAGCCGGAACGGCGCCAGGTCCTCGTCGGTCCCCAGGAACAGCGTTCCGTCCTCGTTCCACTCGCCCTGGTGAGCCTCACCCTCGGGCGGGCAGACGCTGGGCACGTGCGCCTCGCAGGCCGCGTAGTCGAAGTCGTCGATGAACGTCGGATTGGACGGGTCATCGACGTTGAGCAGAACCCACCCGGCGTCCCAGTACGACACCATCGCCAGCCAGTGGCCGTCGATGAACCGGACGTCGAAGTCGTGGCTGGTGGGGAAGTTCCCGAACGCGTTGACGTTGGCGCTCGGCCAGTCCCCGATACCGGTCTCGGCGATGAGAACCGGATTGCGTGGGTCGGTGATGTCGAAGAAGTCGAGGTCGTTCGGATCCTCGTCGTTGTCGATGGCGATGGCGTACGCGTCGTCGCCGGCCTGCCAGCCCATGATGCTGTGCGAGTCGTGCGCCACGGGGTCGACGTTGGTCGGGTCGGTGAATGGCCCGTCCGTCCGGTCGCCGACCCCCTCGGACAGCTTCACGGGGTTGAGCGGGTCGGTCACGTCCCACAGCGTCATCCCTCCGACCCCCCGCGGCCCGCAGGTTTCGTTGCTGATGAGGAGGAGGTCGCCGGTGAAGTCGGGCGTGTTGAGGTGGATAGCCTGCACGCCCTCCGTGGCGTACGTGTCCTGGTGGCTCCGCAGGAAGCCGACCTTCTCCGGGTCAGATGGGTTGGATATGTCGACCACATGTGCGCCGCCCCGGCACTGGGGGGAGGGGAGGCCCGCCGCCCACTGCCCCAGATACGCGTAGTCACCGAGCACCGCCAAGTCGGAGATCCGGTCGGCCTTGGTCGTCACCTTCTGCTTGCCGATCAGGGCCACGTTCTCCTGGGTCGCCGGCAAGTGGCCTGACGAGGGACCGTGCTGGTGTCCGTGATAGTGGCCGTAGATCTCCTCGTCGGTGTCGCGCGTTCCATCGACGAATCGGTCATGCTTGGCCCTCTCGGGCTTCCGCCGCGCGGCGTCTGCGGAACCGGCCATGCTGACGACCAGCCCGAGGACGACCATGAACACGATATGTCGTCTCTTCATTCTCCCTCCTACGATGTCGTACACCCGGTCAAGACACGCGCGTCCGTCTTGCTGGCACCACCCCCATTCGCGGATCTCGTACCCGCTCCTGTGGAAACGTGTGGACAAATTCTGGACCGAACCCGTGAGACGTGGCAAATCCCGAACCTCGGACATGACACATCTCAGCGTCGCCGCACAGACAGATGGCGAACCGACCCCCGGCTGGCCCGGGGGCCGGCCTGCCAATCGCGTGTGGCCTCCTTCCCTACGCGCCCGTGTACCGGAAGATCCAGAGACCGCTGTCTCGGTCGCTCATCAGCAGCAGCGGCGCGCCTCTGCCGCCGGGGTTCAGCGCCTGGGTAGGCTCGACCCCCCAGAAGTCGTTGCCGCCCTCGGCGATGTAGTGACCGACCTCGTGGATCCCGTTCTTGCCGAACTTGGCCACCCGCAACCCGGCGTCGTAGTAGGAGAAGTACGCCAGGTTCACGTTCGCCCGCGGGTCGGCCTGGACCTCGTGCACCGTGAGGTTCCCGAACCCTGTCTGGAAGGCGGGGTCGAGGGCCTCCGGGATCGCGTAGGCATCGATCTCCTGGAGGGTGTTGGCGTTGAGCAGGTGGACGTAGCCCCACCCGTCGAACACTCCACCCACCGCCGAGATCGACTCGCCCAAGGTCCCCTTCGCGGGCATGTCCGCGGTGTCGGCGCCCGTGTACTCCGGAGCGTCACCGAAGAGCTGGTGCATGGCCCGGTGGCCGATGCACCCGGCCGCAGCTGTTCCGTCGATCGCGCTGCCCTGTCCGCCGCAGAGGAACCCATCGGGAAGGAGCCCGTTCCGGCTGCCGATGTGGCTCTGGCCGACGAATACCATCTCGTATCCGGCCAGCTCGCCGGTGTGAATCTTGTCGGAAAAGAAGCAGACGCCCCGGGTGAAGACGATGGCGTCCGCCCCCGTCTGGGCCTGAGTGTGGCTCGCCAGCACCTCGTCCCGGTCGCTGGTGCCGTTGCCGTCCACGTCCTCGTTGCACCCGGAGCCGCCCCACACGGTCGTCCCGGAGAAGCCATCGGGGAACATTTCCTGGATGTTCGGGGTGAAGCCGAACTCACCGCACGGAGTGACGCCCGCATTGGGACCTGTAGTGACCTCGCAGTTCGTCCGGGTCGGCGAGAAGTCCTCATCCGTCCCCAGGAGGAACTGGTTGTTCGAGCTCCACCAGGCCTGGTGAGCGTTCCCCTCGGGCAGCTCGAAGCCGGTGAGGGGGTCAGGGGTCGGGTAGTCGGAGTCGTTGACGAAAGTTGGGTTGGCAGGGTTCGTCACGTCCAGGATGACCCACCCGGCGTCCCAGTAGGAGACCAGGGCCATCCACTTGGTGCCGATCTTCTTCACCTGGAAGTCGTGGTTGAAGACCGTGTCTCCGTTCGCCAGCGGGTTGGGAGGCTGCGCGCCGGGCCAATCGGCGAATCCGACCTCACCGATCTGGACCGGAGCGGCCGGGTTGGTGACGTCCAGGATGTCGACATCGGCGACTTCCTGATTGTCCACCAACATCACGTAGGCCTTTCCGGTCCCCGGCACCCACCAGCCGAAGGCGCTGTGAGAGGAGCTGACGCCGTTGATGGGAGCCGTGCCGGTGTTCGCCAGCGTCTTCGGCGGAGTGTTGTCGCCGACGCCGCCGGCCAGCTTCACCGGTGCCACCGGGTTCGTGACGTTCCACAGCGAGACCCCGCCCTCGTGAGGCTGGCTGGAGACACAGGGCTCGTTGTTGTGGACCAGGATCTCGCCGTTGAAGAACGGCGTCTCGGCGTGGAACACCTGGACACCTTCACCGACGTAGCTGTTGGGATGCGCCGGGATGAAGCCTATCTTCGTCGGGTTGGCGGGATCGCTGATGTCCACGACGTGCACGCCGGTAGGGTTCCCACCAGCCGCACACTCCGGTGAAAAGGCCCCCAAGTACGCGTACTTTCCGAACGTCCCCACGTCGCTGATCCCGCCGGGCACGTTGGTGAGGTCGGCCATTCCGACGAGCTCGACATTCTCGCTCGACGCGGGGAGGTGCCCTCCCGTGCCGCCGTGCTGGCCGTGGTCGTGGGGCCCCGTCTCGACGGCGCCGTCCGCCATGTCCTCGTTCATGCGGTCCGGATGGGCCTCCGCCGACGAACCCATGGCGATCACCAGTGCGAACGCTGTTAGAAGAGCAAGATGTCGTCTACGCATGCAGCCTCCTTGGTAGCCCCCGAGGCCGGGGGGAAATGGGGTACCGCAGAAAGCGACCGATCGACGAGATGCCGTCGCCCCAAGGGAGCTCGGGCCTGGTCACCACCCCCCTTCCACCGTCTGTCTGTCCGTGATGGCCGGAGAAGAGACCCCAGCGTCGAGATGCTAGGCGACTCGGAGCGCGTCCAGCAAATCCGGCATTCCGGACCGCGGCGTAAAAGGTTTGACGGTGCCTCCGGGCGCGTACAATCTCACCCCATGGACCGGCTGTTGGTGACCGGAGGGAGGCGGCTGGAGGGCGCCGTCAACATCGGCGGTGCCAAGAACTCCGCCCTCAAGCTCATGGCCGCGGCCCTCCTCGCCGAGGGGCGCTCCACCCTGAGAAACGTCCCCGACATCATCGACGTGCGCACCATGGGGGACGTCCTTCAAAGACTGGGCGCGACCGTCCGTCGCCAGGATCACACCGTCGTCATCGAGGCGTCGGGACGTCTCAATCCGGAGACCCCGTACGAGCTGGTGCGTCGGATGCGGGCCTCGATCCTCGTCCTCGGGCCGCTGCTGGCTCGGGAAGGACGGGCCCGGGTCGCCATGCCGGGAGGCTGCAACATCGGCTCCAGGAAGATCGACCTCCACATCCGTGGGCTCGAGCGGATGGGAGCCTCGTTCACATTCCGGCACGGCTACCTCACGGCCCAAGCCGCCCAGCTCCGGGGGGCGGTGATATCTCTGGACTTCCCCAGCGTGGGTGCGACCGAGAACCTGCTCATGGCCGCTGTGGGGGCCCGGGGGACCACTGTCATCGAGAACGCTGCCCGCGAGCCCGAGATCCAGGACCTCGCTGCGTTCCTCGAAGCCATGGGAGCCAGGGTGATGGGGGTGGGCACGCCGACGATCGAGGTCGAAGGCGTGGACGCGTTCCGTCCCGTGGAGCACGCGGTCGTCCCCGACCGCATCGAGGCCGGTACCTTCGCCATCGCCGCCTGCGTAACCGGCGGAGACGTGCTCATGAAGGGAGCCCGAGGCGACCACATGGACCTGGTGCTGGCCAAGCTGGAGGACGCCGGGGCAGAGATCTCCGTTCAGCCGGAGGGAATCTTCGTGCGGATGGAGCGGCGGGCCCGCCCGGTCGACCTGGTTACGCTGCCCTACCCGGGCTTCCCCACGGACCTCCAGCCGCCGCTGATGGCGCTCATGGCCATCGCCGACGGGACCAGCATCCTCACCGAGAACGTGTTCGAGAGCCGGTTCATGTTCGTCGACGAGCTGAGCCGGATGGGCGCCGACATCCGGACGGAGGGCCACCACGCGGTGATCCGGGGCGTCGAGCGGCTGTCCGCCGCTCCGGTGCGGGCGCTCGACCTGCGTGCCGGGGCCGCTCTGATCGTGGCCGCCCTGCCGGCCGAAGGCACCACCGAGATCTCGGACATGCATCACGTGGACCGAGGCTACGAGGACATCGACTCGAAGCTTGCGGGCCTGGGGGCCGCCGTCACCCGTCAGCCCTCGCTCTCTCCTGCCCTCACTCCGTGAGGCGGAGGCTGCCGGTCGCCGCGGCCTTGGCCGTGGCCGCGGCCTTTTTGTTTCCCCAGCCCGCTGTGGCTGGCGCCGACGAGCAGTTGGTTGTGGTCTTCCTGTTCGGGGGGCTGTCGTTCGAGGAGGCGGTCTCCATCCCGCTCCTTCGTGAACTCGCGGCCAGGGGAGGAATCGGCCTCATGGCTCCTCCCTCCGATCTTCAGGACAACTCCGGCTACCTTTCGTTCGGTGCCGGTAGGGTCATGGAGGGTTCTCGCGGCCCCGTGGTCCCACCCGATGGAGGAGCAGAGGCCAAGGTAGATCTGCACAGCTACATCCGGGGCGACGCGAGTGGGTCGGCGGGCAAGCTCGCGGAGGCCCTCGCGCAGGCGCACATCAGCATCACCTACGCGCCGCAGAACCCGACCGATGAGCCTGGGCTCTTAATGGTGTCGAACCAACGGGGAACGATCCCGAATTCGGCGCTCGGAGTCGTGGAAGAGGAGACAGCGGAGGAGGTCGGGCTTGTGGTCTTTGACTTCGGCCGCACGCACTTCGGTCGAGAGGGGACGACGCTGGCCATCTCGACGGGCCTCTTCCTGACGGGTGTCCTGAATCCACCTGACGACCACGTTCTCATCGTGGTGGCCTCGCCGGCGCCGACGAGGTCGATGGTGGAGCAAGGGGATGTCGCTTCTCCCGTGATCGTGGCCGAGTTGCGCGGAAAGGAGGGCGAGGAGCTTCCGATCTTCCTTCCGTCCGATCCTCCTGTGACGCGACCTCCGCACGCCGATCTCGTTCCTCGCGGTCTTACCTCTGGCACCAGCCGGCGCCAGGGTGTCGTCTCGGTGGCGGACGTTGCCCCAACGATCCTGGAGTTCCTCGGCGTGCCCGTTCCCGAGGAGATGACCGGGAGCCCCATCCGGGTGGTGGGGGAGGCCCCAACGGATCTCCACGCCAAGTTCCTCGAGTACCAGCGTGTGCGGGTTCCCACCCAGGCGGGGGCCATGGCCCTGCTGCTGGGGGCGGCCGCCGCCGGAGCGTTGCTCCTGTTCGTCCCCGCGCCCGCCGGCCTTCGAAAGGCCACCGCTCTCGTGGGTGTCTATGCCGCGTCGATCCCCATCGTCCTGCTCGCCGCAGGCTACCTCCCAACATTCTCGTACGCGGTGCTCATCCCATTCCTCGTCGGAGGTAGCGCCGCGATCACCGTGCTCGCCTGGCGGCTTGGGCGAAACCATTCGACGAGCCGGTTCATCGTCCTCGCCTGGGTAGGGCTGGCCGCCCTAGTCGTGGACGGCGTGCTCGGATGGCGCGGAATGGTGCTCTCGTTGCTCGGAGGGGACGCCCTCCGGGGGGTCCGTTTCTACGGCCTGTCCAATCCGTACGCCGGCTTCCTGCTGGCGGCCGCGGTGCTCGCGGCGACCTCGCTGTCGGTCCTCTGGGGAGCGGTCCTGCTCGTGGGTGCGGCAGTCCTGGGCGGGGCTCCCACTCTCGGGGCGAACCTCGGTGCGGCGATCACCTTGGCCGCGGCGGCAGGCCTGTGGGTCGCGGTTCGGCTTCGAGAACGACTCGGTCTCTTCGAATTGGCCATCGGGGCGGCCGCGGCGGCAGCCGGGCTGGCCCTCTTCCTCGTTTGGCACGCGCTCGCCCCGGAGCCAACCCACGTGACCAGAGTTGCCGCCGAGGCGGGACGATCCGGGCCCGGAGCACTCGCGGCGACGGCAGGCCGCCGCCTGGAGATCCTGGTCCGAAACACGAGCCGCATGCCCGCCGCGTGGCTCGCCGTGGTCGGGCTTCCGTTCGGGCTTGCGGTAGCCTGGAGGAAACCGCGCCCCTTCCGCGCCCTGCTCGATGGGGACCCGCTCTGGCGGTGGGGCGTCGCGGTCCTTGCAGTATCCGGCATGGTGGGATTCCTGGTGAACGACACGAGCAGCACGGCCGCCGTTGCCTTCGCCTACGTCGGTCTGGGCCTGTTGTTCCCTTCCCTGGAGGGTCGGTGGACGACTCCTCGTACGGCGAAGTAGCCGAACAGCGAGGCTCGCCCTCGGAAGCGCCGTCCCCTCCGTGGCGGGCCATCGAAGCCCTGTTCGTGGGGCTGACAGGGTTCGGCCTGGGGGTGGTCCTGTCGATCATCGTCGTCCTGGCCACGCCGGACCGTGGCCTGCGGCTGGTCTTCTCGCTCCTGGTGGGCTCGCTGTCGTTGTCTGCGGCGACGATCGCGTGGGTCGCCTTCCTCCATCAAGGCGCATTCGCCGCACTGGGACTGCGCACGCGTCGCCCGGTGGGCGACGTAGCGATCGGAATCGTCGTCGGTGTGCTCTCGTACCCGTTGATCGTGCTGGTGCTGGGGGCGCTCCTCTACACGCTGCTCTCGTTGCTCGCGGGCGGGCCGGTCACCCCGCCGCGCCAAGAACTCCTTCCTCGCCGCCCCGACGAGCTCGAGGTGGCCATAGGCGCGGTATCGGCGATCCTGGTGGCCCCCGTCGCCGAAGAGCTGTTCTTTCGCGGATTCCTGTTCGGTGCGCTTCGGCGCCGTTTCGGGGTCGGGATCGCTGCCGTGGCTTCGGCAGTGCCATTCGCGTTGGTCCACCTCTACCTGCTGCTGATGCCGCTCCTCTTCGCGTTCGGGATCGTGCTCGCCTACATCTACGAGCGACGCGGCTCGCTGTTCGCCTCGATGGCGGCGCACGCGGCCTTCAACGTGGTGGGCTTCCTGGTCTACCTCCTGCTGTGACCGACGCTCTTGGCAAGGCTGTCCGCTTGCTGGCCAGTGGTGGCGTTGTCGTCCTCTCGGGTGCAGGGATGTCGGAAGAGGCGGGCATCCCCACGTTCCGCGACCCCGGCGGTCTGTGGGATCGTTTCGATGCCACCGAATTCGGGACCTGGCGGGGACTGGCCGGCCTGGCCACCTCTCGTCCCGACGACCTGGCGGAGTTCCTCGCGGCGCTTCGCCGGGCGTTCGCCGGGGCTCGGCCGGGCCCGGGGCATCGCGCGCTCGGCAGGCTGGAGGCGGCCGGCCTGGTCGAGGCCGTCGTCACCCAGAACGTGGACGGGCTCCATCAGGAAGCCGGGAGCCGGAGGGTCCTCGAGATCCACGGGTCGTTCCTCCGGAACCAGTGTCTGGCGTGTGGTCGTGTGGACGCGGTGAGCCGGGAAGAGGTCTGTGACGGTCTCGATCGCGCCGTGGTCGGCTTGCGCCAGGCGTTCGTTCCGAGCTTCGAATCGCTCCTGCCGAAGTGCTCCTCCTGCGGCGGGCCGGCCCGTCCCGACTTCGTGGCCTTCGGCGAGATGCTCCACGACTTCGCCCAGGCCGAGGAGCTGGCGGCGCGGTGCCGTGTGCTCCTCGCGGTTGGAACATCGGGGGAGGTCTATCCGGCGGCGTCGCTGCCGGAGACGGCACGATCCGCCGGGGCGAACGTCGTGGTGGTCGCCGCAGGCCCCACATCTCTCGGCGGGCACGTGCTCGTGGAGGGGAAGGCCGGGCGGGTCTTGCCGGATCTCGCGGCGGCCGCGCTCGGCTCCTAGTGGGCGCAAGGCTCCCTGTTACCCTTCATCCGTGGACGTCCAGCAGGTCGTGCGGGGCGTGCTTGCCGGTGACGCGCGGGCCGTGGCCAGGGCCATCTCGATGGTCGAGGACGGGGCCGAGGGCCTGCCGGAGCTGATCGGAAGCCTGTACCCCTCAACCGGCACCGCGTACACCATCGGGCTCACCGGCTCCCCCGGGGTAGGGAAGTCGACGCTCGCCGCGACGCTGGTGGGGGCGGCCCGGGCCCGGGACCTCGGCGTGGCAGTCCTCGCGGTCGATCCCACCTCGCCATTCACCGGTGGGGCGCTCCTGGGAGACCGGCTGCGGATGCAATCTCACGCCACCGACCGGGGCGTGTTCATCCGGTCCATGGCCACCCGCGGGCATCTCGGCGGCCTGGCCTTGGCGGCGCCGGAAGCCATCCGGGTCCTCGATGCTTCCGGGGCGGACCTGGTGATGATCGAGACGGTCGGAGTGGGACAGGCGGAGGTCGAGGTGGCGCGGGAGGCGGACACCACACTCGTGGTGGTGGCCCCGGGGTGGGGAGACGCGGTGCAGGCGTCGAAGGCGGGGATTCTCGAGATCGCGGACGTGTTCGTGGTGAACAAGGCCGACAAGGAGGGCACCGGGGAGGCCGTCCGGGACCTTCGGCATATGCTCCACTTGGGACCGGAGCTCGAGTGGACCCCACCGATCGTGCAGACCACGGCGACGAGCGGTGAGGGGGTCGACGAGCTCTGGGAAGCCATCGAGGGCCACCGCAAGCATTTCGAAGGGAGCGGCCAGCTCGAGGGAAAGCGCCGGGAACGGCTGCTGCGCGAGGTCGAAGAGATGGTGCTGGCCCGGTTGCGCTGGCGGATGGCCGCGACGCTCGAGGCCGGTGCGCTCGAGGAGCTCGGCGATGATCTCGTGGCCCGACGCATCGATCCTTACCGGGCCACAGATATCCTGTTGGAGAAGCTGTCTCCGACCGAGGGGAAGGGATGAGCGAGCGGGGAACTCGAGGGGGTAACTCGCCCGGAGCGGACGAACCCGGGCTCCGGAAAGCGAGCGCACCCCTCGACAAGAAACGGGAGTCCTGGCGACACAAGTATCGCCGGGCTGGGGAGCGGGACGCCGACTTCGAGACCATCTCCGGCGAGCCGCTCGAGCCCCTGTACACGCCGGAAGACGTTGCGGACCTGGACTACGACGGCGACCTGGGATACCCGGGCGAGTACCCGTACACGCGCGGCGTCTACCACTCCATGTACCGCGGACGCCTGTGGACCATGCGCCAGTTCGCCGGGTACGGGACGCCCGAGGAGACAAACCGCCGGTACAAGTTCCTCCTGGAGCACGGACAGGGCGGCCTGTCGGTGGCCTTCGACATGCCCACGCTCATGGGACGGGACTCCGACGACCCCCGGTCCGAGGGAGAGGTCGGAAGGTGCGGCGTGGCCACAGACTCGCTCGCCGACTTCGAAGTGCTGTTCGGGGGCATCCCGCTCGGAGAGATCACCACCAGCATGACCATCAGCGGGCCGGCCCCGGTCATCTTCGCGTTTTTCCTGGCGGCGGCGGAACGTCAAGGCGTCGACTGGAAGGTGCTCGACGGGACGCTGCAGACCGACATCCTCAAGGAGTACATCGCGCAGAAGGAATGGATCTTCCCGCCCCGACCCCACCTCCGGCTCATCGGCGACCTCATGGAGTTCTGCGCCCAAGAGGTCCCCAAGTGGCATCCCATCAGCGTTTCCGGCTACCACATCCGGGAGGCCGGCTCGACCGCGGTTCAGGAGCTGGCGTTCACGCTGGCCGACGGGTTCTCGTACGTGGAGCTGGGGAAGGATCGAGGCCTCGATGTCGACGCGTTCGCCCCCGCGCTGTCCTTCTTCTTCAATGCGCACATCGACTTCTTCGAGGAGATCGCCAAGTACCGGGCGGCCCGGCGGATCTGGGCCCGATGGCTCCGGGAACGCTACGGGGCCATCGACCCCATGTCGTGGCGCCTCCGGTTCCACACCCAGACAGCCGGGTGCTCGCTCACGGCCCAGCAACCGGAGAACAACATCATTCGGACGGCGATCGAGGCCCTGGCCGCCGTCCTGGGTGGCACGCAATCGCTGCACACGAACGCGCTTGACGAGGTGCTGGCGCTTCCGACCGAGAAGGCCGCGCAGATCGCCCTGCGCACCCAGCAGATCATCGCCCACGAGACCGGCGTGCCCGACGTCATCGACCCGCTGGGAGGGTCGTACTTCGTGGAGACCCTGACCAACCGGGTGGAGCAGCAGGCCGAGGAGTACTTCCGGAGGATCGAGGAGATGGGGAAGGGGTCGATCCTCGACGGGGTCCTGACGGGGATCGAGGGGGGATTCTTCCAGTCGGAGATTGCCGACGCTGCGTACCGGGAGCAGAAGCGCTACGAGAAGGGGCGCCTGGTGAGGGTGGGCGTGAACGAGTTCGTCGACCCCGACGAGGGACCGATCGAGATCCTCAAGATCGGCCCCGAGGTCGAGGCCCGCCAGGTGGACCAGGTCAAGAGCCTCCGGGGCGGGCGGAACCAGGAGGATGCGGGGCGCGCGCTTGAGCGCTTGAAGGCCGCCGCTCGGACGGACGACGAGAATCTGATGCCGCCCATGATCGAGTGCGCCCGGGCGTACTGCACCGAAGGGGAGATCGTGGGAGCGCTTCGCGGGGTGTTCGGCGAGTACGTCGAAACGCCCAGGTTCTAGCCGGCAGGCGAATCTCGGGCCGGCCTACCGGCGGAACCACCGGCCTGCGACGATCTCGACCACTGCGGCGATCGCGCAGAGCCACACGCCCCTCCCGATCGAGTCCAGGAAGGGATGCTCTCCGGACAGGAAACGCAGCGTGAGCTCGGACCGGATGACGAACACCACTGGCACGAGCAGCGTGAACCCCCCGATGAGCCTCCGGAGAAACCGGAACCATGGGACCAGGACGGACAGAAGTGCGGCGATCGCTCCGAGCGTGCCCAGCCCCAGCAGCACGAGAGCAATGGTGATCTCCCCCGGCCTGGAATTCGCCTCGGGGTTGGCAAGGAACCGGAGGGGGATGTCCGCGGCAGTGCCTCCCCCAAGGGCCTCCGCCCGCCACTCGAGGAAACCCGACGCCACCACGACCGCCGCCGCGAGGAGGGCGATGATCGCCCCCACCGGGGCCTCTCGCCGGCGCGGTTGTCGGTACGACTCTTCCGCCGGTTCTTCCTCAACCGGCGTAGGAGCCCACGACCGGGGAGCCAGGTAGGGCTCACCGGGAACAGACGCGGCTGGAAGCGCCTGCGTGTCGAACGTGTCACCTGATTGGTCGACGGAGCGCCGGCCCGAGCCAGATGCCGCTTTGCTCGCCGGGATCGCCTGGGTATCGTCCGCCTCCAGGACCCTTCCGCACCGGCGGCAGTGCCGGTCATCGGCGGCGACGGGCCCTGCGCAAGAGGGGCACGACCGCCCGGTGTCGTTCTGTAGGCGAGTTCCACAGGATGCGCAGAACACGTCGGATTCGAGAGTCGGGACGCCGCAGGAGGGGCAGCTGTTCATCCGGTCGAGCATATCGGGAGGGGAACGAAGCGGCCCCGGCGCGCGCAGCGGGTGGGCAGCGCTGTCTGCGTCACCTTGCAGTTGCAAGAGAATGCAATAACGGGCTACAATCATCGTTCGCCCATGCTGATCGCGCAGCTCCAGGGTGGGTTCGAGTTCGGGCTCCTCGTCTCGGCGTTCGCCTTCGGGTTTCGGCACGGGATCGACTGGGACCACATCGCGGCCATCTCCGACATCACCGGCTCGCAGGACGACCGGCGCCGAGCGCTCTTTTTCGGGACCCTGTACGTCCTGGGCCACGCCCTGGTCGTATTTGCCCTGGGGATCCTGGCCATCGTGGCCGGGGACCGGCTGCCCTCCGGCGTGGACGAGCTCATGGGCCGGGTCGTGGGCGTCACCCTGATCGTCCTGGGCATCTACGTGTTCGTGTCGCTCGCCCGCCACGGCCGGGACTTCCGTCTCCGGAGCCGATGGATGCTCATCTTCGCTGGGGTTCGGAAGGGGAGCCGATGGGTTCGCCGGCGGGTCTCGGCGGCTACCGCGGCCCGAGGAGGGGTAGCCCGGGGCGGGGGCGTCGCGGTGGTCGAAGGGACCCCAGCCTCGCTCTGGCACCACGGCCACCACGGGCGTCCGGGGCACCATCACCACGACCGTCCGGAGGCTGACGAGGAGATCCCGAACTACGGTCGGGCCACCGCGTTCGGGGTGGGGATGATCCACGGGGTCGGAGCCGAGACCCCCACGCAGTTGCTGATCTTTCTGACCGCGGCGGGTGCCGGAGGCCCGGTGGTGGGCATCCTCGTCCTGGCCACGTTCATCGTCGGGCTGGTGCTGTCGAACACGGTGATCACGGTGGGCTCGTCTCTGGGGTTTCTCCAGGCATCGAGGAACTTCGCTCTGTACGCGACGGTCGCCGTGCTCACCGCAGTGTTCAGCCTGGTGATCGGGGTCCTCTTCGTGGTGGGCCAAGAGGGCCTGCTCCCGGCGTTCTTCAGCGGGTAGAAGCCGGGACGGCTCGGCCCGCTCGATCCCGCTGGCAGTCCCGGCACAGGCCGGAGATGGCGAAGTGAGTCAGGTCGGGGACGAAGCCCCGGTGCCGTTGTACCAGACGCTTGAGGGACTCGGCTTCCCCCAGGGATAGGTCGTCCTCGGAGCCGCAGCGGGAACAGGTCAGGTGGACGTGGTCGCCCTCGCCGGCCCGGTGATACTCCGCCCCTCGCTCGAGATGAGCGTGACGGACCACCCCCAGCTCCTCCAGTAGGGCCAGCGTCCGGTACACCGTGGAGGCGTTGACAGCAGGAAGCTTGCGCTGCACGCGGCGGGCCACGTCCTGCGGTGCCATGTGGCCCTCGGCCAACATGACTTCATGGAGGATGGCCTCGCGCTGAGGGGTGACTCGGAAGCCCCGCCGACGAAGCATGGCCACGACCTCTTGGTCTCCCGGCATCGTCCTCACTTGGAATGGTCGTCTCCAAAGGTAGTGCAACCGCGTTGCAGGTGCAACGGTGCCCTCTTCGCGGCTAGTACGACGGCGAGGCCGAAAGGTTCTTCCTGATCCGCTTCAGGATGACCCAGTCAAGCGCTCTCGCCCCGCGCCCAGGCTTTCGGGGAGGAAACTACGGCTCGAATAAGATTGCCCCCGCCGACCGGACCTGGAGGAGACCATGGCTGAGCTCGTGCGCCTCGAGGTCGATGACGGTGTGGGCACCATCCGTCTCGACCGCCCGCCCCTGAACGCCATCAACGAGCAGGTGGCGCGAGAGCTCGCCGACGTCGCCGGGGAGGCCGCCCGCCGCGATGACGTGGGAGCCTGCGTGATCTGGGGAGGTGAGAAGGTCTTCGCGGCCGGGGCAGACGTGAAGATGATGGTGGAAATGGGCCCGGCGGGCATTCGCCCGGTCATCCACCACCTCCAGGAAGTCTTCAACGCGTTGGAGGACCTTCCCGTGGTTACCATCGCCGCAATCACCGGCTACGCCCTGGGAGGAGGATGCGAGCTGGCCATGTGCGCCGACTTCCGGTTCGCCGCGGGGGACGCCAGGATCGGGCAGCCCGAGATCCTCTTGGGGATCATCCCCGGGGCAGGAGGCACCCAGCGGCTCCCCCGGCTGGTGGGGCCGGCCCGGGCCAAGGACCTCATCTACTCCGGGCGCCAGGTCGGCGCGGAGGAGGCGCTGGCCATCGGGCTGATCGACCGGATGGTGGCCCCGGAGAAGGTCTATCGGGAGGCGGTGGAGGTCGCCCGCGAGTACGCCCGCGGTCCGCGAGTGGCCCTCCGAGCTGCGAAAACCGCCATCAACTGGGGCGGCCGGGTGGACCTCCGCACCGGGGCGGCCATCGAGCGCGAGGTCTTCTCCGACCTCTTCACCACCGAGGACCAGAAGGAAGGGATGCGGTCCTTCGTCGAGAGGGGTCCCGGAAAGGCCACGTTCAAGGGCCGGTAAGGCGGCGCCGAGGCCCAGGAGAGGCCACGGGCGCCCGAGTATCAATCCCCCAGCGGCAAGGGTTCGTACCCCTCATTGAAGGGTAGAAAGGCGGGGCCGGATTCCCTGGCCGAGGGGAACCAACCATCGCCCTCTCGGCGTCGAAGGGAATAGATGAGGTTCGGTCTCCTGTTGAACGATGGACGAGTAGCTGCTTCGCGCCGGTGCCCGCCCGGTAGGGAGTGACATGAACGAGACCACTGCGATCAAGGGGTCTCGGCCCCGGGAGCTCCCGAGGCCGAATCAGACCTACAAAACGGGCAGGGTCTGTGCCCAGGAGGGCTGCGAGACCCGGATCTCCATGTACAACAAGGCGCAATACTGCTGGACGCACACACCCATGAAGTTCCCCTTGGTGCGGGGCGAGCGCAAGAAGAGGGCCGCGGCCTGACAGGGGGGTCCGGGGGGAGTAGCTCGCCCGGAGACGCCGAAGCGAAGAGCGGGACAGCGAGCGATCTCCCCCGGATGGAAAGGGGTCCGGGGGAGACGCCGAAGCGAAGAGCGGGACGGCGAGCGATCCCCCGGGATAGATAGGGAAGCCAGCCGGCCCTTGGGGCGCAGGCTAGCCGGCGGGCCCCGATGGCCCGCAAGACGAGTCCAGGAACACCCGCAGGGCCAGGAACGTCCGGCCGTCAAGCAGGGCCTCCACGCAAGCGCGGTCCCCCACCTCGATGAGGTCGACCTCTTCCGGCGAGAGTTCCCGCCAGCCCTCGGCCTCGAGCTGGTAGAAGTCGGTGGCGCCCTCGGCCAGGCGCTCCACCCGGATCCGGGGTCCCTGCCCCTGGCTGCCCTCTCGGAGGGCAAGCTGGCCCTGTTCGACGGCCTCGAGGATCCCCCCGATCCACACCACGGGTGGATCGCCCGCGCCGGGCTCGTTCTGAGACACGGGCGGCACACTCCGGGCTGGCTGGACAGGGGGAATAGGCTGGTCGCAGGGCCCTTCGGCCAGGATCCCCAAGACCGCCAGGCCCAGGACAGAGGCTCGCCGTCGCATGGCTACCGAACCAGGCTCCGGGCCGTGGTGAGGTCCGGTCCGATTCCCAGACGGACCTCGGACCCCGGGCATCTGACCACGGCGTCCTGGGTTTCGCCGTCCAGAGCCAGCTTCTCATCGACCCTCGGCCCGCCGTTCTTGCCCGTGAACGAGGCTCCGTACCAGCGCGCCACCGCGTCGCAGAGCGGCGGCTCCCCGGGACGCTGTGCCACGACCACCCCGAGGGCGCTGTCCCTCCCGCGCCTCCACAGGTGCATCTCTCCTCCCGCCCATCCCGCTGCCCGTTCCAAGGGGTCGTCCAGCGCCGCGGCGGGGTTCCCACCCGGCGCTTCGAACAAGAACAGCAGGTCGGCAGCGCCGAGTGCGCTCACGTCGGACCGGGTCCAGGGCGCGGGCAAGCCTCCCGGGTCCCGGGGATCGACCGCCCCCTCGCCGGCCGCGTACCGCTCGGGAAAGAGGATCTGCGCCGACGTGGTGGGGGGTTCCTGGTAGGCC
>DASYVD010000035.1:0-29915 GCA_036000545.1 Actinomycetota bacterium | reverse complement strand
AGGACGCCGCCGATCCCTGCCACCAGCCACGCCGCGGCGTTCGCCGTACGTTCCATCCCGAGGAACCAGACCGTGCACCGCCGGAGGGTGTCGAAGGGGTAGTAGTAGCCACGGGGGGGGAGGTATGTGCAGTAGGCGTTGGCGTGGATCAGGACGAATCCGCTGATGGCCAAGACCACCGGGAGCCACCAGGCGTACCGAGCGAGTCGCATGAACTCGTCATCGGCTCGACGATTCGAGGTCTGAACCACTCGGGACTTCTCGCCGGGGAGACCTCCCCCCGGCCCACCCCCCCGCCCCCGGCCCACCTTCCGCGACGGCCCCTGAGAGCCCTCCCGGCACGAGATCGGGTGTCCGGTGCCGTCCCTGGATCGCAGGTCAGAGGCCACGGATCGGGGCCGAGCAAACGGATGCAAACCCCGGGACCGTCTCGGGAGCCGTCTCGGCTTGGGGAGGTGAGGACCGATCCCCAGGCCGTGTAGCGTCTGCGTCCACCCGAAGGCCCAGGCCATCGAGCGGGACCTGCTCCTCGGCCGGAGCCTCCGGGTCCTCGGCCGGACCTACGGGATGTCGAAGGACGCCCTGTTCCGCCACCGGGGGGAGCACATGATCATGGCCGCCGTCACCCCAGCCCAGCGAGAGGCCAGCGTCCTGGACCGGATGGAGGCCCTGGCCAATCGGGTCGAGGCCCGCCTGACCTGGGCCGAGCGATCCGGCTCCCACGCCGCCTATGCCACCGTCGCCAAGGAGTACCGCCAGGCCCTCGAACTGATCGCCCGGCTCCGCAAGGAACTGGCCGACGGCCCCCAGGTCAACATCGGGATCCTCCCCGAGTGGCAGCGGACCCGCGTGGCCCTCCTGGAAGCCCTGATGCCCCACCCCGAGGCCCGAGCCGCGGTCTCGGAGGCCCTGCTAGCTCTGGAGGCCGGTGATGGGACTCGCGGCTGACCTCGCCCGAGCCGTCGATCCCGTGGCCTTGGCCGCCCGGATCGGCATGGACCCCGACGACTGGCAGGCCAAGCCGCTCCGGTCGCGTGCCGGTCGGGTCCTCCTGAACTGCTCCCGCCAGAGTGGGAAGTCCACCGTCGCCTCGGTCCTGGCCGACCACGAGGCCCTGTACGTCCCGGGGAGCCTGACGTTGCTCCTCTCGCCGTCGCTCCGGCAGTCGCAGGAGTTGTTCCGGCTGTGCCTTCGGACATACCGAAACCTCGGTCGCCCCGTCTCACCCGAGGCCGAGAACCAGCTGTCGCTCGCGCTGGACAACGGGAGCCGGATCGTCTCCCTACCGGGCCAGGAGAACACGATCCGGGGATATGCCGGGGTCGATCTCCTCATCATCGACGAGGCCGCCCGGGTCCCCGACGAGACCTACTTCGCGGTCCGGCCGATGCTCGCGGTCTCCGGGGGACGGATCGTGGCGATGTCCACGCCCTACGGGAAGCGGGGCTGGTGGTTCGAGGCGTGGCGATCCGACGAAGCCTGGGAGCGATACGAGGTCCCGGCCGTCGAGGTCCCCCGGATCAGTCCGGACTTTCTCCACGAGGAGCGTCGGACCCTGGGGGAGTGGTTCTTCCGCCAGGAGTACGAGTGCGTCTTCCTCGATCCGGAGACCGCCGCCTTCCGCACCGACGACATCGAGGCCATGTTCAGCGAGGAGGTCGAGCCGTGGGCGTTGTGATGATCGGTTGTGACATCGGGCAGGTCGTCGATCCGACGGCGATCGTGATCGCCGAGCCTGTCGAGCGGCCCACCGGGAAGAAGATCGAGCGAAACCGGGTCGCCGTCGGGGCAGGGTTCTCCCTCGACATCGAGGACGAGATCGCCACCTACTACCTCGTCCGCCACCTCGAACGCCTTCCCCTCGGCACCGCGTACCCGGAGGTCGCCCGGCACCTGGCCGAACTCGTGGGGACTCTCCGGATGCGCCAGGACGAGGAGGACGCCACGCCCCCGCCCTGGGCTCGGAAGGTCCGCGTCTTCGCCGATGCGACCGGAGTGGGCCGGCCGGTCGTCGATCTCCTCCGTTCGGCCCTTCGCGGTGTCCGCAACGTCTCGCTTACCGCGGTCTCGATCACCGGCACGGATCACCGGGAGGGCGGCTTCGGTTCCCACGAGATCAGGGTGGGCAAGGCGTACCTGACCTCGCGGCTCCAGGCTCTCCTCCAGACCCACCGGATCAAGTTGCCCGAGACCGAGGCGGCCCAGGCGCTCGCGGACGAACTCCGGGACTTCGAGATCAGGGTCTCCGATCGGGGGACCTTCGGAGCGGGGGCGAGACCTGGCCACCACGACGACCTCGTGATCGCTCTCGCTCTGGCGACCCTGGAAGAACCTCGCCTGGCCCGGATACGCCGTGGCCGATCGCCGTGGACCGGCCGACTCCCGAAGGATCGAAAGGAGGTGACATCGTGAAACTCACCGCGTACCAGTGCCCCAACTGCGGGCTGGTCATCCAGGTCGATGACGACTCTCTGCCCAACCACGAGTCGTATCCGTCTTTCGTCTGCTCCTGCAAGACGACCGTATGGACTCGCCTCGGGGAAGTCGAGGTGGCGATCAAGACGGAGGATCGGTCCTGAGCCAGCGAAGGCGGACCCGCGTCGGTGGGAACCACTCGCCCAAGCGACATCCTCGCGTTCGTCGCCGGAGGCTCCGTGAGGAACGTCGTCAGGAGGCCAACGAGACACGGAACCCCCATCGTTCGCGATCTCAGGGCCGCTGAGCCATGGTCGTCGTCGTCCTCGTCCCATTCATCGGGCCTGATAGAGCGGATGTCGGGTGATAACGGGGCGGCCCGATTTGGCGCTGAGAGCCCCGGAGAGGCCCGGAACGGCCCGTTCGTTATCAGGCGACATCATCGAGCGCGTAAGTCCCCGCCCCTTCCCGAACGGGCAGGATTCGATTCACTCGGGAGCCCTACGTAGGAATGGGCAGGTAGACCTACAGGTTTTGGAGGTTGCGGCCGATGGAAGAGTCAGCCTAGGCTCTATACTCAGAGAAGCCGGGCAAGGGATGAGACGGGGGTGGACGGACGAAGGGGTCCGTATCCACCCTCGATCCGTCCCCGAAGGAAGGTGAGGGATGACCACCAACATCGTGGACGACGCCGTGGTCAAGAAGGGGACGCTTGAGAACGCGCCTCTTGAGTACACGGTGACTACGGGGATGGTCGGTATCCACGTCGAACCCCGGGATGTTGTCTTCGGTTCTTTCGGTGAGGGTGCGGCTGGCGGGGACTTCATCACGGAGACCCTCTGGGGTTCTCTCCGTCGGCTCTCTGAAGACTGACCTTCCGATACCTGGATTTCGACGACTCCGCCCGAGTCGTTCAGCGGGTCCGGGAAAACGCGGCGCGTAGGGGGGAGCCTGAAGTCGCCCCCCCTTATGGCCTGGAGGACTGCGACAGGCCTCTCTTGGAGTCCGCCCTCGCCTCACCTCGGGCAGAGTTCTCAGGGACCGAGCGATACCCCACGCTCCACGAGAAGGCAGCCGTTCTCGTCTACAGGCTGGCGAAATGTCAGGCCTGTCTCAAGGGGAATAAGCGGATCGCGCTGATCCTCTTCGCCCACTTCCTCTACCTGAATGGGTGGCGACTCTCCCCCTCCGTAGAGGAAGCAGGCGAACCCAGCGCCCAGGTCGTCTATGCTGCCGAGTCAAACCCGGAGGATGAGGGCGCTGTCGTCCAGAGATTGACCGAGTGGGTTCGCCGAGCGATCGAACCAATGACACGGAGCAGGTAAATCAGATGCCGAAGCTTGATTGGATGATGCTCGCGAACTACGCGGAAGCGCCGCCAGGAGGCGGGCTTGTCTACATCATGGGCGGCGCGTGGGACACGATCACCGTCCAGGCACCATTGGAGGGAGCGCCGCCCGGCGCGGTGGCTGCCATCGTTGGATCGCTCGCGATCCGGCTTCTCTTTCACTCCACGGAGGTCGACCGCGACCACAAGTTGGAGATCGTGCTCCAAGACCTCGACGGAGCCGAAGTCGCCAAGATCGAGGGGGGGATTCGGGTGACGAAGGCACTCGGTCTCCCCCCTGGGTGGGAGCAGGGCACGAACTTTGTCTTTCCTCTTACCGGCCTTGGTCTTCCCAAATTCGGCCAATACACGTTCCACCTACTCGTGGACGGTCAGCACCTGGGAGAGCGGCCCTTCCGGGTCCTGAAGGGTTACTAGGTACGGCTCTCGACCCTGCAAACATTTGCAAACCGGCGGCTAACAACTTGGGATGTCCCTGGATAACGGGAGATCACTCGTTCGGGTTGTCCACACAGGTAGAGGCCGCTTTCCGGCATCGGCAGGTATCCCCCGGCATCCCGAGTTTCAGCCCTGGCCGGATTCGTAATCGTGGGGTCGTGCGTTCGAATCCCACCTCCGGCTCCCAGTCGCCGTTGCCCCATCAGGCAGTCCGTCGTGCCCGAAGGCACGTCCGGGAGGAGCTACTGGCCGATCCGCGCCGGGTGGACGATCCAGCCTGGATTCTTCCGTGGCAAACAGACAGATGAGGCGCGCCCGGGCTCCGAACCACCGGGCCGAGGCCCGGCTGGCCCATTGGACGGCGCACGCCCCGGAGAGCCGCGCAAACACCCGCGACAACCCCCCACACGCTGAATTGCTGTTGGAGCTCCAGCGCTCACACGGCAATGCTTTCGTGAGCCGTTTGATAGGAGGAAGGACCGCACCCATCGACCTGGAGGCGGCTCAGGACCCGGCCACGCTCCATCGGGACGACGGAAAAGCCGGTACGGGGACCAAGCCGTCTGCACCTCCGAAGAAGAAGCCCCCGAAGTCAGACAAGGAGCTCATCGCCGCGGCCGCAGCGTCGAAGAAGGCTTCCGACGTGAAGAAGATCAAGGGGTTCACCGAGGCCACGGACACCGAGCGGATTGAATTCATCAAGATCCTCCTCGATCAGTCGCTGATCGGTCCGTACGACAAGGGGGCGCTGGAAAAGATCTGGAAGAGTTTCGGTGACCGTCTGGCTGCAGTGCTGAAGGCGAACCTGGCGCTGTATCGGAAGACCAAGAGCCGAGGGGCGAAAGTTCCTGACGTGGATCTGGCAGCGGCTCGGGTGCACAAGACGCGCGCGCCCGTCGTCGGCGGTGTCACCTACAAGGGTGAGAGCCGGTTTGATCTCGTGCTCAAGCCGGACGCGCTCGAGATTCGAGTGAAGATCGCCTTCAAGAAGGCGACCGATAAGGTGAAGATTCCCACGGCCAAGTGGGTGTCGGCGATCAGGAAGACGTGGAACCGGTTCGACGCCGTCAAGAAGGACGGCTCCGAGAAGTTCGCCATCAACGTCGTGCCCCAGGCCGTCGATAGTGGCGGAGACGTCGACGTGACCGTAAAGAAGGGTGAGGGGCGAGCCACCCGAACGACGTGGTTCGAGGAGATCGACGATCGCACGGCCGCCCACGAGTTCGGCCACATGATCGGTTTTCGTGACGAGTACCAGATCAGTGCGGCCGACTACAAGGCGACGGTCGGTGTTGAGCCACCAAAGGGCGTCACCGAGGAGACCGGCAAGCCAGATGAGATCGCCAAGAAGATGCGCACGGCTCTTCATCCTGATGCCGACGCGGAGAAGGACATGACGGAGGGGAAGAAGGGGGACACGCGTGCCGCCGCTGCACGGAAGGTGGTGAGGGACTTCAAGCTTCGGCAGGGAGAGTTCGCTCGGAAGGTGGCGGCGGAGTACAGGAAGACGTACGGGGTGGATATCGTGAAGGACATCGTCGACCGGATCCCCGCCAAGCATCACTGGGAGATCGTCGACCCCTTCACCTTCTCTACCCACACCATCATGGGGCAGTTTTACGAGGCGACGAAAGCGGAGCACGACCATCCCGTGGCACCCCGCCACATGGCGGACTTCGTCAAGTACGTGAAGGACACCCGGGGAGGCGAATGGGAGGCCAAGGAACGGTGATCACCGCATACGCCCGGGAGGGCGGGATGTGGCCGCCCGACAATGAGAGTCTCCTCATCGAGGTCGGTGGAAGGTTCTCAATGTGGCGCTCCGTCACGGCTGGGGTCCCCTTCGGGCGGTTCGAGGGACGGTTGGCGCGAGCCGAGGCCGAGCAGATCTCCAGAGAGGCCGAGGCCGCGGCAGGAGTAGGCGGCCTGGAGCACCCTCCCGAGGAGGACGCCGCGGTCGAGACGATCGAAGTCATGGGGACTCGAGCCACGATGGGCCACGACGACCAGCCGGATGGTCCCTGGGGGAAGCTCGTCGAGCACCTCCGGCGCCTTCTGGACCAACTCACCGATCAGCCCCGAGCCGCCGTTGGCGTCGAGATCTTCGAGGGGGGGCGCGCCGCCCGACTCGTCCACCTCGGTGAGGAGAGTCTCCGAGTCGACTTCACCGAGATAGCGGCGCGGGCTCGGCTGCTCGAGGAGGGCGTCATCGATGAATGGCGGGCGTCCCCAGAAGTCCTCGCGGAGGTGTCCTCGCGCGGCGAGTTCGATGTTGGCCGAGGCTGGACGCTCGACTTGCCCTTCGAGCACGGCTTCGAGCTGAAGGAAGGTCGCCGCATCCGCGCCCGCGTCGAGCTGAGGGCCTATGAGGGCGACGTGCCGGTCGTCGTCTCCGTGACCTCGCCCGCTGCCACTATCTAGTCGGTCGAACGCGCGCGATTTCCGCCCAGGCCGCCACCCTCCGAGGGTTCGCCGTCGATCTGATGCTCATGGACGAGGCCGCGCACATCGCCCCGGACCTGGTCGCCGTGACGTGGCCGATGGTCATGGTGACGAAGGGAAGGATCGTCCTGCTCTCAACCCCGAACTCGAAGCAGGGGACCAAACCCCACGTCGAATTGCCCTTTCGCGCAGCCTTCGCTCCCCGAACGGGTGCCCCGCCGCACATTCGGGCCTTGGATGAGACGGAAGTAGAGTTGCCTCCTACTCGTAGGTCGGAGCATGGAATGAGATCGCGACGTCGGGATTCCGACGAGGTACCCGGCCGCACCCAGGTTCGGGGGACGTCGGATTCCTCGGGCCTGCTGGCCGCTCGAGCCGACCCAGCATCCTCGGCTCATCTCCTCCAGCGCCTCGTGGGCAACGAGGCTGTCAAGTCCTTGCTGCGCCCCGGGCCTGAGGCGACGAGCGCTTTCGCTCAACGGGCCGAGGAGAAGCCTGCGGAGAAGCCCGCGGAGAAGCCTGCGGAGAAGCCCGCGGAGAAGCCGGAGGAGAAGTCCGACGCGGCGGTCGATGCCCTGGACCTCCAGCCCAAGACCAAGAAGGTGGCGAACAAACTAAAGGCCACCTATACAGACATCATCTTCAACAGCGGGAAGCGCGATGAGACCGAGGAGCAAGCCAGCGCGATGGCCGGCAACGTCGTGTCGAACCGCAACTGGATCACCGAGACCTACGTGGACAAGGCGCTGTCCGGTGCGCTCCAGAAGTGGCTCGACGACAACCCGAAGGCCAAGACCAAGGACGAGATCAGCGCAGGGCTCAAAGGCGTCATGGATGGCTGGACCGAGAAGGAGAAGGGTAGGTTGAGCGCGCATTTCACCGGAGAGGCCTTCGACATCAAGCCGCAGGATACGAAGGCGACCGAGATCAAGCGCGACGCGAAGTCGTGGGCCGAGGCGGAGGGAGGGAAGTTCCTCGAGAAAGAGGGAGGCCTCGTCCGCTGGCACTCGCAGATCCGAGAGTAGCTTCCTCCGTTCTGTCTAGTCCCCTCGCAATGATTCGGCCCAGGCGCGTGATCGCCCGCCCAGCAGGACCAGCAGGATCACGGCGTTCACGATGAGTGTGAACAGGGCTGTGCTCCTGCCGCGAGTCAGCAGGGGAGACGCCAGGACGACCATGACGGCGGCCACCACGAGCACGGTGTAGTAGGCCCACAGCTTCGCGTTCAGCAAGCCCCACCCGCCCAGGATCGCCACGATTCCGGGCAGGATCAGCACCCAGCCCCCCCGAGAGATCAAAAGGAATCCGTCGATGATGGCGAGCCCGCCTCCGATGATCTCGAAGAACGCGATGATCCGGACGGTGACGGGGACGACGGGTCGCGGCCGAGACTGCGCCATGCGAGACAGCGTAGCGCGAGAGGTCTGCGGGTCGCCCTCAGAGCTCGATCCGGTACCGGATCTCCTCGAGCTCCGCCTCGCCGATGGGGTAGGTCTGTCTGGCCCCCTCTACCTGCCAGCCGTGACGCTCGTAGAACCGCCGGGCCTGGTCGTTCTCGACCAGCACCCACAGCGTGGCGGCCGTGTAACCGCGACCCCGGAGATCGGCCACGGCTCGAGCCAGCAGCGAGGAGCCGATCCCCCGCCCCCATACATCCGGATCGACGTACATCGCGTAGACCTCGCCGGTGGCGGTTTCCGCAAAGGGGTCCCGAGTGGGGCCGGCTGCGGAGAATCCCACGATCGCGCCGTTCGACTCCACGACGAAGGTGCGCTGTTCCGCGTCCGCGAGTAGCTCTCGCCAGGCCAGAGCGCGGTTCGCGATCGAGAGGTTGTCCAGGAAGTCGTCGGAAACGACCCCTCGGTACGCGGCACGCCACGAACGGACGTGCACCGAGGCGATGCCGTCGGCGTCGTCCGGCTCGGCCACGCGAACGGTCCGTTCCACGACCGCAATGCTGCCACCGGCGGCGCGGCGGCGGCGGGCGCCAAGGCTCGATTTGTTAGAATCCCGCGCGCCGATGCGGTCTGTCCGGAGGATCCTCAAGCCCCTTCTCACGGCGGTCTTCACGACCGCGGCCGTTCTTGTCTTCGCCGCCGCCGCATGGACCCAGCAGGAGACCCCCATCGGGCCACTCCCCGGACAACCGGTCGAGCATCCGGCGACGCCACTGTGGCTGACGCTGATCGCCATCGCGGTGGCGTTGGGAGCCCTGGGGCTCGTCGTCCTCATCGGCGGCTCCTATCTCTTCCTCTCCCGGCGGTTCTTCTCCAAGGAGGAGGCCCCGCCGCCCCGCCGTGCGATCCGCATCCCGCCCGGGGCGGGTGCGCCGCCTCCGGGACGGGCCGTGGGCCACCCCGTGTCGGAGACGACGCCCCAAGGAGCGGGCGCGACGGGGACCGAGGTCGCTCGCGGTGGCACGCGGACGGCGACCGCGGAGCGTCCGGCACAGGCCGCGGCCGAGGGTGCAGAGAAAGAGGAGGCCCAGCCGGCCAAGCAGGCCGAGGCCGAGCCGGTCCAGGCCGCCGAGAAGGCAGCGGACGAGAAGCCCGCGCCGGCAAGGCATTCCGGTCCTGCGGAGCTCGACCAGGAGACGTTCGACCGGGTCCGCCAGGAGCAGCTCGACAAGGGGGCAAGCCCCAAGGTCGCCGAGGGCCGGGCCAGGGCCGCCGCGGTGAAGGCGGCGCGCGAGAAGGCCGGCGCCGGGTAGGCGGATGGACGGGACGGCCGCGTCGCGGCTCGTCGACTGGGACGCCTCGGCGCGCGTCGCCAGGCTCGCCGCTGGGAGCGGACCCGAGGCCCACCGTTCGGAGCAGACGCAGATGAACGAGGATTTCCGGGTCGCGGTGGAGGACGCGGAGTCGGTGATCGCCTCGTTCACCGGACTCAGCATCGAGGGCCCTCCGACTCGCCCGTGGGTGATGAGCCGGTCGCAGTGGATCGACCGGAGCCTGCGCGGGTTCGAGACCGCCATCGAGCCCCTTGCCCGCCGATTCATGGAACGGAACCGCGACGGGCCCACGGCCGGAATCCGCCGAAAAGTGCTGGCCGGGCAGGTGGGAGCCCTCCTGGGGTACGTCGCTCGCCGGGTGCTGGGACAGTACGACCTGTTCCTCCCACCCGACGACCGCGACCTCCTCTATTTCGTGGGGCCCAATGTGCTGGCCGTGGAGCGCAAGTTCCGGTTCACGCCTCAGGACTTCCGCCTGTGGCTCTGCCTCCACGAGGTCACGCACCGGGTCCAGTTCTCGGGCGTCCCGTGGCTCCGGGACCACGTGATGGGTCTCATCGACACCTATCTCGAGTCCGTCGAGCTCGACCCGCGTCGGCTCGTGGAGATCGTTCGGCGCGCCGTGGACGAGGCGCGGCGCGGCAGGCGATGGCAGGGGATGGGCATCGTGTTCCTGCTCATGACGGAGAAGCAACGGGAGACGTTCAAGAAGATGCAGGCGGTCATGTCGCTCCTCGAGGGACATGGCAACTACGTGATGCACACCTTGGCCCGAGACCGGATCCGCGGCGCCGACCGTATGCGTCGGGCCCTCGATCGCCGCCGGGCCGGGGTGAACCGGGTCTTCCAGCGCGCCATCGGGCTCGAGGCCAAGGTGGCGCAGTACGGGCTGGGGGAGCGCTTCGTGAGCCGGGTCGTGGAGCGGGTCGGGTCGGGTGGGTTCGCCAGGGTCTGGGAACGGCCTGAGCACCTTCCCTCCCTCGGCGAGGTGTACCGGCCCGACCAGTGGGTGGAGCGGGTCGCCGCGCCTTGATCTGTTGATGCCTCCCCCCGCTGGGCGCCGGACGGCCGCTCGTGCCAAGCGCCGGAGTGAGCCGCGCCCGCCCGCGGTCGCTCGCGTTTTGGAGCGGGTGACCGCCACGGCGCGCAAGCACGGGATGTTCGAACCGGGTCAGTTGGTCCTGGTGGCGTGCTCCGGCGGGCCCGACTCCACGTGCCTCCTTCACGCCCTTTACCGGATGCGACGACTCCTACGGATCCGGCTGGTGGCCTTCCACTTCGACCACCGGCTCCGTGCCGACTCCGCGGAGGACGCCGAGTACGTTCGGCGGCAGGCGGAGCGCTTGGGGATGCCCCTCGTCGTCCGGCAGGCGGCGGACCGGCCGGCCAAGGGCCAGTCTGTCGAGGCGTGGGCCCGCCTGGCCCGGTACGGTGCGCTCACGCAGGCGGCCGCCGACGAGGAAGCGCACGTGGCCGCGTTGGGGCATACCGCGGACGACCAGGCGGAGACGGTCCTCCTTGCCCTCGTCCGGGGTGGCGGCCTGGAGGTCCTGGCCGGGATGCCGGCGGTGGGTAGCGTGCCACCGCTCGGGTTCCCGGCCGTTCGGCCCCTGCTCCAGACGACGCGGGAGGACGTGGAGGCGTTCTGCCGGGCGCTCCGGCTGCGTCCCCGGGAGGACCCCATGAACCGGGATCCCCGGTTCTTGCGGGCGCGGATCCGCCACGAGATCCTCCCCATGCTCGAAGAACGACTCGACCGGGGGGTACGGGGCGCATTGACCCGCACCGCGGACCTGGTTCGGGCCGACGCCGAGCATCTGGAGGCACTGGCCGACGCGGCCGCCCGAGGCGCCGTAAGCGTGGAGGAGACGGAGATCCGGCTCCACGTCGGTCCTCTGGTGAACCTCCCTGAGCCCATCGCCGCTCGGGTGGTGCATCGGGCTCTCCGCCTCGCCGCCGCCGCGGCGGGAGAGTGGGCGTCGGACGTGGCGGCCGCGCACGTCCGCGCCGTGCTCGACCTCGCCTGGGGACGTCCCGGCCGGACGGCCGACCTCCCGACGCGCTTGAAGGCGAGAAGGGACCGGGAGTATGTTCGAATCTCTCGCGCTTCCCCCGAGGTGGCCGAGCCCGCCCGACGCGCCCGCGCCGGTCGCCGCCGAGGCGCCTCGCCGCGAGGTGGCGGCTAGCGGTAGGCGACAGGGGGTCCAGGGGGAGAGTTGGCGGGGTCCTCGCGGATCGCAGCGAACGAAGCGAGCGAGATCCGTGGGGTGCCCAGCAGCCGGCGGAGCGATGCGGAGCCGATTAGGCTGCAGCTTTCCCCCTGGCCGAAGGACGCTGCCGGAGGCAGCGGACTGAGGAAGAGGGAAAGGGGTGGGCCCGGTGGAGGAGACCCTCACGGTGGCGGAGTACGAGCAGGACATCGAACGCATCCTGATTCCCGCCGACGAGCTTCAGGCGAAGATTCGGGAGCTCGGGCGGCAGGTCACCGAGGACTACGGCGGGAGCGACCTGCTTCTCGTCGGGGTGCTCAAGGGAGCGTTCGTGTTCATGGCGGACCTGTCGCGATCCATCCGACTGCCGCTGCACTTCGATTTCATGGCAGTCTCCTCGTACGGGGCCTCCACCCAGACGTCGGGCGTGGTGCGGATCCTCAAGGACCTCGACCATGAGATCGAGGGCCGCGACGTCCTGCTGGTCGAGGACATCATCGACTCGGGTCTCACCCTGGCGTATCTTCTGAAAAACCTAAGGACACGCCGTCCGCGAAGCCTGGAAGTATGCACGCTCCTCCAGAAGATTGATGTGCAACAGGTGCCCCTGGAGATCAAGTACCGGGGGTTCGAGATCCCTCCGGTGTTCGTGATCGGCTACGGGCTCGACTTCGACGAGCGCTTCCGCAACCTGCCCTACATCGCGACGCTGAAACCGGAAGCCTACGCCCACCTCGGTTGAGCCGGGCGGGGGTCCCGGGGGGCAGCTCGCCCGAAGCGAGCGCGCGCTGGATCCGGTCGGCGAGCGGATCCCCCGACACCGGGCCCGGGAACAGGGCGGGGTCGGCACCCGTCTAAGGGGACATGAAACGCCTAAGCGTGGTTGCGATCCTCATCCTGACGAGCTGCGCCCGGGCCGGCGGATCCGCCAAGTCGGGGATCGAGGGCCGGGTGCTCCTGGGGCCGCAATGCCCGGTGGTCACCCAGGCGTCGCCGTGCCCCGACAAACCCGTATCCGCCGAGGTCATCGCCATGAGGTTGGAGGACCGGGAGGTGTTCCGCGTACAGAGCGAATCGGACGGGCGGTTCCGCCTCGCGCTCGACCCCGGGACCTACGAGGTGCAGGCCCTGGTCACTGCCGGCGCAATGTTCGCCAAGCCGGTAAACGTCACCGTCCGCGCCGGGGAGTTCGTACACGTGAATGTGTTTCTCGACACGGGGATTCGGGAGCCCATGAGCGAGTCGTAACAGCTAGCGACGCCGGCGGCTTCGCTCCACGGCCTCCAGCGCGGCTTTCTCGGCGATCGTGCGGATCCTGGCCTCGACCTCCGGGTCATCGAGCAGTCCCGCTCGGGGGCCGTTCCCGTCCAAGGTCTTGGCCTCGGAGGGAACTGACCTGAACCGGCCCTCGACCGCTCCCTCCAGGCGCTTCCTCACGGGCGTGACGAACGACGCCACGAACAGGGTCGTCAGGACGATGGCCGCGTCGGACCTGTTCCCCGTAACCGCCATGAACACTCGTTGGGAGAAGGGGATCGTGGCTGTGGCCAGTCCCCCGATGATCGCCACCAGGGGGATATAGACGAGGGTGCGGTTGATGATCACCTCGATCTCGTACAGCTTGTACTTGAGGATGGCGATCCCGATGGCAAGGGGGATCGACGCGAACACTGCGTCGGAGAGGATCGACCGCCAGGCTTCGTCGGTCGGGAACGCGAGGGATTGGGCGCCGTCCACGACGAGCAGGACCACCGCCACCGCGAGCCACTTGATCTGGAGGCGCTCCTCGCGAGCACCCCTCCTGTACCGCATCACCAGGGACACCAGGCCCGCCGCTGCGGCAGCCACGATGAACCACAGGTAAGCCAGGATCACGACGGCGCCTCAGCGGAGCTCTGGGGTGAGCTCCTCCAGCGAGACGAGCAGTTCCCTCCCACGGTGCGGCCACGTGAAGACGGCGCCCACGATTCCCACCACCACTCCCATCAGCACGGCGCTCCAGGCGACCCAGCGCCATCTCGGGGACCGCGGACTGCCGGTGGGGTAGACGAGAAGGAGAACGGGTAGCACCGGGAGGGTCACCACCCAGGTCCAACCGTTCGTCCACGACGCCAGGGCGCCGAACGGCAGGGAGCCGGGGTCGACGATGAGCGCCTGGCTCGCGTAGATCACTCCCAGGTTCGCGAGGAGCAGCATCGCGGGAGGGAAGATGAGCAGCCAGCCCACCACGTTTCGCGGGCGATGGGCGACGATCAGGGCGCCAACAAGAGGAAAGGACAGCTGCAGAAACATCGCCGTCATCTGCTCGAACCTGTTCCCGATCGATCCAGGGAGGGGGTTCGGGCCGCCTCGGGTGGCGATGACCAGGGCTGACGCCGCCATCGCGAGGCAGAGGACGAAGATCCCCCAGGCCAGTCCGCGAAGGGTTCGGTCGCTTGGTCGCTCTTGTCTCACGTCTCTTGGATTATGAGACCGTGGGGACCTAGCTGCCGGGGGCCGCTTCCGGCACCGGACGGTCCGCCGGCCCTGTCGACCCGGACGGCCCGGACACGAGGACGGCGGGCTCCCGGGAGCGCAGCCGGGCGTACCAGAGGAGGCCGATCACGCCGGCGCCGAGCCCTCCCAGCCCGGCAGTGAGCAGCGACCCGCGGGCCCCCGCGAGAGCCACGAGCGCCCCGCCCAGCACGGTCGCCCCGATGGACGCCCCGTTGATCACGGCGTAGTACGCGGCGAACACCCGTCCCTGGATCCGCTCGGGGACGCGGTGATGGATCAGGCTGCGCAGACCGACGTTCTCCATTCCGTTGGCCCCTCCTCCGATGAACCACATCGAGAGGGCCAGGGGGACGCTCGGCAGCGAGGCGGCGAAGGCGACGGCACTTCCGCCGACGACAGCCGCGAGGAGAACGGAGAGGGCCAGACGCAGCGCCGGCACCCGGCGCGCGATGACGGTGGCAGCCACCACCATCCCCAGGGTCCACGACCCCACCAGGACCCCGTACCCGGTGTCCCCGGCACCGAGAACGTCCTTGGCGAAGAACACCTCGGCCACGTTGTCGATGGCGGCGAACAGGACCATGGCCGCGGTCACCAGCACGACCATCCCCAGGAGGTGGTCCCGGACGAGGAAGGAGAAGCCCTCCCGTGCCTCCCGGGGCTTGGGACCGCCGGGCTCCGCTTCGGCGGCGGGCACCGGCGGGCGCCTGGCCCGGAGGGCCACCGCCGCGGCGGCCACGATGAAGAACGTCCCGGCGTCGATCAAGAGCGCTCCGCCACTCCCGATCGTCGCGGTGAGCGTCCCCGCCGCGAAAGGCCCGATGGTGGACCCGCCCCACCTGGCCACCTCGAGGAACGCGTTGGCCTGCGTTGTGTTCTCCTGGCCCGCGACCTTGGGAACCAGCGCGAACAGCGCCGGCTGGGTGAAGGCGAACCCGATGCCCAAGAGAAAGGTGAGCACCAGCGTGGGGACCAGCGCTCCCGTCATGGCCAAGCCTACGGCCACGATGGCCTGGGCCAGGGCCGCCACGGCCAGCACCCGTACGGTCTCCATCCGGTCCACCAGCAGCCCACCCAGGGGGGCGAAGGCCACCAGCGGGAGCAACCCGGTCAAGAGCAGGGCAGAGACTGCCCAGCCCGAACCGGTGGAGTCGTGAACGCGAATGGTAAGTGCGAGGAGCGCCAGGTAATCCCCGAACGAGGACAACGCGAACGACGTGAAGACAAGGAGGAAGTCCCGGCGCCGGAACAGACTCATCCCGGCTCGTATTCAACTACGCGTCCGACTGAGGTCCAAGTGGGGCGTTCGGCCGGTATGGGATGGCCCGTCAGGACTATTCAGAGGGAACCATCAACGGTCGAGGTGGAGGATAGTCATCTCGGAGGGCTGTGCTACCATCGCGAGTGGCTGGCCCTCCTCCTGAAAGGGAGACTCCCACGAAGGACCTGAAGCCTCGACGGTTCGTCCGCGCACCCGTCATCTACCTTCTGCTGGTGGTGGGGGGGCTGTGGCTCTTCATGTCCTACGTCACCCGGAGTCCCCGCGCGGACGAGTTCACCTTCACCGAGCTGGAGTCACTCGCTCAGCGGGGGAGGGTGGCCAAGGCCGTCTTCCTCGAGCGGGACCAGCGGGTGGAGGGTGAGCTCGTCGACGGGACGACGTTCATGGCGGCGTACCCCGCCGAGTACCAGGACGAGCTGACCACCAGCCTCAAGGAAGCAGGCGTCCCGGTGTCCGCGGACCCCCAGAAGGGCTCCGCGATCGTGAATCTCCTGATAAACATCCTCCCGTTCGTCCTGTTGATCGGGGTGTTCTTCTACCTGATGCAGCAAGGGCAGGGTGGGGGCAACCGGGTGATGTCCTTCGGGAAGGCCAAGGCCCGCCAGGTCACCAAGGAGCAGCCCAAGACGACCTTCGCAGACGTGGCCGGGGTCGACGAGGCCGTGGAGGAGCTCCAGGAGGTCAAGGAGTACCTGGAGAACCCCAGCAAGTTCCAGGCCATGGGAGCCAAGGTGCCCAAGGGCGTCCTGCTGTACGGACCGCCCGGCACCGGAAAGACGCTGCTGGCTCGGGCGGTGGCGGGCGAGGCCGGTGTGGACTTCTTCTCCATCTCCGGCTCCGACTTCGTGGAGATGTTCGTGGGCGTCGGCGCGGCTCGGGTGCGAGACCTGTTCGAGCAGGCCAAGCAGAAGGCTCCGGCCATCGTGTTCATCGACGAGATCGACGCCGTCGGGAGGCACCGCGGCGCGGGCCTGGGAGGCGGCCACGACGAACGCGAGCAGACCCTCAACCAGCTCTTGGTGGAGATGGACGGGTTCGACGTGCGTACCGGCGTCATCCTCATGGCCGCGACCAACCGTCCCGACATCCTCGACCCGGCGCTCCTCCGACCGGGGCGATTCGACCGGCACGTGGTCATCGACCGGCCGGACCTGGAGGGCCGCAAGGGCATCCTGGCCGTCCACGCCAAGGGCAAGCCTCTCGACGAGAAGGTGGAGCTCGACGTGGTGGCCCGCCGGACCCCCGGATTCACCGGAGCCGACCTGGCCAACGTGGTGAACGAGGGGGCGCTCCTCGCGGCCCGGCGGGGCAAGAAGACCATCACCATGCTCGAGCTGGAGGAGGCCATCGACCGGGTGGTCGCCGGGCCCGAGCGCAAGACCCGGCTGATCGCCGAGAAGGAGAAGCGGATCATCGCTTACCACGAGAGTGGCCATGCCCTGGTGGCACACGCGTTGCCCAACGCCGACCCGGTCCACAAGATCTCGGTGATCCCCCGGGGACGGGCCCTCGGATACACCCTCACCCTGCCCACCGAGGACCGATTCCTGGTAACCCGGGAAGAGCTCATCGATGAGCTGGCCATGCTGCTCGGCGGCCGGGTCGCTGAGGAGCTCGTGATCGGGGACATCACCACGGGTGCCCAGAACGACCTCGACCGGGCGACGAAGATCGCCCGGCAGATGGTCACCGAATACGGGATGTCCGACAGCATCGGCCCCCTCACCCTGGGCCAGAAGCAGGGAGAGGTGTTCCTGGGGCGGGACTTCGCGTCTCATCCGGACTACTCGGAGCAGGTCGCCTTCGAGATCGACACCGAGGTGCGCCGCCTCATCGACGAGGCCCACGACGAGGCCCTGGAGATCCTCCAGGCCTACCGGAAGAAGCTCGACGAGATCGCCGCGGCCCTCATGGAGCGGGAGACCATCGAGAAGGAAGAGCTGGTGGCGATCCTCGAGGGGATCGGCAAGCGCACGCCGCGCCCCGACCAGAAGGGTGCCGGCATCGCCGTCGCTCGCCGGAGTGTCCGGGCGCCGAAGAGCAAGGGCCGGGGCACCGTCGGCAACTAAGCCCATGGCCGAGCGCGGGCCCTCCGAGCCAGCCCAGGACTTCGACCTCCAGAAAGTGGAAGAGGGCGTCCGCCTGATCCTCGAGGGGATCGGCGAGAACCCGGGAAGAGACGGCCTCAAGGAGACCCCCCGGCGGGTGGCCGAGATGTACCAGGAACTGTTCTCCGGCCTGCACGAGGATCCGGACGCCGTGGTGGCCGCCGTGTTCGACGTGGGCCACGACGAGATGATCATGGTGCGCGACATCTCGTTCTCCGCGCTCTGCGAGCATCACCTGATCCCGTTCACCGGCAAGGCGCACGTGGCCTACGTCCCGAACGAAGACGGGCGAATCACCGGGCTCTCGAAGCTCGCTCGGCTCGTCGACGTGCTGTCGCGGCGGCCCCAGGTCCAGGAGAACCTCACCACTCAAATCGCCGACGTCCTCGAGCGGACGCTCCGGCCTCGCGGGGTGTTCGTGGTCCTCGAAGCCGAGCACCTGTGCATGTCGATGCGGGGGGTCAAGAAGCCCGGCTCGGAGACTGTCACCTCGGCGGTGCGAGGCGTGTTCCGGACCGACCCCCGGACCCGGGCCGAGGCGATGAGCCTCATTCGGCACGATCGGGGGTAGGGTCGGAGCGACCGCGCCCTCAGCCGGACAGGGAGAAGCGGGCGGGGCCCGGTTCCCCGGGCCCCGCACGTGATTCCCTAGGTCAATGCGTGGGTTCCGCTCCTACGGCGACGTCTCACCCAAGTCCTCTTCGCAGGTCCGCGAGTAGGACACGGAAACGTTGTTGGAGATGTAGGCCTCCTCTGTGGAGCCGATGTCCCTCGTCCCGCCGATGACGCCGGTTGCGATGGCAGACCGGGACGTGCCCCGGAACGAGTACCGCCAGACGGAGCATCCGCTGTTGTACTCCTCACGGTACGAGCTCCGGTTGAGGTCCCCAACCCCCTCGAAGTGCGTCTCGATCAGCGTGGGAACGGGCTCCCCGACCTCGTTCCAGTCGGAGTCGTACTCCTGGAGCGGGTAGGTGGCCGACAGATCGGCGCTTCGGGCCCGGCCTTCGACGGTGAAGCTATCGCCCTCACCGGTGAGGTTGATGACCCCGACGCGGTACTTGACCAAGCGGCACCGGTCTCGTCCGGGCCGCCGGCGGCAGATGTCGACCTCCTGGTACAAGTCCGACCACGCCTCCTCTTGCCCGGTGAATACGCCCACGTACCATGTCGTGAACCGGTACTTCGTCGGAGAGACGTTCTTCCTTCGGTACCAGAACGCGTTGGCACTGCCCCCCTTGGACCGCTCGTGGGAGAGCTCGACGGCCTGGCTGGGCCCTGCCATCACCACGACCAGCGCCACGGTCAGCGCCGTCATCCATAGCCTTCGCATTAGCCCCCCCTCGTCGTCCACCGAGCCCCTTCTGGGGGGGGCCGGTGGAAGCTGAATCCTGCTCCTTAGACGCGCGGCACGGCAAGGGAGTTCCGCCCCTTCGGGCAATCGCAGGGAAAAGCGGCCTCGGCTACGCTTCCTGTCGTGAACCAGCTGCTGTGGCGGTGCGGCCCTCATATAATCGATTGCTCGGAGCGAACGCGGGTGATGGGCGTCTTGAACGTCACTCCGGACTCGTTCTCCGATGGAGGGAGATTCTTCGATCCCGAGATCGCCGTGGCTCGAGGAGTGGAGATGGCCGCGGAGGGCGCGGACCTTCTCGACGTGGGCGGCGAGTCCACTCGGCCGGGCTCGGAAGCGGTCCCCGAGGAGGAAGAGCGCCGCCGGGTGATCCCGGTGATCAAGCGGCTGGCCGCCGAGCTCGACATCCCGATCTCCATCGATACCCGGAAGGCCGAGGTGGCCGCGGCAGCCCTCGACGTGGGGGCCACCATCGTGAACGACGTCACCGCAGGTGGCGACCCCCGGACCTTCGAGGTGGCCCGGGAAGCGGGAGCCGGACTGGTGCTCATGCACATGCGAGGGGAGCCGGCCACCATGCAGCAGCTGACCGGCTATCGGGACGTGGTCGCGGAGGTCTGCGACTATCTCGCTCAGCGGGTCGAAGCAGCGGTCGCCGCGGGTCTGGACCGCGACCTCCTGTGCGTGGACCCCGGGTTGGGGTTCGCCAAAACCGAGGAACAGTCGCTTCGGCTGATCCGTGAGACGGACGCCTTCCTATCGATCGGGCGCCCCGTGCTGGTGGGCCCGTCGCGCAAGTCGTTCATCGGCTGGGCCCTGGACCTCCCGATGGACGAGCGGCTGGAGGGAACCCTGGCCGCGGTGGTGTTCGCCGTTTCGAGGGGCGCCCACATCGTCCGGGTCCACGACGTGAAGGAAGCGGCCCGGGCGGTTCGGGTGACGGACGCCATCCTGCGCGGGTGAGCCCCCTCGATCGGCGCCGGGCCCGCGTCTCCGCGGGGGAGCTCGCCTTCGTCGACGAGGGCGATGGGCCCGCGGTCGTGCTCCTGCACGGCTTCCCCACCAACGCCGACCTGTGGCGCAATTTGATAGGGCTGCTGGCCCCGCGGTTCCGGGTCGTGGCCCCCGATCTGCTCGGGTACGGCTGGTCGGCGAGACCCGAGGACGCCGACCTGTCGCTGGGGGCCCAGGCGAGGTACGTCGGGGAGCTGATCGAGGGGCTCGGGGTGCGCGAGTTCGCGGTCGTGGGACACGGGGTCGGCGGAGGCGTCGCCCAGCTCCTGGCCGGAGGCGGTCGCGTCCGGACCCTGGTCCTCCTGGACAGCGTGGCCTTCGATAGCTGGCCGCCTGCCGGGGCGGTGCCCTCGGTCACGGACGGTGAAACGTCGTCCGCGACCGAGTCCCTGGCCGAGCGTGCGGTGCGAGAGTCCTTCTCCCGTGGCATGGGACACCCGGAGCGCCTGCGTGCCGAGGACCTGGAGGTGTTCGTCCGGCCGTGGCGCGAGGACCCCGCGGCCCTGGTGCGTGCGGCGGGCTCGCTGGACGGGCGAGGGCTGTCGGGAGTCGTTGGCCGCATCCGGGAGCTCGACCTACCCATCCTCCTCGTCTGGGGGGAGGACGACCCTTGGCTCCCCCCGTCGCTCGGAGAGCGCCTCCAGGAGGAGCTCGGTGACGCGGCCCTGGCGCTCCTCCCCGGATGCTCTCATTTCGCGCTGGAGGACGCCCCCGAGACGGTGACACCCATCGTGTTCGAGTACCTCCGGCTCCGGTACCTGGGGGAGGGCCACGCCCACGCTCCGGCGGCCGTGCCGGTCGACCTCGGCGTCTCGTTCGAGCGGCCCAGCGAGCCGACGGGCCTTCCAGATGAGGAGGACTGAGCTGGCCGAGATCGTGCGGATCTCCGGGATCGGGGCCGAGGGGCGACACGGCGTCCTGGAGTGGGAGCGGGAGCGAGCTCAGGCGTTCGTGGTGGATCTCGAGGTGGAGGTCGACGCGGCAGGAGACGACCTCACCACGACGGCCGATTACGCGCGGATCGTCCCCACCGTCCAGGACCTGGTGTCCGGTGAGTCCTACTGGCTGATCGAGACCCTGGCGCGAAGGATCGCCGAGGTCGTGGCGAGGATGGACGGGGTGCGGTCCTGCCGGGCCACCGTGCACAAGCCCGAGGCGGCAGAGACCCTGGGCGTGGCCGACGTCTCCGCCGAGGCCAGTTCGAAGGAATGACCCGCGCCTACCTGGCGCTTGGCGCTAACCTGGGCGAGCGCCTGTCGAACCTCCGCCAGGCGGTGGTCGCGCTCGAGGAGCGGGGTGCTCGCTTCCTCCGCTCGTCGAGGGTGTACGAGACCGAGCCCGTCGGCCCTGCTCAGCCCAATTACCTCAACGCCGTGATCCAAGTGGAGACCGACCTGTCGCCCCGGGGCCTCCTGATCGCCTGCCTGGCGGTCGAAAAGGCCCTGGGCCGGGTCCGAGGCGAGCGGTGGGGACCACGGGTCATCGACGTGGACATCCTGACGTTCGGAGACGTCGAGGTTGACGAGCCCGATCTCCAGGTCCCTCACCCCCGGATGCACGAGCGGGCGTTCGTGATGATCCCCCTCCTCGAGCTCGACGCGGACCCGATGCTCCCCGATGGCCGGAAGGCCTCGACGCTACGGATCGGAGACTGGACGATCGGCGGCGTGAGACCGTTCGCCCCCCCGCTCGAGCCGGCGTCTTCAGGGGCCTGATCGGCCCGCCGATACTCCGGCGGGATGGACAACACACACGACCTCCGGCTACTGCTCGCGTCCCGTCACCCCCTCCTGACGGTGGAGATGAGCGAGGAGGCCCGGTTCATGGACATCCTCGGGAGGGCCGCCGGTGCGCTGGGCCTACCGGTGTGGGTGTGGACCGTGACGCGGGGCCTTGCCCGCGCGGGGATGCAGCCTGCCTATGGCACGATCGACCCTCGCAAGGCCCTGGACTTCATCGCCGAACTGACCGACCCAGCCGTATTCGTGTTCGCGGATGTTCACCATGCGCTGCAAGACCCGGTGACGGTGCGACGGATCAAGGAGCTGGCGCAGGCCGCGCGACGCGGGCAGACCATCGTGCTCACGGCGCCGGTGTTTCGGGTTCCGCCGGAACTCGAAGGACTGGCCATCCCGTGGGAGCTGCGGCCTCCGGACCACGAGGAGCTCCGCGGTCTGGTGCGGCGGACCCTCGACGACCTCCGGGCCCGGAACTTCCCCATCGCGCTCGATGACGCCGGTGTGGAATCGCTCGTCGAGGCGCTTCGAGGGTTGTCGACGGCGGAGGCCGAGGGGCTCGTCCGTCGCGCGGCGATGGAGGACGGGCAGGTCGTGCAGGCCGACGTCGACTTCGTGCGGAAGGCCAAGGCCGAGCTGCTGGGGGCGGGAGGGACGCTCGAGCTGGTGGATCCGGGGCCCGGTGGCCTCGACCGCGTGGGGGGCATGGACCAGTTGAAGGGATGGTTGCGGCTGCGGGGAGAAGCCCTCTCGCCGGATGCCCGTGCCTTCGGGTTGGAACCTCCGAAGGGCGTCTTGCTCACGGGAGTTCCCGGGTGCGGAAAGTCGCTGGCGGCGAAGTGCCTTGCGGCGACGTGGGGCCTCCCCCTCGTGCTCCTCGACCCGGGCTCGCTCTACGGCCCGTACGTGGGAGAGTCGGAGGAGCGGCTACGTCAAGCGCTCCGGACCGTGGAAGCGATGGCGCCGGTCGTGCTGTGGATCGACGAGATCGAGAAGGGGTTCGCCCGAGACCGCGACGCCGACGGCGGAGTGTCCGCGCGGCTACTCGGCACGTTCCTCCGGTGGATGCAGGACCGGCCCGAGGGGATCTTCCTCGTCGCCACGTGCAACGACGTGGCCTCTCTGCCACCCGAGCTCGGGCGGAAGGGCCGGTTCGACGAGGTGTTCTTCGTGGATCTCCCCGATCGTGCGGAGCGGACCGAGATCTTCCGGGTCCACCTGGCGGCGAGGGGCCGCGATCCAGAGAAGTTCAACCTGGCCCGCCTCGGCGAAGCCGCCGATGGCTTCTCGGGCGCGGAGATCGAGGCGGCGGTGGTCTCCGCGCTGTACCGGGCCTTCGCCGAGCGGCGGGAGCTCACCACAAACGACGTAGTCGGGGAGATCGCCGCCACAGTTCCGCTGTCCCGGGCGCGCCCGGGGGAAGTCGAGGGCCTTCGCGAGTGGGCCCGCGAGCGCGCCGTCGCAGCGTAGGCAGCTTCACTGTCGCGCCGGCCGCTAGCTGGACGTTTCCCGCTCTATACTTCTGGTCGTCCGGAGTCCGGAGGGAACCGGAACCATCGACGCTCGCACCTCGAAAAGTGATCCGCGGGACCCCCTGAATGTGGCGGTGGTGGGGGCGGGCAGGGTCGGAACCGGTCTGGCCGTGCTGTTGCGGCGCGCCGGGCACCGGATCGTCGCAGCCTCTGGTCGGGACGCCACTCGGGACCGCGTGGAGCACTATCTCCCCGGCGTGCGGTTCGTCGCCGACGCCGAGGCCGCCGGAGCTGGCGACGTCGTCGTCGTCGGTGTCCCGGACGATCGCATCGAGCCCACCGCCGAGGAGCTCGCCGACGCCGGAGCGTTCCACGCCGGGCGGGCGGCCGTTCACCTCTCCGGCGCCACCTCCCTCGGCGCTCTCGAGGCGGCCCGGCAGACCGGTGCCACGGTCCTCTCCCTCCATCCGTTGCAGACCGCACCGAGTGTCGATGCGGCGATCGAGCGTTTGCCCGGCTGCGCTATGGCGGTTACCGCGCACGACGAGGAGGGGTTCTCCCTCGGGGAGCGCCTGGCCACCGACGCGGCTGGCCGTCCGTTTCGTCTGCCGGACGATCGGAAACCGCTCTATCACGCCGCCGCGGTGTTCTGCTCCAACTACCTCGTTGCGGTGGAGGCGCTGGCTGAGCGGTTGTTCCGGACGGCCGGACTCGATGATCCGGTCGTCCTCTTCGCCCCGCTCGCGCGGACAACCCTGGACCACGTGCTCGATGACGGGCCGGCCGCCGCCCTCACCGGCCCTACTGTGCGTGGCGACGCCGGGACGGTGCGGCGCAACCTCGAGGCACTCGAGACGCACGCACCCGACGCCGTGCCCGCATACGTGGCTTTGGCTCGGGCCGTGCTGGACCTCGCGGAGGATGCTGGAAGGCTCGAACCCGAGGCTCGCGCGCGCGTCGAGGAGGCTCTCGCGTGGAAGTGACGGGCTCGCGCGACGCCCTCCGGGGCGTCTGCGAGGAAGCACGCCGCAAGGACTTGACCGTGGGCTTCGTGCCGACCATGGGGTTCCTCCACTCAGGCCATCTGTCGCTCGCCCGCCGGACCCGCGAGGAATGTGACTTCGCGGTGATGTCGATCTTCGTGAACCCGCTGCAGTTCGGGCCGAACGATGACCTGGCGAGCTATCCGCACCACCTTGGCCGAGACTCGGGGCTTGCGGAGGAGGCGGGGATGGATCTCCTCTTCACCCCGGACGAGGCGGAGATGTACCCGCACGGCCGTCCGGAAGTCACTGTTGACCCCGGTCCCCTCGGCGACCGGCTCGAAGGCGCGTCGCGCCCGGGCCACTTCCGCGGGGTGTGCACGGTCGTGGCGAAGCTCTTCACCCTGGTGGGGCCGTGTCGCGCGTACTTCGGGGAGAAGGACGCCCAGCAGCTCGCGGTGATCCGGCGGATGGCGGGGGACCTCGACATGCCGGTGGATGTGATCGGTTGTCCTACGGTTCGGGAGCCGGACGGCCTGGCGATGTCGTCGCGCAACGTCTACCTGTCGGAGGATGAGCGTGCGGCCGCCCTGTCCCTGTCGCGTGCTCTGTTCGAGGCGGTGGAGCTCGCCGCAGCCGGCGAGCGCGATGCCGGCGCCCTGCGGGCGCGGATGGTCGCGCGCGTCGAGGCGGAGCCCCTGGCGACGCTCGACTACGTCGCCGTCGTCGACGACCGCACCTTCGAAGATGTCGACCGCCTCCTCGGCCCGACGCGCGCGCTCATCGCCGCCCGCGTCGGCAGGGCGAGGCTCATCGACAACGCCCTCCTTTCCGGGGAGGATTGAGCGGTGCTCCTCGCGGTGGACATCGGGAACACCGAAACGGTTTGCGGGGTGTTCCGGGAGGAAGAGCTGGCGTGGCGGTGGCGCCTGTCCACGGTCCCGGAGCGCACCGCCGACGAGCTGGCGCTCCTGTTCCAGGGGCTCCTCGATCACGCCGGACTGAGCTTCGACCGGAACGTCACCGGGGTGGTCGTCTCGAGCGTGGTCCCCTCGGCCACCCAGGCCCTCCGGGAGATGGTCCGGCGGTACTTCCGGTTTCCCCCGGTAGTCGTGGAACCGGGGGTGAAGACCGGCATCGCCATCCTGATCGACAATCCAAAGGAGGTCGGAGCGGATCGGGTGGTGAACGCGCTCGGCGCGTTCACCAAATACGGCGGTCCGGCCATCGTGGTGGACTTCGGCACCGCGACGACCCTCGACGCCGTGTCGGCCAACTGTGAATACCTGGGCGGGGCCATCGCCCCGGGGATCACCGTGGCCGCTGAGTCCCTCTATCGGCAGGCGGCGTTGCTCCGGCGAGTCGAGCTGGTGCCCCCGCGATCGGTGATCGGCAAGAGCACCGCGGAGAGCCTCCAGTCCGGGCTGGTGCTCGGGTACGCCTCGCTCGTCGACGGGATGGTAGAGCGGATGGCCAAGGAGCTGGGAAGCCCCACCGTGGTCGCCACGGGCGGTCTGGCTCCACTGGTCATCGACGAGTGCCGGACCATCGACCACCACGAGCCGTGGCTCACCCTCGAGGGGCTCCGTCTGGTGTTCGACCGGAACACGGAGGGGCAGTGACCCCTTCCGAACCGCCCGCACCGGAGCACCCCGAGCACGTCCTTGCCGTCCGCCGAGAGAAGCTCGTGCGGCTCCGGGCCCGGGGTGTCGAGCCCTTCGCCCTCCGCTTCGACCGCGACGCGCTCGCCGCGGAGCTCCAGGAGAAGTTCGGAGAGCTCGAAGCGGGGACTTCGACCGGTCACGCCGTGCGGGTGGCGGGCCGCCTCCTCGCCCTGCGCCGGCACGGGAAGCTCACCTTCGGCGTGCTCCGCGACGCCTCCGGCGAGATCCAGCTGTTCCTCACAGGCGACGCCCTCGACGCGGATGGCATGGCCCTCGTGGACGAGCTGGATCTCGGGGACTGGGTGGGCGCCGAGGGCGAGGTGGTCACGACCAAGCGCGGGGAGCTCTCGGTGAAGGCTGCCCGGCTCGTTCTGCTGTCGAAATCTCTCCGCCCGATGCCCGAGAAGTGGCACGGCCTGAAGGACGTGGAGCTCCGGTACCGTCGCCGGTATCTCGACCTGGCAACGAACGCCGGGGTGGCCGAGCTAGTACGGGCCCGAGCCCGGATGCTCACGGCGTTCCGCACCTACCTCGACGCCCGGGGATTCGTGGAGGTGGAGACGCCGATCCTCCAGTCCGTTCCCGGTGGGGGCCTAGCCAGGCCGTTCGTGACCCATCACGAGGCCCTGGACATCGACATGTATCTACGGATCGCACCGGAGCTCTACCTGAAGCGTCTGTTGGTGGGGGGCCTGGAGCGCGTGTACGAGATCGGACGGACGTTTCGGAACGAAGGGATCTCTCCCAAGTACAACCCGGAATTCACGATGCTCGAGGCGTATCAGGCGTACGCCTCCTACGAGGACATGATGGATCTGGTGGAAGGGTTGGTGAAAGAAGCCGCGGTCGCCGTGAACGGCGGGTTGATCTTCGAGCTTCGGGGACGGCGGATCGATCTCGAGCAGCCGTGGCCGCGTCGGACGCTCCTGGAGCTCGTCACCGAGCATGCCGGGCGGGAACTTTCGCTCGACATCCCCCTGGAGGAGATGCAGCGGATCGCCGACGAGCGTGGCGTGGGGTACGATCCTCAGTGGCCGGCCGGGAAGCTGCTCCTGGAGCTCTTCGAGAAGCTCGTCGAGGAAGAGCTGGTCGAACCGACTATCGTCAAGGACTTCCCACGTGAGGTGTCGCCGCTGGCCAGGACGCATCGCGACGACCCCCGCCTGACGGAGCACTTTGATCTGATCATGGGTGGCGTGGAGATCGCGCCCGCGTATTCGGAGCTCAACGATCCCGACGAGCAGCGGCGGCGGTTCGAGATGCAGCAGGCCCAGAAGCGGGCCGGCGCTGAGGAGACCCATCCCTTCGACGAGGACTTCCTGGTGGCGCTGGAGCACGGGATGCCTCCGGCCGGCGGGCTGGGCCTGGGTACCGACCGCCTCCTGATGATCCTCACCGACGCGCCGTCACTCCGAGAGGTCATCCTGTTCCCCGCGCTACGACCGGAGGAGCCCTCGTCCTGAGTCGTGGGGTTCGCTCGCTGATCCGTCTCAAGACACGCCCACCCTGGGCGAGCTTCCCCCCCGGATTCCCCACCGCTCTGATCCCCAAGCGAGCGGCGGCCATTCTTCTGGCGTTGCTGTCGGCGTGCACGTCCGCCGCCCCTCCCCAGGGGGCCCCGACCACGCCGCCTGTGCAGTCCCCCCCGGCCGAAGAGCGGCCGGCGGTGGTCCTGGCCGTGGTGGCCTCGGTAACCGGACCCACCGCCGCGTTGGACCGTACCTACCTGGACGGGATCCGGCTGGCGGAGCGACAGGTGAGGACCGGCGGGGGCGTCGGCCGGCGCGATCTCCTTGTCGAGGTGGCCGACGACCGCGGCGACCCGGGGCGTGCCCGGGTCCTCCTCGAGGAGATCCTTCGGGCCAACGAGGCCGCGTCGGTGCTCGTGGTCGGGGATGGTCGGCCGCTTGTCGCGTTGCGCCGGCAGGTCGAGGCGTTCGGCGGTCCCGTCGTGCTCCTCGGCGGCGATCTCTACTCCTCCCGTTCGCTCTACCGGCAGGTGTTCCAGACCGGCGTCCCCGTCCTGTGGCAGTCCCGGGCCATAGCCAGGTACGTGGTCCGGGACCGGCGGCACGAACAGGTGGTCCTGGCCGTGGAGACGGCTGCTCCTCCGGCAACCGGCGAGGCGTTCGACTCGGCCATGGCGGAAGAAGGCGGGGACGTGACGCGCCGGGTCTCCGTTCTCCGTGGGGGGGACGTGCGCGAGGTGATCTCGTCTGCCCGAGACGCCGATGCTCTGGTGTTCCTGGGTGGCTCCACCACGGCCGCCCGGGTCGCCCGGGCGCTGGCCCGGCGGGATGGCGGGCCGCAGCTGGTCGTGTCGTCGGACGCGCTGTCGCCGGAGTTCGCCGCGGCCGGCCCGCCGCCGGGGACGGTGGCGCCGTACCCGTACACGTGGGCAGGATGGGCCCAGCCGATCCCCCGGGTGCGCGCATTCCGGCTCCGCTTTCGCGAGGCCTTCGGTTGGCTGCCCGCGGGACACGAGCAGGAGGGCTACGACGCGGTGCGCGCTCTGGTCGCCTCGCTCCGGCGGACCCGGGGTCGCGGAGGCCCCCAGCTGGTGCGCGCCCTCGAAGTGCAGCCCTGGCGTCCCTACTCCTCGTTGCCCGTCCAGCTCGGACCGGATGACCACGTCTTCCTCGGCGCGAACGAGGTGGGGCTGTTCGCCGTGCCCGGCCCCACCGAACGCCCCGAGCGATGGGTCGGCCCTCGAGCACCGTGGCGTCCCATCATGCGGACGTTCACTCCGGACCTGGAGCGCACCGGCATCCTGGACGGCGACAAACGGGTGTTCTTCCCCCGGTGGCGGAAGAACCGCCCCGCCCCGAAGTACTGGAACTCGCGTTACGGCATCGTCACCCGACGGCGCCAGGATCCCCTCCACTAAGGCACGCGGCCGGTCTGCGCTCGCTCGGGCACAAGGGTAATCTCCGCTGGGGACGGGTAGACCTTCGACGAAAGGAGGGCACATGGGATTCAGAACAGGACTCCTGATCGGGTTCGGCGTCGGCTACGTCCTCGGTTCGAAGGCGGGACGGGATAGGTACGAGCAGATCAAGCAGGCCTGGAACGGGTTCACCGGCAACCCGACCGTGCAGAAAGCCGTGTCCACGAGCAAGGAGGCCGCGGAGACGGGCGCCCGGAAGGGCCTGAGCGTGGTCCAGCAGGGCGTGGACAAGGCCACCGGGGCCATCAAGGAGCGACGAGGCCGCGTCGGAGGAGGTTCCACCCTCGGAGAGGCCCCCAAGGTCTGACAACCAGCCAGGCCCTGGCCAGCGCCAGGCCCCGGACTATCCGACTGGAGGCGCCGGCTCCCGCTCGGGGATGGCCACCAGGACTTGGAGCGGGTCCGGGCCGGGCATCCGCAGCGGATCGACGTTCATCCCCGCCATGAGCTTCCGGAGGTCGTCGAAGATCTGCCGCTCGGTTCTGGTCGCCTCGGTCATCAGAGCCCCGGCCTGTTCGATGCGTCCTTCTTCGAGCAGCACACGGGCTGCATCGAGCCGGAGCAGGTTGCCGGCGGTCGTCTGGAGCACCTCGTCGTGCAGCCGCTCCCACAGAGCCCGCCTCTCGACCTCCCGAGCGGCCACGAACTCGCGAAGGAGGCGGGCCCGCTCGGCGGCCTCCAGGACCTCGACGACCCGGTGCCGCTGGCGCGATCGTTTGAGCTCCGTCGCCACGGCCAGGGCGGACGCGCTCCCCAGGGCGATCGTCCCGGCGAGGGCGAAGGGGGAGGGGTCGAACGAAACCGTCATCGCCACGGCCGTGGCCGCGCCGGCGAGGAACAGGGCCAAGAACAGAGCCAGGCGAAACTTGGGAGAAGGGCGCGTCATGGCTCCACGGGCTCGAACTCGCACGTCCATCCCGCTTTCCCCCAGTCGACGCCTCCGCCACCGAGGATAGCCCGAGGTCTCGCGCGTGCATATGGGCCGATGGAATGAAATGCGGCATCCGCCGGTTGGGGGATTGGCCGGGCAACCGGGCCTTGCCGGGGCGCGAACACCCAGGGGGGAACGTTCCCGGCCCGCGGCGGGTCCTACAAGATAAGGTGTCTCCCTCGGCTCAGGTCGGGAACCCTCCGGGCCGAAGGAGATGGTGAGAACCAGGGGCGGGGAAAGGCCCCTGAGGAGGTGTTGGCAGACCCCCGGGGTATAATGCGAGGCGGAGGGCGCTCCGGGGCTCACCAGGTGGAGGAAGCCCCGAGGGCGCCCGCGGTGCCTCG